>NZ_CAAGTW010000006.1:0-177753 GCF_900774285.1 Methanococcoides sp. NM1
AGAAACTGACAACATCCCCGTTCTTCAGCGTATTTTTACTAAGTCCTTCAGAAGCTGGCACATCATTGATCAAGATCGACCATGATTTAGAGGTAGGACTCCATGGTTCATTGTTAGTTCCATTAATGCCATTGATCCAGAACGAACCGAATGATGCATACCATTCATCTGATATGTTGATACTAAAACCAGCACTTTGATTCGCAGCCACAAGAGCTCCAAGATCGGTGAAATTATTGATCTCATAGCTTGCAGACTGGTTATTTGTTGGAACAAATTCAAATGTACCGGACGGTAACTCAACCTCGCCATCCCAGATGACAGTTGTAGGTTTAAGAGTAATGTTCAGGACATACGTTGCTTCATCGATGATGGGTTCAAATGTTGTACTGTTTGTTGGACAGAACCAGAAACTGACAACATCCCCGTTCTTCAGCGTATTTTTACTAAGTCCTTCAGAAGCTGGCACATCATTGATCAAGATCGACCATGATTTAGAGGAAGGACCCCATGGTTCATTGTTAGTTCCATTAATGCCATTGATCCAGAACGAACCGAATGATGCATACCATTCATCTGATATGTTGATACTAAAACCAGCACTTTGATTCGCAGCCACAAGAGCTCCAAGATCGGTGAAATTATTGATCTCATAGCTTGCAGACTGGTTGTTGGTAGGCACAAAATCAAATGCGCCGGATGGTAGCTCAACCTCGCCATCCCAGATGACAGATGGTGCGGCTCCCACCATTGATGGCATTACCAGTATCGTACCCAAAACAATAATACATATAACCCATATATTTTTCCCCATGGTGATACCTCTTACTCTTTCGCTTTAAATTAGAAACCCTTAATAAACATGGAATTTAATGGTATATATAGCTCTGCATTTGGATTACAGGTGTTATCATTATAGTATACAAAATTATATGTTGAAAGTGCGCTGATCAAAATATAAACTATACAACAGATTGAAAAATACAAAAGTATTCAATGAGTAAAAGTATTTTCATTACTTTAATGTAGGAATCATTGATATTGAAAAAAAGGTAGTGGGTGCAAACTATTGCAATCCACTATTTTATTATGCTTTAAGAGCTACCAGTGAAAGCCCCAGTTTCTTTTCCAGATCCTTTACTTCTTTAGCAGCGTCCTCTTTTAAGTCTGCATACTCGATTCCAACATCTGAAAAAGCAATTAAGGTTATACCTAATTTGCTTTCTAAATCAGCGATAGCTTTCAGATTTTCGCTTTCTATTTTTGAAAAACCCCACATTTTAAAACCCCACTATTTTATTATGCTTTAAGAGCTACCAGTGAAAGATCCAGTTTCTTTTCCAGATCCTTTACTTCTTTAGCAGCGTCTTCTTTTAAGTCTACATACTCGATTCCATCATCTGAAAAAGCAATTAAGGTTATACCTAATTTGCTTTCTAAATCAGTGATAGCTTTCAGATTTTCGCTTTCTATTTTTGAAAAACTCCACATTTTAAAACCCCGACAGTATATACATTCGATTAATTTATATATGTTTCCCCCGAAAACATATCTACTCTGAAAAGCTCATAAATGTAATTAATATTGATACATGCGTTGGCAAACATTAACACTCAAAAAATAGTAGATATTGCCTCTGCTGATTGTAAGAAACATGCTTTTCTCTAACAGTACTTTGCATAATATGAAGCAAAATGCCAAAAGTGCATGATGATTTTATGAGTTTCTGTTACCATGATCTTATGATCGTATTTCTATTGAAGTATGAGAGAGTGTGCTGTGGTTCTTGAAGATATGTCCATATTTATAGTTTCCACACCTCCATTTTCTTTTCTGAGATGGTTGCAATACAGGTATGTCAATTCTAAAACATCTCTGTACTTTTAGTCCCATTGATGTCTGTTTACATTCAATAGATTGTAGAGGATTCCGATAAACCTATATTATCAGGCAATCGTTTATATAGAGTTTATAAGTAACTGTTCAAATTCAGGAGTTAATCGGAATCCTCTGTATTATTTTACTCGAATAACTTCGAAACATTAAAGTATGGTCCTTGTTAACAGTTACCATTATCCGATCTTGCTACATGTTAGCAAGCATCAATCAAAAAAATGGCAAGTGGTAGTTATGTTAGGTATCGATGATCCTCAAATATGGTTAGCATATGTCCTGTGCATTGTAAGTGCACTGGGATGTATGGTCTATGGGCTTTTAAAATGGAACGAAGAAGAGGACGAGGAGTGCTAAGATGGCGGTCAGTACTTCAACTCTGGGAATATTTGTCCTGGTCTATATGCTCGCTGTGTTCTATTGTGGCTGGCTTGCATACAGGAGAACCAAAGAGGTCGACGACTATATGCTCGCCGGAAGGAATGTCAATCCTTACATTCTTGCACTTTCCTATGGTGCAGCTTTTATCAGTACGGCTGCGATCATTGGTTTTGGTGGTGTGACAGGAACACTTGGCCTGGGAACCCTCTGGCTTGTGTTCATGAACATCTTTGTAGGTATATTCATTGCATTCGTTGTTTTCGGTGCAAGGACAAGAAGGATCGGTGTGAACCTTAATGCTGTTACATTCCCCGAACTTCTGGGAAGACGATTCCAGTCACGTTTCATTCAGGGCTATTCCGGTGCTCTTATCGCTTTGTTCATGCCTCTTTATGCAGGAATTGTCCTTATCGGCGGTGCAAGGTTCATGGAAACCGCACTTTCCGTTGACTATGATATTGCTATCCTTATCCTGACAGTTATTGTTGCTGCTTATGTTATCACAGGTGGATTACTTGCTGTTATGTACACCGATGCACTTCAGGGAACCCTTATGCTAGGTGGTATGGCAGTCCTTCTGGCACTTACCTATGCAAAGCTTGGTGGTATCGTTGAAGCTCATCAGGCACTTACGGATCTTGCACCTCTTGTACCTGAATCACTGGCTGCCGGTGGTCATCAGGGATGGACAGCAATGCCGGTATTTGGTTCGCCTATCTGGTGGACAATGGTATCAACTATCATCCTTGGTGTGGGTATCGGTGTGCTTGCACAGCCACAGCTTGCGGTCAGGTTCATGACCGTTGACAGTAAGAAATCCCTCAACAGGGCAGTCTTTGCTGGTGGTCCTTTCATCCTCATGATGGCAGGAGTTGCATACATCGTAGGTGGACTTTCCAACGTTTACTTCTTTAATACTACCGGAATGCTTGCTATTGAAGTTGCAAAAGGAAATATGGACGTTATTATGCCCGAATACATCAACAGTGCAATGCCTGAGATGTTCGTCATAGTCTTCATGATAACCCTTCTTGCAGCTGCAATGTCAACCCTGAGCTCACAGTTCCATACAATGGGAACAGCCATCGGACACGACTTATATCGCGAGTTCCTGATGAAGGGTAATGCAGGGAAGACCGTTGACGTTACAAAGATCGGTATCTCTGTGGCCATCCTGGTAAGTGTTATCCTTGCATACATTTTGCCTATCAGCATCATTGCAAGGGCTACTGCTATATTCTTCGGACTTTGTGCAGCAGCTTTCCTCCCGACGTATATGGGTGCACTGTTCTGGAAGAGAATGACCCGCGAGGGTGCAATTGCAAGTCTTATTGTTGGTACTTTCAGCAGCCTCTTCTGGCTTACTTTCATCCATGCAAAAGAAGCAGCACCCCTTGGTATCTGCCAGACTCTTTTTGGAACTGAGACGTTGCTTACAGGCACATGGACAGTTATTGATCCGATCCTTGTGGCAACCCCACTCGCAATGATGGTTGCAGTTGGTGTAAGTCTTGTTACGACGCCACCGCCAGTGGATCACCTTGAAAAGTGCTATGGAAATAATCGTTGAGAAGACATTTGAGAATATATTTAAGAACTTATCAGTTGCAGGCAATTTCGAGACCTGCATCTGATTTTTCATTCATTTTTTTATTATCTTTTTATTGTATTCGCCCCCATAATTCTGCTATGGTATAACGATCGTAGGCATCCTTATATAGTTCCGACCTGCAACATTATCTACCTGTTGAAAGAGGAGTAGACTATGCCTGTAATAAGCCTGATAGGATGCAGGATGTTCGAAGATGAGATCGTTCATCTTGTTGAACATGATCCTTTGATAGATAACCTGATCGTGGTCGAGAACAAGGACTGCGGTGGCCTTGTACAGAAGCTGGATGATATCGGTATTTCTTACAAACTTGTGCCTGAAGCCAGCCTTGCATCCCGGTGCTCAGATCAATGTGCTGATCCTTATTGCTTTGTCATAAATATACTTGAATTTGCATTACATGCTGTACCATCCAACCTCAAGTCCGAGGTTTATTCAAAGGTCGAGGAAATGGCATCTTACTCAGAAGGAATTCTCTTATTTTACGGACTTTGCGGTAATGTCCTGGGTGACGTTGAAAGCGATCTCGGGAATCTTGAGTGCAAGATCTGTATTCTCAAGGAAGAGAACGGTGAGATCATCGATGATTGCATCGGGGCAGTGCTTGGTGGCAGAGAGGCATATCTGCATCACCTCAAGAGCTTCAAAGGAATAGGTACCTTTTTCCTGACACCCATGTGGGCTGCAAACTGGGGAGATATGCTTGTTGCCGGTGGCTTCGGCAAGGACCCAAATGATGTTGAGACCTCTAAATTCGTTTTTGATGCAGTTGGCTATAAGAAGGTGGCAAAATTGGATACCGGACTGCGTTATGAAAAGAAGTTCGATGATATCGTAAAGGAATTCGCCGAGATATTTGACTTTGATATCCTGAACATCGAGGGAGAGCTTGGTCTTATTGAAGGCTGCTACAGGAAGTTCCGCAATGAAGTCCTGAAAAGGGAACACTGATCCGTTGAATTATCTGTTGCTTATCCCCTGCATAATATTATTAAGGTTGTGTTCATTACCTGAACTGTAAAATCCGTCGACCTATAAATCCATTTATCCATATCTTTAGGGTGATCTTTCTTGAAACGAGTACTTGCCACAGGAACTTTTGATCTTTTGCATCCCGGACATGTTTTCTTCTTAAGTACTGCCCGTGCTCTTGGTGATGAGCTTTATGTTCTGGTTGCAAGGGATTCCATGATAAGGCACAAAGCAAAGCCCATTGTTCCTGAAGACCAAAGACTTGATGTGATAAGTGCTTTGAGGGTAGTGGATAAGGCATTACTTGGAAGTGAAAAGGATATTTTCGAGCCTTTGTATGAGATCGAACCTGACATCATCGTTCTTGGTCACGACCAGACCTTTGATATTGAGGAACTTCAGAAAAACCTTAAGGAGAGAGGCTTCAAGGCAAAGGTCACAAGGATAGATGAATCCCTGAAATGTCCACTATACAGCAGTGGGAGAATAGTCAATAAAATACTCGAGCGCTACTGCGAAAGTAGAGAATGATATTTGAACAGGATGTTGAGACCGGATATTAGAGTCGGATGTTGAGATATAATATTTAGATCTGATATTGAGATACGGATCTAAAGAACCCTTATAAAAAGATATAAAATAAAAGGTTTAGAGGAGTGTTTCCTCTATTCTGGTTAGTGCTTCCCTGATTCTTTCCTGTGATGTAGCATAGGAGATCCTTATGAAATCCTTGCTGCTTGCTCCGAATCCTGATCCCGGAGTTACTGCTACGTGTGCTTCCTGTAACAATTTGTCCGCTACTTCATCACCATTGCCGAACTCGCTCACATCGGCAAATGCGTAGAATGCACCGTCGGGTCTCTTGCACTTAAAGCCAATTTTATTCAGACCATCGATAAGGATGTCGCGTCTTGCTTTAAATTCCGTGATCATGTCATTGACAGGTCCCTGTGGTCCTTCCAGTGCTGCTACGCCACCAAACTGTGCGAAGGTCGTAGCACTGCTTACGGAGTGGGAATGGATCTTCTTAAAACCACTCATGAGTTCCGGAACAGCTGCCACGTAACCAAGTCTCCATCCGGTCATAGCATATGCTTTTGAGAAACCGTTAACTGTTATGGTACGATCGTGCATGTTGTCCAGTGAACCCATGCTGATGTGCTTTTTGTCATAGATGATCTTCTCGTATATCTCATCAGAGATCACAAGCAGATCGTGATCGATAGCAAGGTCTGCAACTGTCTTGAGCATCTCTTTATCGTACACCCCACCTGTGGGGTTACACGGGGAATTAACGATGATGAGCTTTGTCTTGTCAGTTACAAGTTCCTCAATTCCATAAGGCATGAATCCGTTGTCCGGATCAGTAGGTGCCCAGACAGGGTTTGCACCTGCAAATTTAATGCAGGGGCTGTAGGATACCCAGGAAGGATCAGGAAGGATGGCCTCATCATTGTCGTCGAGTACTGACATAATGATCTCAAAGATCGCCTGCTTTGCACCAGGAGTGACAAGTACGTCATTTGGTGTAAAATCAAGCTTGTTCTCATTTACCAGCTTGTTTGCAATTGCTTCCCTGAGTTCCGGAATACCGTCGGATGGTGCATAATGTGTTTCACCACGGTACATTGCGTCGGCAGCTGCCTTGCAAATATGTTCAGGAGTGTCAAAATCCGGTTCGCCGAGGCTGAAACTGATGATATCGATACCTTCACTTTTCAGCTTGTTGGCAGCGTTTGCGATTTTGATCGTTGCCGATTCTTCTACACGCTCAAGTCTTGATGATGGCATAGGAATTACCCTTTGTTATATCGTTTTAAAGTTCAAGTTGGAATTGTCCGGATTATTTAAGACGTCTGACAAGTTTTACGGCAGCTTCAACAGCGCGTTTTGCGTAATCCACACGCTGGTGTGCTTCCATGCGTGTCATACCAGGTCCTGCAATACCAAGTGTTACTGGTTTGTCATATTCAAGTGAAAGATCAGTGATCTTCCTTGCAGCATGCTGGACAACGATCTCGTCGTGCTTTGTGGCACCTTCGATCACAATACCAATTGTTATCACAGCGTCGATGTCGTCTTTCTGACAAAGTTTCTTGATAGCAAGAGGCATATCATATACGCCAGGTACCAGAATGGTATCTGTGACCTCAGCGCCAAGGAACTTTGCATGCTCTGTTCCCAAAAGCTCCATCTGGTATGTCAGGTCCCTGTTAAACTCAGCTACAACAAATCCCAATCTAATAGGTTCACTATCACTCAAAGCATCAAACTCCTTTATAATGTCTAACTTATATTCTTCATTAAACATCAATCTTGCATATAAATATACGTATAGGCTATTGTTTCATCCAATTTCGTATCCCTATTATGCACGATATCATACACAAAAATGAGGACATGATATACAAAGATAAATAGAAATGCTTTCAAATACAAGCTGATGTTATCAAACGTTGCTATCCTGCTTATCGGCCTGACACTGTTGGTCAAGGGTTCGGATCTTTTTGTCAGTTCAGCATCTGCTATTGCAAAAAAACTCGGAGTTTCAGAGTTCATCATTGGACTAACTCTTGTTGCTATTGGAACTTCAATACCTGAACTTGCTTCTTCTGTAGCGGCATCACTTTCACAATCAAGCGGGATAGTGGTTGGAAATGTCGTGGGTTCGAATATTGCGAACATAGCTCTTATAGTCGGCTGTGCTGCGATCATCTCGGTGGTGAAGACAGACTCAGAAATGCTGAAAAGGGATGGATACATCATGCTCTTTGCTTCCACGCTTTTCCTTCTTTTTGCATTTGATCTGCAACTTTCAAGAGCTGAAGCAGTTGTCCTTGTCCTTTTCTATGTCGCTTATATTTTCTTTTTGTTCGAGGATAAGTCAAAATATGAAGGTAAGTCTTATTTCGTGGAGTTTATCAATTATTTTGTCAAATTCAAATATGTAGAGTCTATGAACCACCGTATCAGAGAGGGAATCAATGACTTTAACTCCGATGACAAAAAAGAGAATAAAAAGGAACGCGGTGACACTTCCAAAGATCTTTTCATTCTCGCTGTTAGCGGAATCGCGGTGATATTTGGTGCCAAATACTTTGTTGAAGAGGCAATATTCTTTGCACAACTCTTTCAGGTTCCTGACACCTTTGTTGGTGTTACACTGGTTGCAGTAGGCACTTCACTTCCTGAACTAATGGTGACAATATCTGCTGCACGTAAAGGTTATGGGAACATTGCAATCGGGAATGTGATTGGTTCCAACATAACGAATATCTTTTTGGTCCTGGGAATCTCTGCATTTGTGTTCCCTCTTGAAATAGCAGGGCTCAGCATTATGTTCACACTTCCATTCATGATCATGATCAGTGTGATTCTATTATGGTTCATCAATACTCACTGGGAGATAAGGAGAATTGAAGGAATAGCATTGATCCTGCTTTATGTGGCCTTCCTGATCTTGCTGTTCAGGTCCGATGTGTTTTTGTGATCACTGAACCATTATTATTTTTTCAATTGATCCATCAGTTATTAATTGACTGATCATCTAAATTGACTTATCAGTTATTGTTTTTGTCCATGAGTATTCATCCTGCAAAAACGTACTGGAAACTTCTTATTATTAGATTTGTAGTGATCTGATCGATGAATTTTGCAACCCACAAAATATATAACACATCGTTTCACTGATTAGAGCCAACGAAATTAAGACCTCAATAAGTTTTTATTCAACATTGAAAATGAATTCAATGTTAACTGGAGATTTTAGTATCCAAAGTCCAAAAAAGAAAATTGAAGTACGAAACCTAACTAAAATTTTTGGGAGAAAACCCCGAAAAGCTCTTTCTCTCATCGAAAAGGGATTCTCAAAGCGTGAAATTTTTGAAAAAACCGGACAGAACGTTGGACTCTACAACGTCAATTTTGATATATACGAAGGCGAGATCTTTGTAATAATGGGCCTTTCAGGCTCTGGAAAATCTACTCTTTTGCGATGCATTAACCGCTTGATAAATCCAACTGACGGACATATCCTCCTCGATGGTAACGATGTTGCCACAGCAAGTTCTGAAGAACTGCGAGAGATGCGCAGGAAAAAGATGGGAATGGTCTTCCAGAATTTCGCACTTATTCCTCACAGAACAGTTCTGGATAATGTTGCATACGGTCTCGAGATACAGGGTGTATCAAAGGAAGAGAGGTATGCTAAAGCGAATGAAGCTATCGAGACAGTCGGCCTCAAAGGTTATGAAGACAGCAGAACATCCCAACTTAGCGGAGGGATGCAGCAAAGGGTCGGCCTTGCACGAGCACTTGCAACGGATCCCGATATCCTGCTGATGGACGAGGCCTTCAGCGCTCTTGATCCTCTTATAAGAAGCGAGATGCAGGATGAGTTGCTTGCACTGGAGGACAAGATGCAGAAAACGATCGTTTTCGTATCTCATGATCTTGATGAAGCACTGAAACTGGGTGACCGTATCATGATCATGAATGATGGAAAGATCGCCCAGATCGGTACTGCTGAAGATATCCTTACAGAACCTGCAGATGATTATGTCTCTAAGTTCGTGGCAGGTGTTGACCGGACTAAGATATTCACTGCAGAAGCGGTAATGAAACGCGCTGAACCTGTTGTATCAATTAAGTCTGGTCCGAAAGTGGCTTTGCAATTGATGAGGGAACATGGTATATCTTCTATCTTTGTCGTGAACAGGGAGAAGCACGTAGAAGGCATCATTAAAGTGGATGATGCATTAAAAGGCTCAAAGGAAGGAAAGAGCATAAGGGATATTATGTCTGATGATGTCACGATCACTCATCCTGATACACCTTTAAACGAACTTATTCCGGTAATAGAAAACAGTTCGCCCCTTGCAGTTGCAAAAGATGATGGAAAACTCATTGGAATAATTGTTAGAGGAAGTGTACTTGGTGCACTTGCTATCGAGGAGGTGTGATCAATGGCTATATCTAAAATACCGATCGGGGAGAGTGTGGAAACCCTGGTCAAATGGATCGATGGCACTTTTGGAATAGTGCTGGACCTTTTCAGTGACATGACCGATTACATGATATCAGGTCTTAACGATACTTTGCTTTTGTTCCCTCCTATCTTATTTACATTGATCATTGGTGTTGCTGCATATTTCATCGGCAAGAAAGATATAAAACTTGCAATTGGCAGTGTGGTCGGTTTGCTCCTGATAGACAATATGGGTCTATGGGAACTATCAATGGAGACGATCGCACTTGTACTTGCATCAGCTTTCCTTGCATTGATTATTGCAATACCATTGGGAATTATTTCAGCAAAGAATGAATGGGCATTCCATGTGATCAAACCTGTACTTGACCTGATGCAGACGATGCCATCATTCGTTTATCTTATTCCTGCAGTCATATTTTTCGGTCTCGGAAATGTCCCGGGACTTGTTGCAACAATTGTTTTTGCAATGCCTCCGGCCATCAGGCTTACAAACCTGGGGATTCGGCAGGTCCCGAAGGAGCTAACCGAAGTTGCCGATGCATTCGGTTCAACTCCATGGCAGAAACTGGCCAAGGTGGAGCTACCAACTGCCCTGCCAAGTATAATGGCAGGTGTGAACCAGTGTATCATGCTTTCACTTTCAATGGTGGTAATTGCTGCCATGATCGGTGCAAGAGGTCTGGGATATCAGGTCCTTATTGGTATCCAGAGGGTCGATATTGGTCAGGGATTCGAAGCAGGACTTGCAATTGTGATCATAGCGATCATACTTGACAGGTTTACACAGCATCTTACTCCAAAGTAAGATGCATCTTTCTTTCATAGCGGCAATGCTGCATGATAACTATATAAAAAAATAAACTGGAGAATTCTTTAAAGTTTGTGATATTTTGAAAAGTAAAATAAAATCAATAATGTTGATTCTAGTATTGATGCTGACTCTTGTTGCAGCTGGTTGCGTAGGTCAGGATGATGCAAATGAAGATGGAACTGTTTCTGAAAAGGTGACCGTTGGATACGTCCTCTGGGACGGGGAGATCGCAAGTACCAATGTGATAGAACAGGTGCTTGAGATGAAGGGTTATGATGTTGAGATCATTGCAGTGGATGCAGGCGCCCTTTATCTGGGAGTCTCTCAGGGAGATTTCGATTTCACAACATCCGCATGGTTGCCTGTGACACAGAAGAACTACTGGAACCAGTATGGAGACCAGTTGGTCAATGTCAGACACAACCTTGAGGGCTGCCCTCTGGGACTTGTTGTACCAGAATATGTAGAGATAGACTCCATCGAAGAGCTCAACGACAACAAGGAAATGTTTGATGGAGAGATCATCGGGATCGATCCCGGTGCAGGTATCATGGAGAACACAGAAAATGCAATCGAAGCCTATGAGCTTGATTACAAACTAATCTCAAGCAGTACTGCAGGCATGACCGCACAGCTTCGCAAATCAATCGATGATGAAGAACCTATCGTTGTTACACTCTGGTCACCGCACTGGTCATTTGGCCGCTGGGATCTCAAATACCTTGATGACCCACAGGGAATCTATGGCCAGGCAGACAATGTGGACACACTTGCCCGCACAGGCCTTGAGGAAGATATGCCAGAGGTCTATGATGTACTTACAAGATTCCACTGGACCCATGAAGACATCCAATCAGTAATGATGGACATGGAGGATGGCATGTCTCCAGAGGAAGCAGCTGCAAAGTGGATAGAGAACAATCCTGAAAAGGTAAATGAGTGGTTGGGCGAGTAATCCCCTTCCATTTTTCTTTTTGTTAACTTTTTGTTCTGTCCAAGAATATAATCACTTATAAATTACTTCTGATAAGTTCACATTTTATTTATTGTAGTGGATTTTGAGAGGGGACACTATACTTCCATCAGTTTCGATACATTATGGTCCGATGTGATCACCACTTCAGGAAAACTTTTGCAAGCAATGAGCCCTTTCTGATGTAATATTTCCTGACCTCATCCTGCACGAACAACAATATTGCAAACGGCAGTGCAAGTAGAAGGTGTTCCACCGAAACAGGTGCTGTTCCAAATATCGTGTTTGCGAACGGATAGAACATTATCATGGAAAGTATCAACAATTCACTCACGATCGCCAGCAGTATCATCTTGTTAGTGAACAGGTTCTTTGATAATGCTGATTCCACTCTTGTGCGGGATACGAGCAGGTTTGCTATCTGGCAGATTATGACCGAAGCGAAAAATGCCATTATGGCCTGCCTGTAAAGAAGTTCATTGCTTAGCAGGGCCTGTCCCCAGGTCCAGCCTCCTCCCATAAGTACTGCAAAATAACAGGTAAAGCCTGCCAGAGCTTCGATCGGTCCTTTCAGTCCATAGGATGTCAGAAGTACCTGCGGTGTCAGGAGCTTTTCAGATCTTGATCTGGGAGGCCGCTTCATTATATCCCCTTCACCTTTCTCAACAGCCAGGGCCAGTGCCGGAAGTATGTCTGTACCAAGGTCGATAGCAAGGATTAACTGCACATTCATAGGCAGGGGAATCGAAAGCAGAACAAATGCAATGAATGGCAGTATTTCCGGAATGTTGCTTGTAAGAATGTAGGCAATGAACTTCTTGATATTGTCAAAGACGGTCCTACCTTCTTCCACCGCATTGACGATGGTGGCAAAATTATCATCAAGAAGTATCATGTCAGCAGATTCTCTTGCAACATCCGTACCGCTTCCCATGGCGACACCCATGTCTGAATTCTTTATTGCAGGAGCATCATTGACACCATCTCCGGTCATGGTCACAATCTCTCCCATTGCCTGAAATACCTGTACGATCTTCAATTTCTGAACCGGGGATGTTCGCGCGAATATAATATCCGGAGCCTTTAACTTTTCTGAAAGTTCATCAAGTGGTAATTCATCCAGCTCAGCACCTGTGATCATAACCGGCTCATGGTCATTGTTACTGAAACCCACGGTCTTTGCAATCGAAACGGCAGTTACCGGATGATCCCCTGTTATCATTACTACCTTAATTCCGGCCCGGTGGCATTTATGAATAGCATCTTTGACCTCCGGCCTGGGTGGATCCACCGCTCCGCTAAAACCGATGAAGGTAAAACCGGTGTCGTATTCGAGCTCCTTTTCTGCCCTGCGATATGCAAGAGCAAGCACACGCTCCCCCTTCTCAGCGATCTTCAGGTGCATGTCAAGGAGGTCGTTCCTGTCATTTTCTGTAATAGGCACCTCGTCCCCGTTCATCAGGATGTGGTCGCACATATTAACAACAACTTCAGTTGCTCCTTTCAGGTAGGATTCCTGTTCACCTGTATCTGTATGGTAAATGACCTGCATCCTTTCTTTCAGGGAGTCGAACGAATACTCTTTCAAACGACTATTATTTTCCCGCATCGCATCAATATCCGTAAATTTGGATGCATACATCAACAAAGCACCTTCAGTGGGATCTCCCTTATATCCCGCAGGTCCTTCAGTGAGTCTTGAATTATTGCAAAGTACTGCTACTTTCAGTAGAATGTCCGGTGGAACTTCCCCATTGCTCACATCGATCTGTTCAAGCCCCAGGGTCATCGAATGTATCGCCATCTTGTTCTGGGTCAGTGTCCCGGTCTTATCAGTACAAATGACCGTGGTCGATCCAAGTGTTTCCACTGATTCGAGCTGTTTGATAAGGGCATTCCTTTTTGCCATTCTTTTTGAGGCCAGGCTTAAGGCCAGTGTCACAGTTGGAAGCAGTCCTTCAGGGACATTGGCGACTATGATGCCTATCGCAAAAATGAGATTCAACAGGAATAGGTCCTGTATCACAAAGCCGATCGTAAAGAAGGATATACCCAGAAATATTGCAATTACGGAGATGATCTTAATGAAATTATTGAGCTCTTTGCGAAGAGGTGTTTCAACTGATGTTGTCTGTTCCGTCAAAGTTGCAAGCTTTCCCATCTGTGTATTCTGGCCGGTTCCATAAACAACAGCTTTTCCGTTACCTGTTAATACAAGCGTGCCTGAGAATATCATATTCCTGCATTCGAGTACGTTTGGATGAGTGCATTCAAGTGAGCGTAACTGTGGCTCAGCCTCTCCGGTCAGTGACGAATTGTCAACCTTTAAAGTATTCTCTTCAATGAGCCTTCCGTCAGCAGGGACCTTGTCGCCTTCCTCAATGAATATGACATCTCCTACAACCAGTTCAGATGCCAATATTTCCTTAATTTTTCCATCCCTCAGAACCTTGGCAACAGGAGGTATAAGCTGGCGGAAACTCGCCATTATCTGTTCGGTCTGGTATTCCTGTATAAAGGTAAAAGTGGCATTAAGAATGACAACTCCAAAAAGGGCAATAGCGATGTACAGGTTTCCTTTTCCGGGATCCAGCAGTTCTGCTGTATATGAAAGCAAAGCCCCTGTAATAAGCAGGATCGAGAAAAAATTGCGGAATTGTTTTAAGTACTTCTTGAGAATTGATTCGCGACCTATATTTTCAAGAATATTCTTTCCACATATCTCCAACCTTTCCAAGGCTTCAGCTGATGTTAATCCTTCAGTGTCAGCATCGAACCTTTTGAGAAATTCTTCAAGAGAGGTGCTATGCTCATCGCCTTTTGCCCCGCAATCAGGAACTTCATTGTTGAGTATAATGTTACCCCCATACTCCCGACATATTTGTATATAAAACTGTAATAATAGGATATAGATTGTTCCATCTGATCAAAAGACGGTGCATAAAATGTTCAGATCAATTTTTCTCCAGAAACATATAATATAATTGATAATTTTACAAAAACTAATATAGTATTCCTGCTAATATCTGTAAACAATTAATAAGTTCGGGGGGGTAGTGGGTGTTCGAACGTAAATGTATTATTATTGCTGGTGAAGAAGCGGGTCCAAAGTCCAATAAGATGGGCGGTATATGGAATGTTATTGATGCGGAAGTAAAGAATCTTGCTCAAATGCTTGAAGACGGGACCATAGACGAGGAATCAACTCCAAGGATCTTTGTTGCGTGTCCTTATTATGGATATAGTGGCTCGGATTGGAACAAGGGTCTGAACCGTATCACAGACATGAGTGAGTTCGAAGATTTCGTTCCCGATGAAGGACTTTCAACTATCATCGAAAAGCTCCGGGAAAAAGGTATAGAACTTATTGTTGGAGCCAGAAAGGTAGAAGAGATAGAAATAATCTACCTGATGTTCAGGACCAATGATTTTTGCAGGACTCTCATTGAATATAAAGGAAAACATATCTGTCTGGAAAATAAGATTAAAGCTGAAGCATATGATCTCATTGGTCTTGATTCCCTGTCATATGAGGGTATGGGTAACAGGACCGAATATACGCATTACCTAAATCTTTCGTATGCAATATCCGAATTTGTTCATACTCTTGTAGCTCTCAGGGAAGAAAAAGCGAGGACCTATGGGGATGAACTAATTTCAGAATTTGCCAGCTCCCTGATACCTTCATGGCATGTTTCATTACACTGCCACGAGTTCGGTGTCTTTTATGCAATTGCCAGGCTCAAGAAAATTGGTGTTCCGATAAATTCAGTTGCAACTTATCATGCAACTATTCCCGGTAGAGTTGCAGGACATCTTTCCATCCAGAAAATACGTGATAATGATAGTTCATGGGGCGATGGGGTTCCAAAAAATATGGCAACCCTTGAGTCGTTGTCCTCATATGCAGATGTTGTAACTGCAGTGGGAGATTCTACAAAAAAAGAGATCAAATTGTTCTATGATATTGATTCCATTATTGTAAGGAATGGTATCGATCTTGATCTCGAGGACATTGATGAACTATGGAATAAAAAGCTAAACTGCCGTACTAAGATACAGGAGTTAACTTCCAGTAAACTTTACAACACCCATAACAGCGTAGAACTTTCACCGGAAAGGATCATTCCTATCTTCTCCATATCAAGGATCGAAATTGAAAATAAAGGCTATCCTGACCTGCTGGATTCACTTCTTCTTCTTGACAGGATGGTAAGAATAGAGGTCGAAGCCGGCAGGCTTAATGAAAACTACAGGGTTGTGTGTTTCATCATAACTGCTCATGGTCCAAAAACGAATCTGCCGGAAAATTTCCCGATCATGCTCAATGAAGAGGTACTGATCGGCGAAGAGTTGCGGATACAAAGAATGATAGAGAGCCGGGGACTTGAATGTTCCAGACTTCCAGGTGGTAGCAGGTATGTTTCTGCTGTTCTTTACCCCCAGTGGTTGTCAGCGAAAGATGGCGGTTTCAACATGACGGTCGATGAGTTCATGGCTGGCTGTATTGCCGGTATATTCCCTTCACGATACGAGCCTTTCCTGTTAACCGGTCTTGAGGCAGGAAAGGAAGCAACTCCCAGTATTGTAAGCAAAGTATGTGGATTCAGTGATGCATTAAAAACTGTCAAGCGACTTGTGAGGGGAATGGGAGGAGTATTGGTAGTTGATAATATCGATCAAGCGTATCTTGAAACGATAGCAGATTATGCACTTACCATGTATTACTTCATAGATACTTATACTGACGATAAGACAAAATATAATTTCCTATGCCAGGAAGCAAATCTCCTTGCCAAGGATATGAACTGGCAGGAACCTACTAAGCAATACTACGAGATGCTTACAGGTACAAAACCAAAACATGAGCTGAAGGACCTGTAAAGGGGAATCAGTGCTCTTATGGAAGGTAACTAGGGACATATTATGAAAAAGTAACTAGAATATTTATGAGAAATTGACCTGAAATATTATATTAGGGATGTTGGGGAAAATGTCAGAGATACGTAAACATTATTTTCTGGATGAATATTGCATAATTGCACCAGGAAGAAGTAAGAGACCTTCGGTTTTCAAAACAGAAAAGAAAGAAGGAGCATCAAGCAGATGTGTTTTTTGTGCCGGTGAAGAAGATAAAACACCGCTTGCAACTGCTGTTTATAAAAATGGTAGCATCCTGAAGGATTCTGAAGGTTCAAGGGTAACAGGATGGGATGTGCGTTGCATACCAAATCTGTATCCTGCACTTGCTCCGGATGCCAATGAAGTTCATTCAGATCTCGATGTGGCCCCAGGCTATGGTTTTCATGAAGTTATAGTCGAAATGCCTTCGCATGAGAAGGTGATACCTGATCTTTCCGACGAAGAGATGGCGTTACTTATGAAGGTCTATCAGGACCGTGTGATTCACTACGAATCCATTGAAAGAATAGAATATGTTTCACTTTTCAAGAACTGGGGAGAAAAAGCAGGTGCATCTCTGGAACATACACATTCCCAGCTAATAGCAATGCCTATCAAGCCTCCGGTTTTAATGGAAGAAATGAAGGCCATCGATTCATATTCAGGATGCCCTTATTGTGATATCGTAGAGAAAGAAAGCAAAAGTGAGAGGCTGTTATATGAAAATGAGCATTTTCTCGTTATAACACCTTATTGCTCAAAAGTTCCATATGAGATGTGGATCCTGCCTAAGGTACATACAAATCATATCTCAGGTTTCGACCAGGACCAGTTGAGCTCTCTCGGAAAAGCAATTCGTTCTGCTCTATCGGGCCTATGGAACAATATCGGCGAGATCCCTTACAATTACATGTTCTATCAGCTAAGGGATGAAACGGGATATCACTTTAACTTAAAGCTCCAGCCGGTTACAACTAAGACAGCGGGTTTTGAGAAAAATACCGAGGTATTCATCAATACAATGCCTCCGGAAACGGCTGTGAATTATCTTCAGGGTGATTTTTGAAGCCACTCCGAATGATAATTTTAAATACGTATAGATATATTTACATTGGAATATAAACTAATTAGGGTTGAAATAAATGGGGAAAAATTTAAAGATCGGGATGTTCTCCTGGGAGAGTCTACACTCGATAAAAGTAGGGGGCATAGCTCCGCATGTTTCCGAACTTGCAGAAGCTCTTGCTGAGAAGGGACATTCAGTCCACATATTTACAAGAAATCATGAACTTGAACCATATGAGAAAGTGAATGGAGTTCATTACCATCGAGTTGACCATTCTCTTGACGGAGGCATTGTCCAGCAAATGGATAGTATGTGTGATTCAATGTACTCGAGATTTCTTGATGTTACAAAGAAATATGGTAAGTTCGATATATTGCATGTCCATGACTGGCATCCTTTCAATGTGGTCTCAAGGATCAAATATGAATTTGGAATACCCTTTATGTTCACATATCACAGTACCGAATGGGGAAGGAACGGTAATGTACATGGAAACTGGTGGGAAGCCGAGGAAATATCTCACAGGGAATGGAAAGCCGGCTATGAATCCATAAAGGTCATATCCACTTCACAACAACTTACAGATGAGATCAAGTTCCTATACCAGATACCTGATGAGAAGATCTCTATCATTCCAAACGGTATATTTCATGGCAAAATGAAAAAGGACGTTGACGCCGGTGAAGTGAAAAAAAGATTTGGGATCCATCCTCTTGCACCGGTTGTTTTGTTCATAGGACGTATGAGCTACCAAAAAGGTCCGGATATACTTGTTGAAGCGATCCCTGAAGTGTTGGATCATCGCTGGGATACCCAGTTTGTTTTCATCGGTGAAGGTGAAATGCGCCCTCACTGTGAACATCTCGTAAATGCAGAAAATGTTTCAGATCGTTGTCATTTTCTGGGGTATGCAGATGATGAAACAGCAAGGGACTGGTTTAATGCATGCGATATTCTCTGTATTCCAAGCAGGAACGAACCTTTTGGCATAGTTGTTCTTGAAGGCTGGGATGCTGAAAGGACCATCGTTGCAACAGATGCTGTCCAGATAATCGATAATTATGTCGATGGTATCCTTGTATACAAATATCCGGAGTCTATTGCATGGGGCTTAAATCACGTGCTTGACGATCTCTCCAATGACAGCATGAGACAAGCTGGTAAAGAACTTATCGACACTAAATACAACTGGCACAAGATCGCAGAACAAACAAGTGAAGCGTACCTTGATGCTCTCAAAAATTAAATTCTGGCAATCAATAGTGACTAATGCCATCGGAAATATAATAAAACGGGAGGCTTGGGAATGCAGTCGGTTTGCATCTGTTCAGAAGTACATTTTCCTTGGATGCCAAAATGGTACTGGCCATCTGGGGGGTATCGTTCTCCGGAATTCGAAACATATTTTGATCAACCCCAAATATACTCTGCTTTAGAAAGAAATGTGCCGGAGATAATCAGTACGAATGAGGCTTTGCTGGATTCAATAGATAATGGTGCGAAGTATACTTTTGATATATCCGGGATATTTTTAGATCAATGTAAATGGAATCCTGCTTTAATAGAATCATTTCAGGAGATAAAGGACAGGGGTGCCAATTTTTCAGCTTCCCCTTATTATCATTCCGTATCGTCCCTTTTCCCTGATAATAAGGAATTTAAAGATCAGGTTTCCATGCATCGGGATAAGATCAAAGAGATCTTCAGTATTAATCCCCGTACATTCATAAATGCGGAACTGATACTTACAAAAGAGCTCAGTACGACACTTAAAGATATGAAGTTCAAGTGCCTCATTTCAGAAGGTTCAGAAAATCTATTGTATGGAAGTGATCCAATGTACGTTTATGGTAATCATATACCGACGTTATTGCGTCACATATCCCTAAGTGAAGACATAGAATTACGCTTTTCAGATCAGAATTGGAAAAGCTATCCTTTGATCGCTGATAAATTCGCTTCATGGATAGCAGGTATGGAAGGCGATGTGACGACATTACATTTCAAATATAGTTCTATCCTTACTCATCAGCAGAACAGAAGCAATATATTTCAGTTCCTGATCGATCTTCCAGAAAGTTTTGAGAAATATGGGATTTCCATGGTAACCCCTGAAGAAGCTTTGAAGAAATTCAAGACAAAAGAACTTCCTTCTATCATAAACAAGTCTACTTCTCGCTACGGAATGCATAATTTACTTGGGAATCATCCTCAGCACCTGTACCTGCATGAACTGATAAGTATAGGTGAGATCCTTCAGACCTTAAAAGACACTCCTGAATATGAAAAACTGAATTGTATCTACCGATACCTACAGCAAAGCGAAATATTGCTGGAGATGGGGTCTGACAACAATAATCTTGGTTATGAAAAGGCAGTTAATAGCTTCTCTGCAATTTCGGACTTTAAGCGTGCACTACTGGAGGTGAAGGCATGAGATCCGTATGTATGTACTTCCAGCTCCACCAGCCTTATCGTTTAAAGTGGTTCTGGCCGGATGACTCAAAAGGGTTTGAAAGGTATTTCGATGTTGCAATAAACAGGAACATCTTTGAGAAGGTTGCCAGTAAGTGCTACCTTCCAGCTACAACTCTCCTGGCAGAACTCGTTGATCAGCATGAAGGCAATTTCAAGTTCAGTGTTTCAATAACCGGAACTCTTCTGAGCCAGTGTGAAAAATGGAATACTGATGTCCTTGATATTTTCAACCAACTTGCTGATTCAAAGTGTGTGGAATTCCTTGATGAGACCAATTATCATTCCCTTGCAGGTCTTTTCGATAGCAAGGATGAGTTCAGGGAAGAAGTAAAAACCCACCATGAGCTCACTTCAGACCTGCTTGGTGTAAAGCCACAGGTTTTCAGGAATACAGAACTCCTTTATAATAATAGTATTGCAGAAACCGTCTCATCCATGGGTTACAAAGCCATACTTACCGAAGGGGTTGATCGGCTGCTGGAATCCCGCTCCCCCAATCATGTCTACAAGGCAAAGGACTGCGATATCGCCGTTCTTATGAGGAACTATAAGATGAGTGATGATATAGGTTATCGTTTCTCAGCAAAATGGTGGCAAGAGTATCCATTAACCGCTGACAAGTGGGCATGCTGGGCAGCTGCGGAACAAGGAGATTGCCTGAATATCTTCATGGATTACGAGACCTTTGGTGAACATCAATGGGCAGACACCGGTATTTTTGATTTCCTCAGGGCTTTGCCGAATGAGGTTCTTAACAAGGGCATTGAGTTCAACACTCCTTCCGAGATCATTGAGAAATATGACCCGGTAGGGGAGATAGATGTCGGGGACTTTAATACGATCTCATGGGCAGATATGGAGAGAGATACAAGTGCATGGCTTGGTAACGATATGCAACGGAGATGCTTCGAAGAGGCAAAGCGGCTTGGACCTTATGTGAAAAGAACGAAGGACCCGGAGCTTATCAACATATGGAAGCATCTTCTTACATCTGACCACTATTACTACATGAGTACCAAGTGGTTAGGCGATGGGGATGTTCATTCGTATTTTAGTATCCATACATCACCTTATGATGCAGCAATAAATTTCATTGCAGTATTCCTTGATTTCAAATCATGTGTTTTCAGGAAACTGGCTGAAATGGATAAATAAATAAATAAATTAAAATAGTTCTTAAAATGGAGCAATATATTTGATCCGGCATCCAAATGCTATACTTGGCAATGATAAATTACTTGTATCAATGGATGAAAAGGGCGATTTACTGGGATTATTTTACCCCGGGCGAGATTGGGCTCAACATGTTGGTGAGTCCAAAGCTTGCATTTACAAAGGTGGAAAATTACTATGGCTGGATTCTCCTGAATGGAATGTAAAACAGGAATATCTGGGAAATACGAATATAATTAAGACCCACCTGACTCATTTTTCCGGGATCGAAGTATCAATTCATGATTTTGTGCATCAGTCCGGTCCAGTCCTTGTAAGGAAGTATGAGATCACTTCAAAAGAACATATCAGTGGCAAATTTTATTATTATTCTAATTTCCAGGTTGGAGAAACCCATAGAAAGAACTCTGCGTTTTGTGATGTGAATAGTGGTCTTCTTGTTCAATACATGCAGAACTTCTACATTGGTCTGGCAAGTGCTCCGGGATTTGAAGAATGGCAGGTCGGTAAGATACAGGAGAACGGCTGGGTTGCAAGTGCCAGAAACGATATGGAAGATGGCCAGCTCCAGCAAAATATGGAAGATATAGGCGATATGGATAATTCGATAGGCTGGGATCTTAACCTCCAGTCTGGTGAAACGGTCACAATTACACAATTTATAACTATTGCTTCAGAAAGACAGGCGATATACGATCTATTGGGCGATGTTCGGAAACAATCCCCTGCTGACATAATGCATGGATCTGAAGATAGCTCCGTTCGGTGGTTATCAAAAAAGCAACCTCTGGAATTATCCGCACTGGAAGATGATCCACTCTTCAAAAAAGAGGTAAAGAGCTTATACGATCGTTCATTAATCTCTCTGAACTTGCTGACCGATCCCGATGAGGGATCATGTGTAGCTTCTCCGGAGTTCGATCCTGCTTTTGAGATGTGCGGAGGATATGGTTTTTGCTGGAACAGGGATGCGGTAGAGGTTGTTCTTGCTCTGATGAATGCAGGCTATCCTGAATATGCCGGGAAGTTCTTTGGCTGGTGCAAAAGAACACAACTTCCTGATGGTTCATGGTTCCAGAGATACTGGCTTGATGGAAAGGAAGCGCCCTCATGGGGTAATTTTGACGACTCGACCCAGATAGATGAGACCGGTTCAACGCTTTATGCAATTGATCATTATTACCGGGAACTGGAAGGAACTAAAAGGGATGAATTTCTGGAAACCATCCGGGAAACGGTTTGGAAGGGTGCAAAATATCTGATAAGAAGAACCGAACAGGGTCTTCATGATCCGTGCAGATGTCTGTGGGAATCTGAAAAAGGAATATTCAGCTATACAAATGCTGCTATCTATGCCGGTCTGAAAGGTGCTGCCCATATGGCAAAGGAGAACAATGAACATGTACTCGCTGAAAAATGGTATGACAGGGCTGAACTGCTAAGGAAACAAACCATTGATAAGCTGTGGCTTAAGGAAGGCTATTTTTCCCGTGGCATCATTGAAAGCAATGTCAATAGAACTGTGGATTCGAGTATGATCGGCACTTTCATTCCTTTTGGTCTTCTTTCACCGAATGATCCTGATGAAAGAGCTATGATACTCTCAATGATAGAGCATATTGAAAAAGCTCTCAGGGTTCCGGTCAATGGCTATTTTGGGATCAAGCGTTATGAAAATGATAATTATGTCGGTGGCAATCCTTGGGTAGTGACAACATTATGGCTTTCCCGTGCTTTGCTCACTCTTGCTATGTCGCTTAAGAACAAGAATGATGAATATGACCTGCTGGTGAATAAAGCAGTTGAATACATAAAATGGACAATGAGGAGTGCAACGAGTACCGGTCTCCTATCCGAACAGGTGGATAGGAATACAGGGAAAGCTGCATGGGCCAGGCCTTTGGGCTGGAGTTGTGCACTATTTATTGAAAATGCCCTGCTTTTGGACCAATTGAAAGAAGAGTGACAGATATTAAGTTTGAAATCAATATATCTTAAGGTGTAATTCGGATGTGTCCATCTGCAACATATAATGGTGAATTTGATCATACTTCTGCCATTTCCCGGGAATGGCTGATCACGAACGGCATCGGAGGCTATGCGTCATCCACTGTTATTGGTGAAAATTCAAGAAAATATCATGGGCTCCTGATAGCTTCTGCAAACCCTCCGGTTGATCGAAGGGTACTGCTTTCTTCCCTTGATGAAGAGATCATTGCTGGAGATGAAGTATATCGTCTTGCAACTCACAGGTATCCCGATACGCTGTACCCATCAGGTTTCGAATATCTCAATCGTTTTTCTGCTTCTCCATTACCAACATTTGAGTACAGCATCAGGAACATTAAGCTGATAAAGACTATCTTCATGGTCTATGGACAGAACACGACAGTTGTCAAGTATAAGCTGTTTAATCCTGATAATGAGGACATTGTTTTCCGGATTTTGCCTCTTGTGACCAATCGGGATTTCCACCAGATTGGGAAGGCAGGGGTTATCAGTTTTAGTGAGATACATGATCCTACAGGAATTCAGCTGAGAACTGATGATGGTATTCTCCAACTACGATCCAATATGCACTATAGACAGGAACCCTACTGGAACTATAATTTCGAGTATGACAGTGAACGTGAACGAGGGGAAGCCTATCAGGAAGACCTCTATACCCCCGGCTATTTTGAAAAACAAATTCATGAGCCTGCGAGTGAGGTATACGTTGTAGCTTCGGACAGTATCCTGAAAAAAAAGGACATTGACCATGAATTTGTTAATTCCGGATATGAAAGAGAACTTGTAAGGCAGAAAGGTTTGCAGGATCGTTGCAATTTAAAGGGTGACTTCACACAGAAGCTCGTTAATGCTGCAGACTCTTTCATTGTGCAACGCAGATCTACCGGTTCAGAATCGATCATCGCGGGTTATCACTGGTTTGCGGATTGGGGAAGGGATGCGATGATATCGCTTCCGGGACTTACTCTTGTAACAGGAAGGTTCAATGATGCAAAAGATATTCTGACAACCTTTTCTGAACATTGTTCAGGAGGCCTTATACCAAACCGTTTTTCAGATGACGGTCTTTCTCCTCCTGATTATAATACCGTTGATGCTTCACTATGGTTCATCCATTCACTTGGGCGATATTATTCCTATACGAAGGATGTAAAATTTGTCAGGAAAATGTGGGATACAGTTGTGTCAATAATCCAGAATTATATTGAGGGAACCTTATACGGAATTAGGATGGATGAGGATGGACTCATTGCGCATGAAGGTCAGCTCACCTGGATGGATGTGAAGATCGGTGATCAGGAGATCACACCAAGAGCCGGAAAAGCATGCGAAATAAACGCTTTGTGGTATAATGCGCTATGTATTGCCATCCAACTGGGGGAAATTTTAGGTGCAAATACAAAGCATTATTCTGAGATCGCTCAACTGGCAAAGAGCAACTTCACTGAAACTTTCTGGAATCCGAAGGATCTGTGTCTTTATGACTGCGTTTCTGTAAATGAAGATATGTCGGTCAGTAAAGATGCAGCTGTCAGACCGAACCAGATATTTGCAGTGTCACTTCCCTACACGATGCTTGATCATGAAAAGAAAATGATGATCGTTGAAAAGGTGAAGGAGGATCTATTAACTCCTTATGGACTGAGGTCCTTATCGCCGAAGGACAGCCGCTACAATGGAAGATACCGGGGTGATAGAGATTCCCGGGACCGCGCATATCATAACGGGACTGTCTGGGCATGGTTACTCGGACCGTTCGTTACTGCATATGCAAAGGTCAATAACAAGTCTCCGTTAAGTCTGGAATATTGCAGGCGCTTGTTAGTTAATTTTGAAGCTCATCTTGATGAGGCTGGAATAGGAACGATCTCCGAAGTATTTGATGGTGATTCTCCACACAGATCGGGAGGATGTATCTCACAGGCATGGAGTGTTGCTGAAATACTGCGAGCTTATGTTGAAGATGTGAATGTTTAAAGTTATCACTGAATGGAAATCGTGATCCGGATAAAAAAAGTAAGTTTCAGAGATATAAAATACAGGATATATTTCCTGTAATTTTGGGCTTGTTATTGATGTTCTGTGTTAGTGTCTCACAGCACCAACATCTTCGAATCCCTGTCTCTGGCCTGTACCGGCCTGCTTGACAAGTTTCTCAGAGTGGAACAACATGTTAACGACATTTAAGGCATGTTCGCGGGAGCGCATTTCCATAAGATATGCCAGTTCCCTTTCATCCTTTGCCTCATCTTCATGAACGAACACCTCGATAATATGGGTGTTCGTCATAAGCTGTGCCTGTATTATGCCGGTTGAAGCTTCATGTGCGCAGATCTTATCCTGTTCCTTTGCCCCAGGCATGCCTAAGGCTATGACGATGTCGCATCCATCTTCCTCTATGAGCTTCTTGGATGCCACCGGCAGGTCCTTTACGCCGGGAACTGTAATCCGTTTTATCTTAACGGATACGTTCTGCTGGATCTCATCGACCGCAGCACGCCCCATGTTGAAGCGTGCAAAGGTCGTGTCTACTACGCCTATGGTCTTCATGTAATTCACAGTGTGTCCAGTACTGTGGCAGCTGCCTCTGTACCTGGACCTATCTCATTAACAATACCGAGTTTCTTCAGTACAAGTTCGAGTTCCTGAATTGTCAGCATGATGTCCTTTGGTGCGACATTGCCCATGCTTCCGATCCTGAAGATCTGGCCGCTGAGCCTGTTCTGACCGCCGGCGATGATGATTCCCTTGTCCATCATACCCTTCTTGATATCGTTGCTGTTGACACCTTCTGGTGCTTTCATTGCAGAAACGGTGTTAGAGTAATCGCTGACCTCATTGAGCTGTGGGAACATCTCGATACCCATAGCATCCATTGCAGCACGTATAGCAGCAGCACCGGTTGCCTGGCGGTTGATCCTTGCTTCCATTCCCTCTTCCATCACGATCTTCAGTGCTTCCTGAAGTCCGAAGAACAGTGGTACTGCAGGTGTGTATGGTGTCTGGGACTTGTCAGCGCTCTTCTTGTATGCCTTAAGGTCAAGATAGTATGGCAGGTTTTCCTTGGTCATTGCTTCAAAAGCACGTTCGCTCACGGAGAGCATGGAAAGTCCTGGTGGTGCAGCAACACATTTCTGGGAACCTACTACAGCGATGTCGACTCCCCATTCATCGACTTTTACGTCATCTCCGCCGATGGATGTGACGCCGTCCATGATGAACAGTGCATCGTACTTCTTTGCAAGTTTTCCTACTTCTTCTGCAGGGTTACGGATACCTGCGGAGGTTTCATTGTGGACCATTGTGACAGCTTTTGCACCTTCTGCAAGTTTTTCTTCCACAAGATCGAGGTTAACGGACTGTCCCCATTCGAACTCAAGAGGAACTACCTGACCGTATTTGGCTGCGATGTCCTTGAACCTTTCACCGAACTTACCGTTCTCGATAGCGACGACCTTGTCGTCCTTATCGATAGTACATCCGAGAGCAGCTTCCATTGAAGCTGTTCCTGAACCGCTGATTGTAAAGAGGTCGTTCTGTGTCTGGAAGATCTCTTTGAGCATTGCGGTACAGTCATCAAACATTGCAGAAAATTCCTTGCCCCTGTGGTTTATCATGGGTTTTGACATTGCCCTGAGCACCTTTGGTGCAACAGGAACAGGGCCAGGCATCATAAGTAATGTGTCTTCAAGGTCCATATAATTCTCCTGGTATTTTTATTAATAAGTGAATGTCGTATCTAATGTAAACCTAGTATATAGCTACTTTCGTGAAGTTGAAAGTTCTTGAACACTTCGCTTGTCCACATAACAAATATTTACACACTCAGTTCTACAAATAAATATGTTGTCGTCGAGCTCCCTATTACATGAGGAAGAATAAAAGGAGTGATAAGCTGTTTACTCTCAATGCTCATGTTCGGGAAAGGCTGGAGGCAGAGAGCTTCTGTCAGTGATTGTTAAAATGAGGGGAGTAAAAACCCTCTACTCTTAACTCAATTTCTATTTGTGGTCTCACTTACCTGGGTGGAGGTGGCACAAGGCAGTCGGTTAGGAGAACAGAACTACCGGGAGTTTGTGAGCCGAAGGCTTGATAAAACTCAAGCAGCCATGCAGGATCTCCTTGACCTTTGATATGGTATGCAATAGCATCTGCCTGGCCTTTACTACTACTCATTTCTTTTATGCTTGCTTCAGCGCCGTTGGTTTCGGTGTACTTTTGTGTTCGATTTCAGTGATGTCATAATGATTATAATACGCATCTGTTTTCATTTTTGCAAAGAGTTTATATGGTACTAAATATATAACTTTATTTAATAATCAGATAATCCGAGTAAGACTATCTGAAAAGCATATAATATAAGGGGGAAAATAGCATGAAAAGAGTTAGATTAATGTTGGTTTTAGTGATGGTGGTAGCTATGCTGGTCTCCATACCAGCTGCAATGGGTCATTACGGCGATGTAAAACCGGGCTCGTGTCCAAACCCAATCAATTTGAATAGCCAAGGGGTAGTGTCAATAGCCGCCGCAGGTTCTGATACTGTGGACGTGACAACTATTAATTTAGATACGGTGTATGTCCATTTCTATAATCAGACGGGGGAAGCATTTGTTCCGATCTTGAGATCCAGCTTTGAAGATGTGATCAATACCTCTACAACGCCTGGAGATTTCCCTGATTGTAATCCAATATCTACGGAAGATGGTTACATGGACCTGGTCGTGAAAGTTAATGTAACGGCTCTTGTTGATGCTGGTCTTTATAAACCCGAACTCACTGATGGCATGTTGCAAATGAATCTTGTCTATGAGTTTAATGATGGCACACTGGGCGAATCACAGTGGGATGCGGTAAGGATAATTGATAATCCCAACATGGGCAAAGCAGTCGGCCCAACAAATGCCAACGCAGTCGAAAAGAATAAAAATAAGTAACTTTGAGTGCAGTGGTGTGAAGTGAATCCATGCCACTTTTACATTTTTGATTTTCCACAAACTTTGAAATCCAAGTTTAAACTTATACGTTTTAGCTGTTTTCGTATCCAGACCTTTGATCGATTGTATTTTAGTGATTTCTCGATTCGATAGATTTTCAAGATATTTCAATCACATGAATCTGGTTTTACCAAGACTTTTGTTTGTTTGATATTCCTTCTTCCAAACCTTATCAATCGCATCATTAATCATTTTCGTTGTTGATGAATATGGTATTGATTGAATCGATGTCGATGTAACATGTACCAAGTACGTCATTATCTAAAATGATGAAATATTCCTCTATCTCGATAATATCGGCCGATAATTGCATATTGTAAGCAGCAAAAAACAATAATACTATGCATACGGCACAGGTATGCCTTTTTGATCCTTAACCATGCAGAAGCTTGATCACATCATGTTTTGTGACAAAGCCGGTGGTAACTCCTTTTTCAAGTACCAGGACAGCGGGATTTCGCTCAAGCATGTGTGATATCACATCAAGTTCAGTGGTTGGTGAGACGGTTGGGAATGCATCTCCCATCATATCCTTGATCTTCATCTGGGATATGGTCGAAGCCTTCCTGTCTGCCATGTATTTGATGATAGTATCCTCAGAGATACTTCCAACAGGTACGCCGTTGTCTATCACCGGGACCTGTGAGAAACCATGCTTTTCCATAAGGTTAACAGCAGATTCAACTGAGTCTTCAGAAGAAACAAATATCACAAGAGTGTGCATTATGTCCTTTGCAAGTATCTTTTCCTTTTCAACTTCCTCAAAAGCGGTGAATATTTTCCTGAGTGTGGAAAGCCGGGGGTCAACATCGCCAGATTCTATACGGGCTATCAAAGGCTGACTGACACCTGCACGCTTTGCAAGACCACTCTGTGTAAGGTTCAGTTCGATCCTTTTCTGCCTTAGTCTCTCAGGAGTCGGAAGTTGCATAATATTACTGATAGTAATGATTCTATTTAAAGAGTTTGATTATTTAATTCAAAAAGCATGCTAAATGGTTGCAACAGGCAGACATTTATATGTTTATCATTAAAATATAATAATAGGGATTTGGGATTAGGGGACGAGGTTAGTACAATCGTTCTATAATGGAACTTCGTTCTTTCCTTTGAGCTTCTTGTTTAAGATAATTAGATCTCATTGTATAATTCGTATTATATCTGTGCGCTTTCGGCAAGGTGTCCGATATGAAAATGGATGATGTGCCTCTAAAAGTGAAACTGATCCTATACATAGGGTTCAGTGTTCTCATAGTAATGGCTGCTACTACAGCCATCATTATTTCTACCAGCACATCCCAGCATGAGGAACTTGCATATACGAAATCCATAGAGAAAGCAAGCAATTATGCGAACCAGTTCAATTCAGATATGCAAGCGAATATGGCGATAGCAAGGACAATTGAAAGCACACTGACCGTTTACAATTCTTCTGACAGGGATGAGGTCAATGATATTCTAAGGGAAGTGCTCGTCGAGAATCCCAATCTGATAGGTACCTATACTGGTTTTGAACCCAATGCTTTTGACGGAAGAGATGCTGAATTTGCAGGTACTGAAGGATATGATTCCACAGGCCGTCTTGTACCTTACTGGAACAAGATCGGCGGTACCATGTTCGTGGAACCCCTTATTGACTATGAGTCATCAGATTACTATCAATTGCCAAAACAACTTGAGCAGGAAGTACTGACAGAACCGTACCTGTATCAGGGTGAGCTTATTGTGAGCTATGTATCCCCGATAATGAGGGAGGATGAGTTCGTTGGTATCGGCGGGGTCGATGTATCGCTCAACTATATTGATGAGATCGTTTCCAATGTTACTGCTTTTGAGGCCGGTTATGCTTTTACTACAAGTAACAAAGGCATGCTGTTATCCCATCCTGTTCACAAGGAGTGGATCGGGACACAGACCCTGAGTGATTTCGACGACCCTGAAATAGCACGTATGGCTGAGGATATACTTGTTGGACAGGGAGGTCATATTGAGACCATTGACCCAACCACAGGAGAGAATGCTATCATATTCTATGAGCCGGTCCGTACGGGCAATTATTCTTTTATTCTGGTTATCCCGGAAGATGATATGCTTGCGGATGTTACAGCCCTGCGGAATGAACTGATCCTCATCTCATCGCTTGCACTTATTTTCATGGCAGGAGCAGCCTATCTGGTCGCGAGGTCCATAACCCGGCCGATAAATGAGATCGTTTCCAATTTTGAAGATATATCTGATTCTGCCCTGAAAGGCGATCTGGACAGGAGGGCTGAGACTGAGGTGGAAGTGGACTTCAGAAAGATACCTTTGGGGTTGAATGAGATCCTTGACTCGCTCCAGACCTATTCAGATGAGCTCGAAGAAGCCAATGAGGAGCTCAAATCACTGGACCAGATGAAAGATGTCTTCCTTTCAAATGTCAGCCATGAGCTAAGGACACCGCTTACCAGCATTAAAGGCTATACCCAGAATGTGTATGATGAGTCCCTGGGAGATATCAACGACCAACAAAAGACATCACTTGGAACTGTGATACGTAATGCCGACAGGCTCGGACGCCTGGTAGATTCCCTCCTTTACATAAGCAAGGCACAGGCAGAGATCATTGAGTACGATTTCAAAGAGTGTCAGATGGCGGAAATAATGAGCAATACTATTATGGATACCATCATGCTCGTTGAAGCGAACGACCTCCATATCGAAAAGAAAATACCTTCTGATCTACCGACCATTGAAGCCGATAAAGCACGCCTGGTCGATATGCTTAACAACCTGGTCGATAATGCCATCAAGTTCACCCCCCGGGGTGGCATTATCACCCTCGGAGTCTACGAGGAAGAAAGATACCTGCACCTGACCGTCCATGACACAGGTATCGGTATTCCCAAAGAACTCATTCCGAACCTGTTCAGGAAGTTCTACCAGATCGATTCATCCATCAGAAGAAAATACGGTGGAACAGGCCTGGGCCTGTACATTTGTAAGAAGATCGTTGATGCTCACTCAGGTGAGATATGGATCGAGAGCGAAACTGATCAGGGAACCACGGTTCACATAAGGCTTCCAAAGTCGAGGAATGGTGGGAACGCTAGTGGAAACATGGAAGTTAGTGGAAGTGTAGAAGTTAATGGAAACGAGGAATGAGATTCCTTTTTTAGAACATTTTGCTGTGAGATAACCCAGCGTAGACCATCCATGATTCGTTGGTCTGGAATTTTTAAATATGTACGAGTAAGCTGTTTTCGAGATGGGATTATACAAATTGGCAATAAACTTTTATATAAATAGCCTAATTCCATACCGTTATGTTCTGGAAAACATAACGGTTTGTTATGGTCGATACGAGGTATTGTATGGAAAAGAATCATCTGATTATGCTTATTGCAGCAGTTGTCCTGGTTGCTGCTGCTGCTATGCTGGTAATGCCATCATCCCAGACGAAGGAGAATACAGAGATCACGGTTTCAGCAGCTGCGAGCCTGACCGAGAGTTTTACAGAGATCGAACAGGAATTTGAAGCACAGCATGCTGAGGTTGATGTAAATCTTAATTTTGCAGGTTCCGGCTCTCTTCGTATGCAGATAGAAGCTGGTGCTCCTATCGATGTCTTTGCCTCTGCTTCCCAGAAGCACATGGATCTTCTTGAAGAAGGAGATTTGATAGATACTGATACAAGGAATAATTTTGCTGAGAATTCCCTTGTTATGATCGTTCCGAGATCCGGTGAAAATAAGATAATATCCCTTGAAGACCTTACAGATAGTTCTGTCACAAAAATAGCAATTGGAAATCCAGAAGTTGCACCTGTAGGAAGATATGCAAAAGGTGCACTTGAGGAGGCTTCGCTGTGGGATGATGTAAGTGAAAAGCTAATTTATGCGGAAACTGTGAAGCAGGTGCTGGTCTATGTTGAGAACGGAGAAGTGGACGCAGGTTTTGTTTATATGACAGATGCGATGAACTCTGATATGGATGAGATCGAAGTTGTAGCGGAGATCCCGTTAACCACCAGTATAAGCTATCCTATTGCGACCGTTTCTTCTTCAGCTGAAAAGCAAGCTTCTCAGGAATTTATAGACTATGTGCTTTCAGATGAAGGAAAAGATATATTCGAAAAGTATGGTTTTACAGTAACGGATGAGAATTAATGCTTGAAGATGCCTGGATCCCCCTGCTGATAACTCTCAAAGTGGCGGTTCTGTCCACTGCTTTTGTAGCTGTGCTTGGAATTTTGATTTCCTATGCACTTGCAAGACGGGAGTTCAGGGGGAAATGGCTCGCTGATATCATTGTAACTCTTCCGCTGGTGCTTCCACCGACGGTCACCGGTTATCTGCTTGTGGTCCTGCTGGGGAAGAACGGAATGATAGGCAAGACTATCTTTGAACTGACGGGATGGTCACTGCTTTTCACATGGCATGCTGCGGTGATAGCGGCGTTTGTGGTATCGCTTCCCCTTATGGTGAAAACAACGGCTTCAGCAATCGGTGCGGTCGATCGCGAACTGGAGTATGCGGCCTATACGCTTGGGCACAGTGAGCTTGAGACAATGCTCTTTGTGACCCTTCCCCTTGCCAAAAAAGGCATACTCGCAGGTATCGTTCTGAGTTTTGCAAGGGCTGTCGGCGAGTTCGGTGCCACTCTTATGGTTGCGGGTAATATTCCCGGGAAAACTAATACAATGTCGCTTTCTATCTATACTGCATTCCAGTCAGGCAATGATGCACTGGCAAATATTCTTGTGATAACTCTTGTTGTTGTTTCGCTGCTGTCCATGGCACTTACTGCAAGGTTTGTGAACCGCTGGAGCGTGTGAGGTGGTCAAATGGGTGTAAAGGTAAGTGTGACAAAGGAATACAGGTCCCGAAATAAAAAGGGCAGCAACGAAGATGTTTTTTCGCTGGATGCCACTTTTGAAACGGGGGATGAACTGGTGGTCCTTTTTGGCCGTTCCGGTTCCGGCAAGACCACGACACTTCGATGCATCGCAGGGCTGGAAACCCCTGAGAGTGGTAGCATCGTTGTTAATGACCAGATATATTTCGACAGCAGTTCAGGTGTCAACCTCCAGCCACAGTACAGGCGTCCGGGTTATGTTTTCCAGAACTATGCCCTTTTCCCGCATATGGATGTGAGGAAGAATATCACCTATGGCCTTAAGGGATGGAATAAGGAGAAGAAGGAGGAACGGATGTTCGAGATGCTTCGCCTTTTGCACATCGAGGGACTGGAGGACAGGTATCCTTCACAGTTGTCAGGTGGTCAGAAACAGAGGGTTGCCCTTGCCCGTGCCCTTGCACCCAACCCAGGGATTCTGCTACTGGATGAGCCGTTCTCTGCTCTTGATATGGTAGTCAGGATGCGTCTGAGAGAAAGAATAAAAGCAATTCAGAATGAGCTTGGAATCCCTGTCCTGTTCATCACTCACAGCCCCGAGGAAGCATTTTCGCTTGCAGACAGGGTGATAGTTCTTCATAATGGCAAAGTTCACCAGACAGGCAGTCCGAGGGAGGTTTTCTATTCTCCTGTTGACAGGAATGTGGCCGAGCTTGTGGGAGTCAGCAATATCTTTGACAACGGGAAAGTGGTTGGGAGATCACCAGCGGGAACTGTAGTTGAAGGCAGAGGTCTGCAATTCATAACAAGTTCCAGTGTGGCTGTATCTGAAAATGTGTCCTGTGGGATCCGACCGGAAAATGTGCACCTGAAAACCTATGATGAGAATTTGCTTTCGGGCAATGACAACGTTTTTGCAGGCAATGTCATTGATGTTACTGATAAGGGAAGCAGTAAAATAATGGCGGTCGAACTTGATGGAAGTGACTTTATCCTGCTTTGTGAGGTTCCGACACGTTTGTCAGGAGATATCGATTTTTCACGCGTGATCGTGGAGATCTCTCCGGATGATGTGCTGGTTTTTGAGTGAATAGTCCGAAATAAGAGTATTTACGATTTTTTTAGGGAAATTAAAAGAAATAATATTTATATTAAATGTGAGTATGGAACTGTTGTTAGAATAATAAAGTGTAAATTTCAGCAGGTACTAACACATGAGTCACAATCAGAATCCCGAGCAGGAAGCCAGAGATCATATCGATCGGAAGTTAAATGATTCCGGCTGGGTTGTGCAGGATAAAAATAAGGTTGACTGGAATGCTTCTTCGGGCATTGCCGTTAAGGAGTATCTGACCGATGTAGGACCTGCGGATTATGTTCTTTTTGTCGATAGAAGACCGGTTGGAATTATTGAAGCTAAAAGGGAGGAGGAAGGCCATCATCTGACGGTTGTTGAAGAACAATCTTCCGAATATGCTACAAGCAAGTTGAAGTATCTGGACAATGATTCGCTGCCTTTTGTTTATGAGAGTACCGGGAAACTGACAAGGTTTACTGATTATCGTGATCCAAAGCCAAGATCAAGGTCTGTTTTTTCTTTTCATCGACCTGAAACATTTAGGGAATCTCTGAAAAAAGAAGAGTCTTTGAGGGAAAGACTGCTTTCCATACCGGGATTGAAGGTTGACGGGCTGCGTGATTGCCAGATAATGGCAATTAACAATCTTGAAACTTCTTTCAAGGATAATCGTCCAAAGGCTCTGGTCCAGATGGCGACAGGTTCCGGGAAGACCTATACTGCTATTACTTTCATTTACCGCCTGTTGAAATATGCGGATGCTAAAAAGATACTGTTCCTTGTTGATACCAGAAACCTTGGTGAGCAGGCGGAGCAGGAATTTATGGCTTATATGCCAAATGATGATAACCGCAAGTTCACTGAGCTGTACAATGTGCAGCGTTTGCGTTCCAATTATATTTCTTCGGATAGCCAGGTGTGCATTTCCACCATCCAGCGTCTGTATTCGATTCTTAAAGATGAGGAGCTGGATGAAGAATCAGAAACTGAGAATCCTGCTGAGAAGCAATGGCAGCCAAAGGAACCGCTTCCTGTTGTCTATAATGAGAGTATCCCTATCGAAGAGTTTGATTTCGTGGTGGTCGATGAGTGTCACCGTTCCATCTACAACCTGTGGCAGCAGGTGCTTGATTATTTCGATTCGTTCCTGATCGGCCTGACAGCAACTCCTGATAAGCGTACTTTCGGTTTTTTCGATGAGAATGTTGTAAGCGAGTACGGTCATGAGGAAGCGGTGGCAGATGGTGTGAACGTTGGCTATGATGTGTACACTATTGAGACGGAGATCACAAAAAAGGGAGCGAAGATAAACGCGAAGGAGTTCGTGGACAAGCGGGAGAAACTTACCCGCAGGAAGCGCTGGGAGCAGCTGGATGAGGACTATACGTACACTGGCACCAGGCTTGACCGGGATGTTGTTAACCCGAGCCAGATACGAAATGTTATACGGACCTTCAGGGATAAGCTGCCGGAGATATTCCCGGGAAGGGAGGAGGTCCCGAAGACGCTGATCTTTGCCAAGACCGACAGCCATGCGGATGATATTATCCAGACCGTGCGAAAAGAGTTCGGGGAAGGTAATGCCTTTTGCAAGAAGGTGACCTACAAGGTTGAGGAAGACCCGAAATCGGTGCTGTCGCAGTTCCGTAATGATTACAATCCAAGAATTGCTGTGACGGTGGATATGATCGCTACCGGCACGGATGTTAAGCCTCTGGAATGCCTGCTGTTCATGAGGGATGTGAAAAGCAGGAACTATTTCGAGCAGATGAAGGGCAGGGGAACCCGAACCATGGGTCATGATGATCTGAAAAAGGTGACACCTTCGGCTGTTTCGGCTAAGACGCATTTTGTGGTGGTGGATGCTGTGGGCGTTACAAAGTCCATGAAGACCGACAGCAGACCTCTGGAGCGCAAGAAGGGAATCCCCCTGAAAGACCTGCTTGCAGCGGTCACTTTTGGCGCTCAGGATGAAGACATTTACATTTCACTTGCCAGCCGGCTGGCAAGGCTGAACAAGCAGATCACCGATGAAGAGAGAGCCACTTTTGCTGAAAAGACCGGCGGAAAGGAAATCAATGAGGCTATCCGGGACCTGTTCAGTGCCTATAATCCTGATATTATTGATGCCAGGGCTGCCGGCATAAAGCAGCAGCAACCCCGGATGCCTGAGCAAGAGGTGCAGAAGCAGGCACAACAGGAATTGATCGATGCTGCCAGATCCACTTTTACAGGAGAGCTTAACGAGTATATCGAGAATGTATGCAGGGTGCATGATCAGATCATCGATACGGTGAACACCGATACTGTCCTCAGGGCTGAGTGGGACAAGGACGCCGTTGTAAAAGCAGATGAGCTTATCAGTGATTTCAAAGCCTATATGGAAGCCAATAAGGATGAGATCACAGCACTCAGCATATTCTACAACCAGCCCTACCAGCGCAGGGATGTGACCTTCAGGATGATCAAGGAAGTGCTGGAGAAACTAAAGCTGGAAAAACCCTACCTCGCACCCTCAAGGGTCTGGCAGGCCTACGAGCAGCTGGAAACGGTCAACGGCAATTCCCCAAAGAATGAGCTTACAGCTCTGGTATCCCTTATTCGCAGGGTCACCGAGATCGACCCCGTCCTGACCGCCTACGACCAGACCGTGAACAGGAACTTCCAGAACTGGGTATTCAGCAAACAGGCCGGAACCCTGAAATTCAATGAAGAACAGATGAACTGGCTCCGAATGATTAAAGACTACGTAGCCAACAGTTTCCACCTGGAGCTCGAAGACCTCGATTACACTCCGTTTGATGCTATGGGTGGTCGTGGCAGAATGTACCAGCTCTTCGGAGACGAGATGAATGTGGTTATTAGTGAATTGAATGAGGCTTTGGCGGTTTGATTTTGAGATCGCTGTGGTAATAACTGTGGTAATAACTGTGGGAAAACTGTGAGGGAAAGTTCGGACAAAGGTTCGGAGATAAGTACGGAGTAAAGTTCGGATAAAATATTTTTATACACCCGTCAACATTTGAACCTTATTTGTACGGATTGTTAATGGAGTTGAAGTGGAAGATGAAAATTTTATATGACACAAATATTTTGATTCATATTCAAGACCCTAAAGAGCTTTCTCCCAATCTCCAGGCATTATTGACAATAATCCGTGAACATGGTCATCAAGAGTTTATTCATCCTGCTTCCCGAAAGGATATAGAAAATGATAATGACATTGGAAGAAGGAGAATTACTTTATCAAAACTTCGTGGTTATCCTCCTCTTCCTTCACCCCCTAAACCAGATGATCATTTTGTTTCGTTAGTAGGCACTCCTACAAATTCACATGATGAAAATGATAACGAAATTCTTTTTTCACTCAAGAAAAATCTTGTCGATTTCCTAATCACAGAAGATAAAGGAATTCGCAAAAAAGCAATTCAATTGGATATTGATGATCGCGTATTTTCGATTGCTTCTGCACTTGAGTACTTCCAAAGATTGTATAATAGAAATGTCCCTCAGCATTCTTTGCTAAAGAAATATTATGCTCATGAAGTTAATATAAATCAACCTTTTTTTGATTCATTGAAAGAGGATTATCCTGATTTTCAGAATTGGTGGATTGAAAAATGTGTAAAACAGAATCGTAAATGCTGGATATATGAAGCGGAAAGAACGATTAAAGCATTTCTTATGCTCAAAGAAGAAGAAAACCAAGCAATCGACACTCTTCCTCCCATACCTGCTGGACGTCGAATTAAAATAGCAACTTTGAAAGTGGATTTGTCGGGTTCAAAAATGGGAGAACTATTCCTTAAAATGGCTTTTCAATACTGCATTAATAACCAATTTTTTGAAACATACCTCACTCACTTTAAAGCAGAAGATGACCCTTTAGTATCTGTCATTGGAAATTATGGTTTTAAAGATAAAGGTGAAAAAGTCAGTAATGGAGAACGTGTGTATTTAAAAAAATTCATCCCTGAAAATACAAGTTTATCTCCGATTGAAACTGCTAAAACCTATTATCCGTGCTTTAAAGATGGAGCAGATATTAAAAAATTTGTGATCCCAATTCAACCTCAATATCATGATGTTCTATTTCCTGATTATTCCAAACGTCAAATGACTTTTGCGGATTATTCTGAAATCAACATTCCAGGCAATGCAATTAAAAAAGCTTATTTGTCATCTTCAAGAATTAATAAAATTACTCCGGGAAGTATTGTTCTGTTCTATCGTTCAAAAGACCAACAAGCAATCACTGCGATTGGAATTGTTGATCAGGAACCAATTAGAATTAATGATGCCGATGAACTTAAAAGGATTGTTGGAAAAAGAAGTGTGTATTCTGACGAAGAACTTAGAGAATGGGCACAAAAAACAGTATTTGTACTTCGATTTAAGCATCATTTGTACTTGCCAAATCCATTAAATTTAAAGTATCTAAAGAATAAATCTATCTTGAAAACTGCTCCACAATCAATAACTGAAATAAACCATGAGCAATATTTAGCCCTAAAAAACGGTGGCAAACTCGATGAACGTTTTACTGTCAATTAAACCAAAATATGTTGATGAAATCCTAGCAGGTAAAAAGATATTCGAGTTTAGAAAAGCTATTTTCAAAAAGAAAGACATCAATAAAGTATTCATCTATTCGAGCTCTCCGGTCAAAAAAGTAGTTGCATCTTTTGAGATTGCTAGAATCATTGATGATTTACCTCAAAAACTGTGGGATAAATGCCATAAGTATGGGGGAATCTCAAAAAAGGATTTTTTTGATTATTTCAAAAATTCAGATATTGGCTATGCAATTGAAATAAAAAATCTGGAGATATTTTCTAAGCCAATTGACCCTTATTTATTAAAAAAAGACTTTAGGCCACCACAATCTTACTGTTACTTATCATTGGATTACTTTGAAAACAAAATAATCAACAGCATGCCAAGAAAAAAAAATCAGAACATAGCACCTTTAGAATCTGGTGAAGAAAATATTACCAATTCATATTCAAAGCAATCACTTGATAATAAAAGAAAGAAAATAAAGCACATCAAAGATAGAAACGATGAATTAACTAATATGCCAGAGGGATGGAAAGTTGTATCCTTTAAGGATATTTTAGAAATAAATCCACCAAAGCCTTCCAAAGACCTTGTTCCTTCTGATACACAAGTATCATTTGTTCCAATGTCTTCAGTTGATGCTGATTCAGGCGTTATTACTGCACCAGCTGATCAAACTTTTTCAAAGGTAATTAAAGGTTATACTGCATTTCAAAATGAAGACGTTATATTTGCAAAAATCACTCCTTGTATGGAGAATGGGAAAGCAGCAATAGCAAGAAATTTGTTAAACAATCTGGGATTTGGCTCAACTGAATTTATTGTTTTACGTTCTAAAGGTGCAACTGTTCCTGACTATATACATTATTATATTCGCCAAAAATATTATCGTAAATTGGCAGAATCAAATATGACTGGAAGTGTTGGACAAAAGCGTGTGCCAAAAATATTTATCAGTAATTCTTTAATTCCTTTCCCTCCCCTCCCCGAACAACGCGCCATAGTTTCCAAGATCGAGCAGCTCTTCAGCGAGCTGGACAACGGCATTGCCAACCTCAAACTGGCACAGGAGCAGCTCAAGGTGTACCGGCAGGCGGTTCTGAAGAAGGCATTTGAGGGGGAGCTTACGGGGGAATGGCGGGAGCAGCAGACCGATCTGCCGGATGCGGAGGATTTGCTGGAGCAGATTCGGGTGGAGCGAGAAGAAAGTTACAGCAAGAAGCTGGATGGGTGGAAGAGGGCAGTTAAAGTGTGGGAAGCTGATGGGGAAGAAGGCAAAAAACCCAGTAAACCAAAGAAACTCAGGGAAACTGAACCACTTATAGAATCAGAACTGGCCAATTTGTCAAAGTTGCCAAAATATTGGTATTGGGTGAAATTGCAGGATTTATGTAATCTTATAGGTGGAGTAACCAAAGGGAGAAAGTTGGAAGGGAAAGAAAAAATCTCTTTACCTTATTTAAGAGTCGCCAATGTTCAAGATGGATATTTGGATCTTTCTGAAATCAAATATATTGACGTGTTGGAAACTGACTTAGAAAAATATCGTTTAGTAAAAGGCGATATTTTGTATACAGAAGGCGGAGATAAAGACAAACTTGGAAGAGGCACTATATGGAATAGCCAAATTGATAATTGCATTCATCAAAACCATGTTTTTCGTGCAAGACCATATTCAAGTAATCTTTCATCGTCATATATTGGCTATTTTTCACAAACACAAACAGCCAAAAAATATTTCTTCAAAAATGCAAAACAAACGGTAAATCTTGCTTCTATAAATTTAACAGTTCTTTCTAATCTATCATTTCCACTCTGCTCCTTCCCAGAACAACAAACCATCGTCCAGGAAATAGAAACACGCCTTTCGGTCTGCGATAAAGTCGAGCAGGACATTGAAGAAAACCTCGAAAAGGCCGAGGCACTGCGGCAGAGTATTTTGAAAAAGGCGTTCGAGGGGAAGTTGCTCAATGAGCGGGAGCTGGAAGAGGTGCGAAGGGCGCCGGATTGGGAGCCGGCTGAGGTATTACTGGATCGTATAAAGGCTGAAAAAACGGACAGTAGTAAGAAGGGGAAAACATGATCTCGGAGCAACTGAAAGGCATCATCAAGGATGGTGAAGGGCTTACTGTGGAATTTAAGGAGTGCAGGAACAAGCTGAACAAGGATGTATATGACAGTGTTTGCTCTTTTTTGAATCGCAGTGGCGGGCATATTGTTCTTGGAGTTCGGGATGATGGGACCGTTACGGGGATAGATGCTGATGCTTTGCCACAGATCAAAAAGGACCTGGTAACTGCGCTGAACAATCCGCAGAAGATCAATCCGCCTTTGTATATTTTGCCGGAGACCATTGAAATCGATGGGAAGATCGTTCTTTACCTTAATATTCCTGAAAGCTCTCAGGTCCATTACTGTAACGGGAAAATATTTGACCGGAACGAAGACGGGGATATGAATATCACCAATCGGTCTGATGCTGTGGCACATCTGTATATCCGCAAACAGAGTTCGTTCTCTGAAAATCGCATTTATCCTTACGTTAGAATGGAAGATCTCAGAAGTGACCTTTTCCAGAGGGTAAGGAAAATGGTTCGTGCTGAAAATCCAAATCATCCGTGGGGTGTCATGAGTGATGAGGAAATTCTAAACAGTGCACGTTTATACCAACGTGATTACCATAGCGGAAAGGAAGGTTACACACTTGCAGCAGTCCTGTTGTTTGGGAAAGATGAAGTGATCCAGAGCATCCTGCCTCAATATCGCACCGATGCCATTCTCCGAAGGGTCAATCTTGACCGCTATGATGACAGGGATGACATCCGCACTAATCTGATAGAGAGCTATGACAGGCTGATGGCTTTTGTTGCAAAACATTTGCCAGACCCGTTCTATCTTGAAAAGGACCAGAGGATCAGCCTGCGTGATAATATTTTCAGGGAAGTTGCTGCAAACATACTCATCCACAGGGAATACCTGAACAATTTCCCTGCAAAGTTCATCATTGAACAGGATCAGGTCATAACCGAAAATGGGAACCGGCCGCATGGCCACGGTCTTATCAACCCCACAAATTTCACACCCTATCCCAAAAATCCGGTAATTGCCCGCTTTTTCAAAGAGATCGGCAGAGCGGAAGAACTGGGATCTGGAGTTCGTAATCTCCACAAATATACAAGGCTGTATTCCGGCGGGAACGATACACAATTTATAGAAGGGGATATTTTCAAGACAATTATTCCTGTTACCGCGCAAGCTACTTCGGAAAATGAAACTGATAAAATCACTGCATGGCTAATTGATACAGTAAGTGATACAGTAAGTGATACAGTAAGTGATACAGTAAAACAGCGATTAATAAAACTCATGTTGTTGATTTATCAAAATCCGGGTTTAAACTCAAACGAATTGGCAAAAAAATTAGGGGTATCAAATATTACAACAAAAAGAGACCTTCAAAAAATTGCTGAATTTGTCAAATTTAAGGGTGCACCAAAAACAGGTGGATACTTCTTGATTAAAGAAATGAACGAAAAAATAAATGGGAAAACATGACCGAACATACATCATCCATTGTCTCCAAAGTGTGGAGTTTCTGTAATGTCCTGCGTGACGGGGGAGTGAGCTATGGCGATTATCTGGAGCAGTTGACATATCTCATATTCCTGAAAATGGCGGAGGAATACAGGAAGCCGCCTTATGAGCGGGATATCGGGATCCCTGAGGAATATACGTGGGATGTGTTGAAGCAAAAGCGTGGAGCTGAGCTTGACACTCACTACAGGATGCTTCTGGAGGAGCTGGCGAAAAAGCCGGGTATGCTCGGGCAGATCTTCCTCAAGGCACAGAACAAGGTCAGCGATCCTGCCATGCTTTACAAGGTCATTGATATGATCGACAAGGAAAGCTGGGTGATGATGGGTGTTGATACCAAGGGCGAGATCTACGAAGGGCTTTTGCAGAAGAATGCAGAGGATACCAAAAGCGGAGCAGGCCAGTATTTCACTCCGCGACCGCTCATCAGGACAATGGTGGAATGCCTGCGTCCTGAACCCATGAAAACAATAGGGGACCCCTGCTGTGGTACAGGCGGGTTCTTTTTGGCAGCCTATGACTTCCTTACATCACATTATCAGCCGGATAGTGAGCAGAACCGGTTCCTGAAGAACAAGACCTTTAGTGGCAATGAGATCGTCGCCGGAACGCGAAGACTGGCATTGATGAACCTGTTCCTTCACAACATCGGTGAGATAGACGGGGAGCCTGCAATATCCAATTCTGATGCACTCATAGCTGACTCAGGGGAACGTTACGATTATATCCTCACCAACCCGCCATTCGGTAAGAAGAGCAGTATGACCTTCACCAACGATGCAGGAGAGCTTGAAAAGGAAGACCTCACATACAACCGGCAGGATTTCTGGGTGACCACAAGCAACAAGCAGCTCAACTTCGTGCAGCACATCCACACCATCCTCAAAGCAGGCGGTCAGGCAGCAGTGGTCCTTCCGGATAACGTGCTGTTCGAAGGCGGTGCAGGGGAAGTCTTGCGCAAGAAGCTTCTTGAGACCACCGACTTACATACGATACTTCGCCTGCCCACAGGCATCTTCTATGCGAACGGTGTCAAAGCGAACGTGCTCTTCTTTGAAGCAAAACCCGCAGCTAAAGAGCCGTGGACAAAGGAAGTGTGGATATACGACTACCGGACCAACGTGCATCACACGCTGAAAAAGAACCCCATGAAGTTCTCTGATCTGGAAGATTTCATCCGGTGCTACAATCCTGAGGATCGCTTCAGGCGTGAGGACACGTGGAGCGAGGAGAATCCAGAGGGGCGTTTCCGTAAGTTTACTTATGACGAGATCGTGGCAAGGGATAAGACGAACCTGGATATATTCTGGCTCAAGGATGCGAGTCTTGCTGACCTCGATAACCTGCCGGATCCTGATGTTCTTGCGAATGAGATCATTGAAAATATTGAGGCATCACTTGAGAGCTTCAAGGAGATCATGGTAGTGATCAATGGAGATGGTGAGTAAGGATGTGATGCTGTTGTCTGCTTATGCAGGCAGCATCATTTTCCAGAAAATCCATCTGAAATGTCGGCTCTTATAGATTAACTTTTAATCTGAATTTATACTATCAATCGGTTTCTAAAGAGCAAAAATGAATATTGGGCAGATGAATTGAAAACATCAGCCTAACACAAATCTATGTTTAGAATTCGAAAGTGAAGATTCTTTTGATTCATCGTCTATCGCACTGACGTATTTTTGGAATACAAGAGTAAATCTTTTTTCGTATTTTTTTGTATCCGGGTCGAAAGAAACTTTAATTTCAACAGATGGTGTATTTTGTGTTTTATACTTTTTTAGCATCTACATTCAACTCCTTACTAACGAACATCTCCTTTTATTCTGTGAGATGAGGTCAATACTTGCAACCTACTGAAAAACCAATATTCTTTATTTTGTGGTGATCGGATAGAAAGCAAATATTCTCAGTCTCGATTTAGAAAAAGCGTCAAAGCATATATCATTTTCCAAATAGATTAAATAAGTTATTTTTTTAGATAATATAAAAACATATCTTCGAGTCCTGTTACAAATAAAAACAAAAAAAATAAAAAGTACGTCCCTTGCATCAATACTTTAATGCAAAGTACATACTTCCCATAGCTACCAGCGTTGCCAGAAGGCTGATGATCCCACCTACGAATGGCAGTTCTGTCAGGATCAGCAATAGGAGGAGGCCGACTGCAAGTACAGTCCACTGATTATATTCGAATCCTGCTTTTCTGAACGTTACCTCTCCGAGCCACATTGCAGTGTATATCTTTGCGATCAGAAGGACGATGAACAGTAGCAATAGCAGGAAGAGCGCAATTGGGATGCCGATAACGGTTATTAACAGGACTAATGATCCGATGATCGAAGCTACCAGTATAAGGAGTCCCACGGCGATGTTCTTGAAAGTTTCTTCCTGAATGTCCTTTACGATCTCTTCGGTCTTTTCCGGGAAGACCAGGATGAGTATTACACCGAGAGCGAACAGGAAGAGGTAATACGCGATCTTACCGATGAAGGATATCACTTTTAGCACGCCATCGCCATCGAAACTGTCTTCGCGTTGCTCTGTCCTTTCAGGCTTTATTTCTTCCCCGACAATACCGACCGGGATCGAGATCTCTTTGGAGCTACTATATTCCAGGTCACCCTTTATGCTGGAATCAGGCTGGATCGTCAGGTCGGAAGCATCCAGTATTGCATCTCCTTCGACATTACCGGAGAACACCAGATCACCTGCTGAAACATCCAGCAGGCCTCCGAAGTTTCCTGCAAGGTCTGCATCGCCACTTCTTATGGTCGTGTCACCGCCAATGGTTGCGGTCTCATTTGTGGACACTGTTCCGGCAGTTACCAGAAGATCGTCACCGACATGGCCACTAAGTTCGAAATTACCACATGCAACCCTGACATCATCACCGACACTGCCGGTAATGATTACATCACCTGCAGCAACAATGAGATCTCCGGAAACATTCCCGTAGATCTGGACTGTGCCTCCTGTGGCCACGACATCCCCAAGCACAGTGCCACTTACTATTAGTGTATCACCTGCAAGATAGACATCGTCTTCAACTATATCGTCGATGATCACCGTTTCCCCGGCGTCGAACATCAACGCTGCGCTTGCATTGCCTGCGAAGAAGAGCAGTAGCAGTATAGGTAAAAGCCATAAAGTTCGATCAATTCTCATAGTAACCCCCGCCTGAATATTGTATATATAGTACTGGGTTTTTCTTGCTATTAAGATTTACTTAAAAATCTTCAATTGTAGAGCTACAATTAAGGGAATTCTAAAAGGATCAGAATAAGGGTGAAAGAATCAGAATTTAAGAAAAGGCTATGATTCTGTCAATAATAATGCATTTACATATCACGGCCTGGCGGGATATGTGACCGTGATATGCAAGTTCAGATGTTCCCCCCACTTCGAAACTCTGAAAAGTCCCCAGACCTTTCAGATAATTTCTAAGGTCAAGAGAAACGGCAAACTCTTAACCTCGTATAAGATATATTAAATTTTGTCCTATAAAAATGTATGTTAAAAAGGTGTACATAAACGATAGACATGAGATAGTAATGTATATTTCAGTACATTGCCACAATCCTTTACTTTATATATAATTAAATCACACCATAGTATGGCGTGGGTTTACTTCTGTAACTTATAAGTGCTGCAGTCAGTTACTTTTATATAGCAGTTTTGTAAATCCATCCACAGTTAACGCCGTTAACAAGTTGAAGGAACCAGCAAGAGTGGTTCAGGTATAGCAGACCGATCGATTGGGGTTCGAAATTGTTTTTACAGTTTTGCATATCCGAAAAACGAGCAGGTGGTAACAGAATGGATGAACAAATCAACAAAAAATATCTCGCCAACAAAATATTCGAAACCCAGTTCGCACTGGAGGATCTCAGGCAGATAGTCAGGCAGGCTTTACCTACGGGTATGAGCGATGAGCAGTCTGCACGCTTTTCTGAGATCGTGTCGGGTCTTGGCGGCCTTATCGAGGAGATAGGCGCAAAAGACGGCCAAACACACCCTGTCAGTATTGTGGGCGACCTTATGTGCCGAACAAGGGAAGAGGAGTTCATAAACATACAGCCCATTCAGGCCGGTGGAAGACTGACTCCGGAAGCCCGCAAAGCTGTCATAGCTTATGGGGACGGTTACTCAACCTGTGACAACTGCCGAAAGCCCTTCAGGCTCGATAAGATCGAAAAACCTTCGATCGCAGAATTCCACACAGAGCTCGCAGAGTTCGTTGGAATGGACCAGGCACGAGTAGTTCCTGGCGCCAGGAGAGGTTTCCAGGCCGTTGCTTCAACCCTTGTTGAAAAGGGTGACACGGTGGTCGTATCTGCATTTGCACATTATACGGAATTCCTCGCTGTGGAAGGCGCAGGAGGAGTTGTAAGAGAAGCTCCTGTGAACGAGGAAAATGTACTCACAGCCGAATCTGTGGCACACAAGATCGATGAAGTGAAAAAAGAGACCGGTAAATTACCGTCCCTTATCATGATCGACCATTTCGACTATCTGTTCTGTAATGAACACGATATCTATGGTATCGGTAAAGTGGCACAGGAATATGGCATTCCATTCCTGTACAACGGGGCATATACAGTGGGTATCATGCCTGTTGATGGAAAGAAGCTCGGTGCGGACTTTGTAGTAGGTTCCGGACACAAGAGCATGGCCTCTGTAGCTCCTTCGGGAGTGTTGGCAACCACGGATGAATGGTCTGACAAGATATTCAGGACCACCCAGATGGTCGGTGATGTCACCGGAAGGAAGTTTGGTATCAAAGAGGTCGAGTTCCTTGGGTGCACACTGATGGGGGCACCATTGCTGTCCATGATGGCATCGTTCCCATATGTGAAAGAAAGGACAAAGCACTGGGATGAGGAAGTCAGGAAATCCAATCATTTCCTCAACGAGTTCCTGAGGATCGAAGGAAATGAAGTGCTGAGCGAGTTCCCGAGAAAGCATGCTCTTTCCAAGGTGGATACCACCAACAGCTTCGACAAAGTAGCAAAGACGCACAAACGCAGGGGATACTTCTTCAGTGACGAACTGAAGAAACGCGGTATCGCAGGTGAGTTCCCCGGTGCTACAAGAAGCTGGAAACTGAGCACATACGGACTCTCGTGGGACCAGATACAGTATCTCTCGGATGCATTCCTTGAGATCGCTGAAAAATACGAACTTAACATCAACTGAGGTACAATTATGACTGACAAAAATTACGGATTAGACACATTAGCATTACACGCAGGACATGAGCCTGACCCGACAGGATCGCGCGCAGTCCCTATTTACCAGACCGCTGCCTATCTCTTCAAAGATGCAGATCACGCAGCGAACCTTTTCGCGCTGAAGGAATTCGGCAACATCTACACACGCCTGATGAACCCTACGACCGGTGTCCTGGAAGAAAGGGTAGCTGCCATCGAAGGCGGCACAGGTGCACTTGGCGTAGCTTCAGGCATGGCTGCCATTTCCTTAACGGTCCTGGCTGTCACACAGCTTGGTGATGAGATAGTCTCTGCCAACAATCTCTATGGTGGCACATACCAGCTCTTCAACCACACCCTTCCAAAATTCGGCAGGAAGGTGCACTTTGTGGATTCCACAAAACCGGAAGAGTTCGAGAAGGCGATCACTGATAAGACACGTGCTATCTATGTAGAGATAATCGGAAATCCAAAACTTGATGTTCCGGACCTTGAAAAGATAGCAAAAATAGCACACGATGTCGGCGTTCCTCTAATTGTGGACAACACAGTGGGTGTGGGTATCACAAAGCCGATAGAGTATGGTGCAGATATTGTCGTGATATCTGCAACCAAGTTCTTAGGAGGACATGGTACTTCCATAGGCGGCATAATCGTGGATTCCGGAAATTTCAAATGGGACAATGGAAAGTTCCCTGAATTCACAGAACCCGACCCCAGCTATCATGGCCTGAAGTTCTGGGAATCCTTCGGTGACATTCCCGGAATGGGAAATCTTGCATTCATACTCAGAGTTCGCACACAACATCTGCGTGACCTTGGCCCGGCAATGAGCCCATTCAATGCATTCCAGTTCATACAGGGTGTTGAAACACTTCCTTTAAGGGTACAAAGACACGGTGAGAATGCGCTAAAGGTAGCAAAACACCTTGCATCTCATCCGCTGGTCGAATGGGTGAACTACCCCGGTCTTGAGGACCATCCATCCCATGAACTGGCAGGCAAGTACCTTGAAGGAAGCTATGGTGCTATCCTTGGATTCGGTGTCAAGGGCGGACTGGAAGCAGGCAGGAAGTTCATCGAGAACGTAGAACTGCTCTCCCATCTGGCTAACATCGGTGATGCAAAGACACTCGTTGTTCATCCTGCATCTACAACACACCAGCAGCTCACAAAGGAAGAGCGTGAGCAGACCGGTGTAACTGATGATTTCATCAGGATGTCCGTGGGCCTTGAGAATGCAGAAGACATTATTGCTGACATCGATCAGGCTTTAGAGAGGTCTCAGCAGTGAGCGAGAGGTCCGTAGGTATTGTTGGAACTAACTATCATACAATTGAAGGTGAGTTCCTCTTAGAAGGTGGGCAGACCCTGAACGATATCAGGGTCGCCTTTGAGACCTATGGAAACCTGAATAAGGACAAAAGTAATGCCATCCTTGTCTGCCACGCCCTGACCGGCGATGCACATGCTGCAGGCAGGCACAGTCCGAATGACCGAAAACCCGGCTGGTGGGAAGAGATCATCGGACCGGGCAAAGCCCTCGATACTGACAGGTATTTCGTTATCTGTTCAAATGTACTGGGTGGCTGTAAAGGCACTACAGGTCCTGCATCACTGGATCCTGATACAGGAAAGCCGTATGGTATCACTTTTCCGGTGATAACTATCGGCGATATGGTGAACGTCCAGAAAAAGCTGATCGATCATATCGGTATCAAGGTTCTCCTTGCAGTAGTAGGCGGTTCCATGGGTGGCATGCAGACCCTCCTGTGGACAGTTGCTTACCCGGATCTTGTTAGGAAGGCAGTTGTTATTGCTTCCACAGCAGTCTCATCACCGCAACAGATAGCTTTCAATGAGGTTGGCAGGAATGCCATAGTCTCCGATCCCGACTGGGATGAAGGTGACTATTATTCCGGAAATCCTCCTGTGCATGGGTTAGCCACAGCCAGGATGATAGCTCACATCACATATCTTAGCGATGACTCCATGCATGATAAGTTCGGCAGGAAACTGCAGCAGGGTGAGAATTACAAGTTCGATATGTCAAATGATTTCCAGGTCGAAAGCTACCTGAAATATCAGGGAGAATCATTTACCGAAAGGTTCGATGCCAATTCCTATCTCTATGTGACAAAGGCAGTTGACTACTTCGACCTTTCAAAGAACGGTTCTCTTGCAGAAGGCTTGAAGGACATTCAGGCAAAGATGCTCTTGATCTCCATAACCTCGGACTGGCTTTACCCTCCATACCAGTCAAAGAAGGTAGTGGAAGCTCTTCTATTCAATGACCATGATGTAAGCTACAGGGAGATTGAATCCAGCTACGGACATGATGCTTTCCTGCTCGAGAGCGGTCATATCAACTATGTGGTCCACAATTTCCTTTCACACACATCCATTGCTGATGTCATGACCGAAGAGGTTGCGACCATCAGGGAAGGTGTTAGCATAGAAACCGCTGCAAAGGTTATGTTCGAGCAAGGTCTGACGCACTTGCCAGTAGTGAATGAAAAAGGATGTCTTGCGGGTATCGTAACGTCCTGGGATATCTCAAAGGCTGTTGCACTTAAGAGCAGCAAACTTGATGATATCATGACAAAAGAGGTACTTGTGGCAATGCCTGATGAGCCCATCGTTGCCGCTGCAAAGCGCATGGAAAGACATAGCATCTCCGCTTTGCCTGTGGTCGATGAGAAAAAAAGGCTTGTGGGAATTATCGATCGCGAGGATATCAGCCGATTGATCGGTTGATACTTTTTACTTTCTACTTTTTAAATCTTAAAGGTATTTCATCTACTACAGGATGAGGTCTGAAAAGAAAAAAGAAAAAAATAATGAATAAAAAAGTAAATTCATTCCATCTCTTTTTTTGTCCATCTATTTTATTATTCCAGTTTTGAACCGCATTCAGAGCAGAATTTCTCATTCATATCACATTCAATGTTACATTGTGGACATGTTTTCGAATTCGTTCCTATGTTCGATCTTTGGACAAACGAATCCTTGACCTGAGTACCTATGTTGTCGCCATAATGATAAAAATTTTGTATCATGTTCTCATTGATATAGCCCTTTACCTGAACACGTTTCTCAAGCTCGTCAAGCATTCCATGATAGAATCCGGTCAAAGCATCCTCTTTCTCTGCCCACGCTTTTAGTATTATTTTTGCTTTCTTTGCACCGCCAACAACCTCAATCTGTGCTGCATATTTCAGGTTCTTTATCCCTAATCCATAGAATCTTGCCACACCGTTGAATATCTCCGGGGTTGAGGTAACTACTGGCTCGAGCATGAACATATTCATATCCTCGATGACCCTTGATGCCATATTGAACAGTGTTTCAGCAGGCATTGAAATATCTCTTGTAGTCTCCTCTGTTCTGACAAGACTACTAACAGTATTTCTCCAATCTTTTGTACTTATCTCGTTTATATGAAGAAGTGGGCAAATTATGCTCAGACATTTTGTCTCGAGGTCTATTTCCTGACGTTTCTTTTTGCCATAATCATAATAATTTACCCTGCCTGATACGTTACAGTCTCCACATTCACCACTTGGTCTAATGTCAAAAGTAACGGTTTTACTTTCACCAGGTTCAAGTATCGGAATTGATTTTTTATTTCCTTCTAAAAGGAATACTTCTGGAACGAAAAGATGAACTTTAATATCACTGATTGGTTCTGGTGTAGGGTTCTCTATCTTTATTTTATGAATGATAGTCGCACCTTTGTAACTGAACGCAGATTTTGTTGAGATCCTGTTCTTTTGTTCTGTTGCCTTTGTTGGTGATTGAGTAGTTTGTTTTGGTTTAGGCTTATGTTGTTGAGCTGGAACATTTTTTAGAGATTCAGTGCTTTTAGATGGCCTTTGAGTTTTGTTGTGAGATGGAGTTTTTTTGCTTATTCGGAGTGCAACTATCCCAATAAGTGGTAATAATATCAATAAAGTACCAATTGGCAAGATATAATTCATGAGTGAATTATCTTTTTCTGTATAATATTCTACAGCTTCATCTTCCACGTATTCATCAGGTTCTTCTAAAGGTTCATCTTGCACGTATACTTCGACTGGCTCTTCTTCGATAACTTGTTCAGCCTCAAGCATCCCAAGAGCATTATCTCTGGCGTCTTGTATGTTTTCACCTTTAAACTCATCGATATAATTTGGATCAATTGCAACGGCAATGTCGAATGCATCTACTGCATCTTCATATTGACCTAACCCCAATAGGGCATTTCCTTTCCAATACCATAAGGGAGCTATATCTGAATCGATGTCAATAGCTCTGTTTAATGCATATAAAGCATCTTCATATTGACCTAATTCATGCTTAGCAATTCCTTTTAAGGCCCATACTTCCGGTGTATTTGGATCAATGTTATCAGCTCTATTGAATGCACTTATTGCATTATTGTACTGACCTACTTTAATATGTGCAATTCCTTTCCATACCCATAAATCATAATCGTAGGAATCAAGTTCAAGAGCTGTATCAAATGCTTGAATTGCATCTGCATAATTGCCGGCTTCAAAAAACTGACTTCCTTTATCTTGCCAATAATAGGAAGGTTCTTCAATCAAATATTCTTCTACTGGCTCATCGAGCGGTTCTTCCACTATTTCTTCTATTACATATTCTTCAACAGGTTCTTCTATCACATATTCTTCAACTGGCTCTATAACTTCTTCTACGAGTATGCTGTCCGTCGAAACTACAACCAGTGAATCAACTTGTCCTTGAAATACCTCAATACATGTAATTTCAAATAGAATTGTATCATCTAGGTCTTCAACAAACCAGGAATCTCCTGCATACATGACCTTATCCTCAAAATACTCTCCATCTTTTGCAAGTTCAATCCATGCTTTACCATTGTCCACATCAATCTGCTTAGGGCACAATGCATATCCAGAACTTAACTCTAAACTCTCACCTACTCTCATTGTATATTTTTCAGAAGCAGATACAATAGGTGTATTTATTACCAGTAAAAACAATACAAAAATCAAAAATAGATGCTTATATTTTTTCAAACACAATTTCCCCTAATTAATATCTAGCCTAAAATAATTTATAATATGGTTTTTCAGTATAAATTATTTTTCCAGATGTGATTTTTTTATACTGGTAGGGAAATTTGCCTTTACAATGTGGAAATTTATTACTTTTTGATTCAACCCATTAAAGTTTCTTCGTAATCTCTGTATTTGGGCACTTAGAATCACGTTTCAATAACAATACTATGGATTTCACTAGGTCATTGATGATTTCATATTACTTAAAAAGCAAAAAAAGAATGAAAAAAAGAAAATTCATTCCATCTCTTTTTCTGTTTCCAGAACCTTCAATGAGATCTTCATCACAGAATCCGGATTCAACGAGATTGAGTCAACACCTTCTCTCACAAGGAACTCTGCAAATTCAGGGAAATCGCTGGGTGCCTGACCACAAATCCCGCTGTGCTTACCATTCCTCTTTGCTCCCTGGACTGCCATGGATACCATTTTCTTCACCGCGTCATCCCTTTCATCAAAGGACGAGGCCAGTATCTCGGAATCCCTGTCCACACCAAGAGTCAGCTGGGTAAGGTCATTGGATCCGATGGAAAAACCATCGAAGTATTTGCTGAACTCATCTATCAGCAGTACATTGCTTGGTATCTCACACATGACATATACCTGCAGGCCGTTCTGTCCCCTTTCCAGACCGTTCTTTTTCATTTCAGCGATCACTTTTTCCGCTTCTTCTATACGCCTGCAGAAAGGTATCATAAGGATAAGGTTTGTAAGTCCCATCTCATCCCTTACCTTCTTCATGGCCTTACACTCAAGTGCAAATCCTTCCCTGTAGCGTTCGTCATAATAGCGGGACGCTCCCCTGAAACCTATCATTGGGTTGCTCTCTTCGAACTCGAAATATTTCCCGCCGATAAGGCTTGCATACTCGTTCGACTTAAAGTCACTCATACGCACCACTACAGGTTTCGGATAGAATGATGCCACAATGGTCGCCACTCCCTGGGAAAGCTTTTCCACGAAATAGTCTTCCTTGGTCTTGTATCCGGCTGTAAGTTTCTCAATTTCCTCAAGCACACTTTCGTCTTCTACCTTTTCAGGATGGACCAGTGCCATGGGGTGAACTTTGATGTAACTTGTAATGATGAACTCAAGTCTTGCAAGTCCGATACCGTCATTAGGTATCATGGAAAGAGCAAAGGCTTCTTCAGGATTTCCGAGGTTCATCATCATCTCGGTCTTTGTTTTTCCTAAGTCCTTGAGGTCAACCGTCTCTATGTGGAAAGGTAGTATTCCTTCGTAGACCCTGCCGATATCCCCTTCAGCACAGCTTACTGTGACCTCCATTCCGGTCCTTAGTTTTTCAGTAGCATCCTGTGCACCCACTACAGCCGGAACTCCCAGTTCACGGCTGACGATAGCTGCATGACATGTCCTTCCACCTTTATTGGTGATGATAGCAGCTGCACGTTTCATGATAGGTTCCCAGTCAGGAGTGGTCGTATCAGCAACCAGTATCTCTCCCGGTTTGAAAGAAGGAAGCTTGGACACATCCTCGATCACATGCACCTTGCCGGATGCTATCTTTTCGCCTACACTTCTGGCAGTGACGAGAACGGGCGAGCGCTCATCAAGGAAATACGTCTCAAGGATGTCTTTCCTTTTTCTGGATTGCACGGTCTCAGGTCTTGCCTGAACAATGAACAGCTCATCTGTGTTACCGTCCTTTGCCCATTCGATATCCATGGGCACGGTCTTACCTTTCTTTTTAGAATAGTGGTCCTCGATGGTGGCAGCGTACTTTGCAAGTTGGAGTATTCCGTCATCGTTGATGCAGAACTTTCTCTGGTCTGCAAGAGGAACTTCCACATTGCGGGTAAGTATGCGTGAATCCCCGCGTCCGTATATCATCTTTATCTCTTTGCTGCCCGACTTTTTCTTGATTATCGGCCTGTAACCTTCTTTTAGGGTGGGCTTAAAAACATAGAACTCATCCGGATTGACAAGTCCCTGCACGATGTTCTCTCCAAGACCATAAGATCCTGTTATAAAGACGACATCCTCGAAGCCGGACTCGGTGTCAATGGTGAAAATGACTCCACTGGATGCAAGGTCTGAGCGTACCATCTTCATGACACCTATTGAAAGACCGACCTTGAAGTGATCGAATTTGTGGTGCACACGGTAGGATATTGCCCTGTCTGTGAAAAGGGAAGCAAAGCATCGGTTGCATGCATCTTTCAGGGAGTGGTAACCGTGTACATTAAGGTAGGTTTCCTGCTGTCCTGCAAATGAAGCATCAGGAAGGTCCTCTGCTGTTGCAGAACTGCGAACTGCTACGTCGGTCTCAGATCCGTACTCTTCACTCAGTTTGTCGTAAGCTTCTTTGATCTCGTTCCAGAGATCATCCGGTATTCCTGCATCGAGTACTATGCTCCTTGCTTTTTTCCCTCTCTCAGCAAGGTCACTGACATCTGATGTATCCAGTCCCTCCAGGCTATCCTTGAGTTTCTCAAGCACACCTGCAGATTCCAGGACGTGCCAGTAAGCATCCGCTGTAACCGCAAAACCGTTTGGTATTTTGATATCTTTCTCTGTCAGTTCCCGGTACATCTCACCGAGTGAGGCATTTTTACCTCCGACCGAAGGTATGTCCTCTATACGTATCTCTTCGAACCATCGAATGTATTTGCTATCTCCCATGATTAACTCCCAGTTATGAGAATGAATTATTCTTTTAACTGTAAATATGATTAATTTTTAAGGGTATTAGACTTTTGGGAGAAAGAGAGATAGTTGGTAGAAATGATTAGGCTGATCAAAATGATCTAAAAAGAGGAGGCATGGTCAAAAAGCTGATCACTTTTTGTAACCATGCAATTGCTATTCTTATTTCACTCTGTTAAGACCACGATCTTCAAAGTTCCGCTTTGTGGTGGCAAACTCGCTGTTACCATTGGTCCGTAGTAAGCTTCTATCCTTGTTCCCTCTGTAAGGTCTTCAATGGTAAGTTCATTCCCGTTGCTGTCTGTGATGGTCGTTGCCTGACCTGTTATCAGATAGATGTCGCATGGATAACCTTCCCCAATATCGCTGTCATTCTGGTCCAGAAGCAGGACGGTGTTTTCACTCCATATTTCAGTTCCAAGGATCGTTCCGATCGTCTTAACAGGCTGTGGAGCGGTTTGAACGTTCTCATCAAGTACAACAATGCTAACAGCTGCACTTTGTGGTGGCAGGCTTCTTGTTGTCATTGGTCCATAGTAAGCTTCAATTCTTGTTCCTTCAGTAAGATCATCAAAAGCAAGTTTGTTCCCGTTACTGTCTGTGATGGTTGTTTCCTGTCCGATCATCAGATACAGGTCGCATGGGTAGCCTTCTCCAATATCACTCTCATCCTGGTCAAGAAGTAAAACTGTCGTTCCGTCCCATGAGTCGATACCTATGATGGTGGCAACTGTCTTTATTGGTTGTAGTATGTTGCTCTCATCGATACCATCATTGTCGATAGGTATGTTGTCTGCATCCAGACCACCATTGTCGATCAATATTTCTTCATTGGTGGTGTCGTCAGCGCTCAGGATAATTGCACCTGAGGCTATTGTCGAAAGTACGACAAGTATTAGTAATGGGATTGAAGCATTTTTTGTATTCATAATATCACCTGACGTTTAAACATATTGGTTATAACATACACTAAATCAACACGTTCATCCACTTTGAAAGAATAACTACGTTGGACGAATCATGTAAAAAGTATTGCATACATCAACTTATTTTTCTTAAGTGCACGTTTTAACCTAGAATCTACATCCTTATAATATCATATAAGGATGCCTTTAGCTACGGAAAAATTCGAAGTTATGTGATGAATATGTCATGATACCAAGATTTTCGTCATCATTATCTTACCCAATTCTCCAACCTCTTTCTCACATGAACATTGAGAGTAAACGGTATCGGACTTTATATTCGATTTCGAAGGAATTCGAGAGTTCGAATCCCTCCCCTCACAGCAGCTTATTGGGATATATGTAATAGCAAAAAACACTACGCTTTTGTAAAATTTTCACACAACCATTTTTTATAGTTTTGAAGATGGAAATAAAAAAGCTACGTTTTTTCTTTTTTGTCACTTACCATCAAGTCACCTACTAACAGCAAGTACGATTACGTATTTAATTTACCAAATGTAATATGTTTACTATACATTGTCAAATTATAATGCATAATTTGTGCGTATAAATGGGAGTACAAATTGGTTTAGGGGGTATCATTCTGGTCTCGATTTCCGAAATCACCGTCACAGAAATTCTGATAATCTTATCTCTGATCTTCTTCTTGTACGCTTTTGTCTATCCCCAGTCCCAGCTCAAGAAGATTAAGATGCAACGGCTTTCCATGATCAAACGGATGGAGCGCATGTGGGGCACAAAGGTTCTTACCATGATACACAGGAAAGAAGCAATTTCCATGTTAGGTGTTCCTGTCTACCAGTACATAGATGTTGAGGATGCTGAACAGGTACTTCGAGCCATCAGGGAGACCGGTGACCGGCCCATAGATATTATCATGCACACACCCGGAGGTCAAATGCATGCCAGCATACAGATCGCACGGGCTCTTAATAATCATAAAGAAAAGGTCAGGATAATGATTCCACACTATTGCATGTCAGGGGGTACCATCATTGCCCTTGCTGCAGATGAGATCGTAATGGACCCTGATGCAGTCATAGGTCCAATAGACCCACAGGTGGGTGATTTCATTCGTGGAACATACCCGGCACCCTCATGGATCTATGCAGCCGAAAAGAAAGGAATGGATGCTGATGACACGACCATCATCATGAGCGATATATCAAAAAAAGCAATGGAGCTTACAAAAGATGTTATCATGGAATTGCTTGAGAACAAAATTCAAGATGAAGAAAAAAGGAAGTCTGTTGCTCAAAAACTATTAAGTGGAGAGATGATACATGTCACTCCGATCTCTGCAAAAGAGGCTATTGAACTGGGTCTGCCGGTCAGCACTGAATTGCCTTCAGAAGTCCATGATTTCATGAAGTTTTTCAGGTCTGCAAAGATGAGCGTGGAATATATTGAGTGAATTGATTTTTTGAAAATGGAAAAACACGTGGTTCAGCTCTATTTTTATGAATATCCAGACATATCAATGATTTTCTTCCTCAACAGATCAGTATCATCCCTTTCAGCCACATAAACAGGTTTCACGAACTCAACAGCTTTCCTCTTCCCAACAAGATGTTGGCTTAGCTCCCTTGCTTTGAGCAACAGTACAGATCCCCAGGAACTGTTCTTGTTCCTGTACTCAACCTTACCGTTCATTACAGAACTAAATTCCTCAGTAACCTTCCTCGCTCCTGTAGGTTTAAGTCTCAATGAAAAGCTCTCTGTCCTGATAAAGTCCTTGTTATCAATAACTCCCTTTTCGATCAGGTTCATAACAGCAAGATCCACAATGAACCTGAACGGCTCCTGCAAATCATAAGCAAGACTGTACTTGCTCTGGTTCATTTCATGAAGGAAACCTACATGAGCATCAAGACCAACTGAATTAATAGCTCTCAGGCACTCAGATTCAAGTAATGCATAACCATAATTGAGCATTACATTGGTTTTGTCACCAGCTCCTGTTGCTCTTCTGTATTGGTCTATCCTTGATCTAAAATCATATTTTTCAGGAACAGCTTTGGCATACTCATTCCAGTACTTCCAGGCAACCCCACCTTCAACACCAAGTAGCTCCCTTATGGATTTGGCATTCTCAAGTTTAGCCTTATCATCAGTAAAATCATACTCAATCTCAGGATACCTCTGTTTAAGGTAATCAAGAACAGCTTCTGATTTGGAAAACTTAGCCTCAATGAACTTCCTAGCAAACTCAATCCTTGTATCCTTATCTTCATAGGCATGGTACTGGGCAAACTTCGTTTTAACATTGGTACTCTCAGGAGGAAGCATTGTTGTCAACAGTTTTCCATCCCAATTGAGAATTGTAATCTGTACATTGTGTTTGACTAACCATCTTATGGCTTCAAAGCTCAGAGATCCGCTCCGACCATACACAACAATGCTATCAATATCCACCCGTTTTGGATAGAAAACATACTTTTGAGGTTCTTCAGTGGTTGAAAATCTTCCATCTTTGATATGGAGTTTAGCAGCATCAACCCTCATGTTGATTCCATGACCGTTTAGAAGTAGCATTTTCATTGTAGATAACCTTCCATTTAGTCTAAATGATCAGCTAAGCTAATGCATCGATTTCAATACCATTTTTTTTTTGAATCTTACAGATAATTAGCTGAACAATTTGATAGAAACGTGCATATATGACATGTACTTTTTAGTTTATATAATTTATGTATGAAATGTGCTTACTGATTGCGTTTTAAAAAATTAAAAGAAATAGAACATTTATAGATCACGACTTACTTAAAATACACCGTAAGTAGAATCGTCGGGCATAGGGGTATAATATTCGAGAAGTTTACGGAGTTGCCTTTACCCGATTTACCTATATCCCCACATAGCAAGTCGATGAAGCTTCGCTCAATGGCTGCAAGCTAGCGTTTCTCGACAGGTCGCTTATAGACAATGCGGCCTATACACGACATTATGGCTTAGATGTTCCTTCGGATCTTGATAATGCATGCAGGAATGCTTGCTATACTAAGGGGTTCTTCCTCGAGCAGGTCAGGTCTTTCGAGAATAATAATGTAAGAAAAGAGGATGACATGGAAGCAAAGGCTCTCTCAAAGATAATCTTTGAGACTTATGGGCTATTCGGTTATGAAGTTGTCAAGGTTCCTGATATGGGAGCACCAGCAAAGAGATTGGATTTAATACTCGAGATTCTTTCCCTTTTTTGACCTATTAGAAATTCAAAATTGCCAAGCAAATTCCTTCTTTATGTAATCACTTGCACGTAGAGGATCACGATATGCCCTGATGTCATATTCATCCATCATCTTTCCTGAGCTGAAGTCAGTTAAATTCAGGTTTGCTGTGTTTTTCATGATATGGATATATTCTTTTGGAAGTTCCATTGGGCTTCTGTCTTTGTTATAATATTTAGGCATGATCACATTTTTCAGAAGAGAAAATAAGGCATTTGCATCTTCATCCCAACGTACGTCCCAATCAAGACTTTCTGGATTGTATGGACCTATGATAAAACCATTCACACCATTTATGATTCCTTCACGAGCACCACCATCGGCGGTGGTTGCGCATGGTACCCCGTCTGTTTTCATGTATGATGTCCCACAGGCTTCCTTATAGATGAATGGTGTGTTGAGCCAAAGATCGCTACCTGATGTCATCTTTTTTGCGATCTGTATGTTATAATTAGGGATATATACTCCCTGGATGTCATCGCTTATGACTGATAAGTTGTCCTTTATGTTCTGGATTATGCATTTACCGCCGTCATCTTTAGGGTGTGCCTTGCCGGCAAACACCAGCTGTATAGGGCCTACATCTTTTGCTATGTCGCATAGCTTGTTGATATCATAGAACAATAGGTTTGAACGCTTGTATTGTGCTGCACGTCTCGCAAAACCTATCGTGAAAGCATTATAATTCAGTTCTGCTTCAGGAATTGTATCGTTTGCGTAATCGATAAGATTTTTCTTTTCAGTATTGTGGGCTGCCCAGATCTCTTCATCTGGTATTCTAGAGCATGGATCTTTCATACGTAGAGTTCCTGTTTTCCAATCACCTGGCAATGTCTCAAAATACTTATCGTAAAGTTTTCGGAATGAATCGGATGTCCACCTATAGCTGTGGACGCCGTTTGTTATCGAATGTATGTTGTATTCAGGGAACATTTCACGGCTTACGTACTTATGTATCTTTGAGACAGCATTTATGAATCCGCTGTAGTCCATACCAAGACGGGTCGTGTTCAACTTATCATAATTATAATTTATTGCATCTCTTGGAAGTGTCTCATCGCCGTAGATTAGCCTTTCTACAAGTTCGCGGTCGAACTGGTCATGACCTGCAGGTACGGGTGTGTGTGTCGTAAAGATGCATTTTGACTTGAGGTAGTCCTGGAGTGTCAAACCTCTTTCTCTCAGTTCTTCTTCTTTGTCTTTGTTATTGTTCAGAAGTTCAAGAACCATAAGGGCTGAATGACCTTCATTCATGTGATATTTCTTTATATTGGTGAAGCCTAATGCTTCAAGCATACGGATACCGCCTATGCCGAGTACGATCTCCTGAGCCAGCCTGTATTCCCGTTCGCTTCCATAGCCGTCAGGCTTGCAGCCATAAAGACGACTGGTAATGCTCCCGTATAAGTCATTTTCATCTAGATTCGTGTCTAGCAGTATGACAGGGACTGCATTTCTGCCATCGACGCTCTTGACATCGTATTGCCAGGCAGATACTGTGACATCACTGTCTCCGACTCTTACATTTACTTTCTTGTTGAGTCTTTTGAAGTAATCCTTCGGGTTCCAATCCACGATGCTCTCGCACTGAAATCCTTCCTCGTTGAATGACTGGTTGAAGAATCCGCCTGAATAGCATGGGATTACTGCGACCATGGGGATCCCGAGGTCTGCAGCGCTCATTATCGTGTCGCCTGAAAGGATGCCCAGCCCGCCGCTATATAGGGGCAATAGGCCGTCAGGATCGATTGCTGCTTCCATCGAGAAATAAGCTATTTCTATATCTTTCCAGTCATAGGCAAAAGGATTCATCAGGTCCTGATTGTTAATTCTGTCTGCCGTTAGGTTCATCCAATCACCGAACTATCTTTTAATCACATGAGAATAATAATCAATAGCTATCAATTATTTGATTGCTGAACTATTAAAACTATCTGTCGTTTTCAAAGCAGAAGCGATATCCAGGCAACTATAAGGACTATGATGCCTAACCACTGGATCTTCCTCAGTTTTTCTCCGAAAGCCCTAGATCCATAGATCGCTGTTATCAAGGGGTTTGAGAACATGAATGCTGAGACGATTGTCACGCTTGATATCATGATTCCTGCATTGTAGGCGACGGTTCCTATGGCGACGAAGTTATTTTGCTGATCGATCCACAAAACCCTAAGCGAGCTGTAATCAGAGATCTCTATTTCTGAAAATATTGCTTCCATCATTCAATAACAGAAACTTTCTGTTCCCACTTCTCCAACCTTTCCCTCACATGAGCATTGAGAGTAAATGGCTTGTCACTCTTAGCGTTCTGGCTATTGCTGTGACTTAATTCAACACATCAAGCTTGAGTTGGACATGTATGGTCCTGACAGGTAGCACCTGATGATTGTCATCAAGTAACAGAACGAATGAATGCTATATATTCATTACTTTAACTACGAACAAATTCGTAGTCTTCTGCATGCGTTTTTGAAAAAAAAAGGAAGGCAGAATTCGTTCACTCTGCCCTTTCCCTATTTGCTTCCCTGATCTCCCTTATTCTTCTTACTGCTATCTCTGTAAGGAAGAGCAGTAATGCTGCAATAAGGAAGTATAATTTCCTGCTGACCGGCTGCTGAACGCTTTTCAGCGAGTTAGCCTTAGCATCTGTAAGTAACAGTGCCAGTGCTTCGTTCTCACTGTAGGTCTTACCACCGTTTGCCTTGATGAGCACAGGCAGGTTCTCGTTCAGGCCGACATCACGGTATTCGATAGCATAGTTCACAGCTATCGGATAACCTGAAACATCATGCATTCCGATGTTCTTTGGCTCTATCGTGGTCTCATAGGTATTCTTACCTGTGACCGCAAGCTCAAGGGTCTCTCCCTTGTACTTCAGTTTCGGGATACCTTCATCGTAGCGTGTAATGTAGAGGGTTGCAGGACTTCCAAACCATGTATCATCTCCTTCGACCACGGTTCCTTCCTCGACCTGTGGATTGCCTATCGCCCAGTTCATGGTTGAGGATATCAGCCTTGAATTGTTACCGGAGTACATCTGTGAGCTCCATGTTGCCTGTCCGCCTTTACCGTTATCCGTGGTAATGGCTGCCACCCTTCCAAGCCCATATCTCCATGTAGTGATGACCGGTTTGCCTGTGGCTGTCACAACGATCCTGTCGGCACCTGCTTTTGGTGTGACGTCATTGTAGCCGGTGACATTGCCTTCAACTTCCAGGTTGCGGGTGATGAAGTGGTTCGGGTTGTATTCAATAAGTGGGAATGATGTCATCAGTGGAACATCTTCCTCGCTATCGTCGGGGATGTCCTGATCTTCGAACTCCAGCTTTGCACGTTCTCCTCTCTCCACAGGGAAGTATATACCATCCACAGTTTCCATGAGGTCTTCCGCATAATATGTTCCAGTAAATTGATCTTTTTGATCATTAACACCTCTCTCACGCACGTGAACAAAATAGAAATTAACCCCTTCGCCTTGGATGTCTTCTGCAACTTTTAAGCTTTCATCATAACTTTGTCCAATCCCACCATCCGAGATAATAATTATATCCAGTTCTCCTACCTCGTTCTCAAGCCAGTCCTGTGCAATGAGAAGCCCCTGGTCCAAGGATGTTTCGCTGAGATCGTCTGACGTAAGTTTAGATATATCTTCTTCAAGCTTTATTACGTTAGAATATGTTCCAAGATAAACCAAACCTCCCGATACATCGATACCTTCGCTTCCATAGGCAATAACACCTGCGTAGGCATCTCTCAGGTTCTCATTCTCAAGTATGAATAGTGCATTACCAAGGACATCTTCAGCTACGGTTCCTTGTTTGATACTCGGGGACACATCAACTATAAGCACAATGCTCCTGCCACCTTTCCAGTCTGTTGGTCTTGAGAGCACCGGCAGTAAATCTTCAAATGATGAATTCAGGTAATTGCCCTGATCAAAGGAGGTCTCTCCCCCAACGACCACAAGACCGTTACCATCAGCTACAAATTCCTTGAGGATCACGACATCACTTTCTGAAAGTGTCCTTATGTTGCGGTTATCGAGGACTATTGTCTTCTTATCATCAATGTTTGTGAGCTCGTTCGTGTTGGACACATCATACAAGTTGTACAGTACATTTCCAAGAGGTGCGGAAGTATCGCTGGTCATTAGTTTGATATTCGGCTTGGGTACAACATAGATAGCTTTGTAGAACTCGTTATTAATGCCATCCTTGTCGGATGTTAGGGGTGTAAGCTTCACGCTTAACTCCTGTGCACCAAGTTTCTTGAACGTGTAAGGTACACGTATGGTCCTTGTGCGTGTCTGCTGTGTGAAGGTACCACTCCTGACAAGTGTATCTCCTGCGTAGACCTCAAAGCTATATCTTATCTCTTCATCCCCTGCCTGTGAGACAAGCACGTCGAACTGGTTCTCGTTTCCGATGACCACTGTCTTATCGCCCAGTATCTGTACGCTTATGTCATTCTCCTCAAGTTCCGGTTCCACTGAATAAACTGTAGTACCGACTTCCTCGGCGAATTGGAGAGCCTCTTCAAGGTCCTTTCCAAAGTTGCTGTTACCATCCGTTACAAGTACGATCTGGTTATCCCCGCTGGAATACTGCTCGACAGCATCCCCGAGAGAACTGCTATCTCCTGAGAGCCTGACAAGGGTCGTCGGCGTGTTTGCGGTCAGGGATTCATAGACATTATCACCCACTCCTTCCTCGAAGAGTTGCATACTGCTGGTCTCATCAGAGATTATCACTATCTGGGGTGTATCATCACTCGTGACCTCGCTGACAATTGAAAATGGGGATGCCAGTGCTACTACTAGCAATGAAAGCACTATGATGCGTGAAAGTATCAATGTCTTTCTTGCACCTTTTTTGATGAGATACAGTCCGCCGGCGATTATTGGCAGGATTAGTAGCAGTACCAGTGGTTCTTCAAAAGTAAACATCATAGCTCACCCCGGCTTCTGATAATTAGGATCTCAACGATCACCAGCAGCATGGCAATGATGATGAGATAGATGTCAATGTAATTCTTGGATGTGTAGGTACTTTCCCTAACGATCTGGGAACCATCCTGTGCTGTGGCACGGTCCATAACACCGGATGAATCGATGGTGGTGTCGGATTCCATGTCGTCATAGAGGTTGACAGCGATGTCCTTTCCCGCAACCTCGTAGATCCCGACCTCATCATAGAGCAACCTGCTGGTCGTCACGGTTCCGGTTGGTGTGGAAACATCCTGCTCTTTTGAAAGTGCGGATATGGCACCTGTCTGGACATTATAGTCGCCGATATCCCCTGCACCACCTAGCCATGCGATGAGCTTTGCCCAGAGGACAGGATACTCCGGCAGGTTATGGAAGTTGTTCCATGCATCTTCTCCGAGTTCATCGCTCAGGCCCAGATACATCACTGTTCCGTCACCGACACTCCAGTAAGCAAGCATCGGGATACCTGAATCGGTATTCACAAGTGAGACCGCATCTGACCGAATGGTAGCATTCAGGTAAGTGTAAACTGCGATATCCTCGAATCTCACATCTTCTGTCAGCCTGGTCTCCTGTACAACCTTAAGCGTTTCCCCGTTGTTGCTTTGCATTGTAGCAATTGGTTTTACCGGGAGTATTTTTAGCAGGTCAAAGTTCGCAACTGCCGGGTCAAGTGTGGAAGATGCAATGAAAAGTGCTTCTCCGCCGTTGTTTATGAAAGTATCAAGAAGTGTGACCTCTTCGGTGGTCAGTGCTCTTTGTTGTGTGTCTATCACGACAACCTTGTAGTCACCAAGGTCTGCCGGGACATTGTTCGACTGGGTTGCCCTTATGTTCGGCAGCAATGAAAGTGCAACTGATGCCGGTGAGTTCTTAACATCGGTCACAAGGAGCAAATCGTTGTGAACGTCCGAAGGGATCGATATGTAAGCTGTATTATCAGTTATAAGGCTGTCATCTTTTGTTATCCTGAGTGTTGTGACACCGGGTCCCAGGTTTGTCAACTTGAATTGGTTGGTTGAGAATGGCTTTACCTCAAGTATAACGCTCTTCTTTGTCTCGCTTCCGGATGTATCGATCTCAAGGTTGACGTTCTGTGTGGTTTCCTTGTAGTTCTTGACGACACAGTTGTATGTGTAGCCGTACTCTTCAGCCACGAGCCAGCCCTGTATTATGCCAACATTGTCCGCAGGGGCTCCTACTCTGACGAAACTGACCTTCATGCCATAGGATTCCGCAAGTCTCTTTGCAGAGACTGGATCCTCACCTTCCCAGTTGGTGAGATCAGATATGACTATTATCCTTCCGCCTTCGTTAGAAAGCATTCGCATGGCGCTCGTTATGGAACTGGACAGGTCTACCACAGTGCCTTTCCCCGATAATCCGTCCAGAGTGTCCTTTGTAGCCGAAGCACCTCCGGCTTCAAGAACGGTGACCGGAATGTTCTGTGCAAGGATGATGCTGTTCTTCTTGCTGACATAGGTCTTTGCGATCTCAGTAGCACTGTCAAACCTTCCGTCAGTGTTCATGCTTGCAGAAGCATCGATGACAAAGACAGTGTGCTCTCCGCTCAGGCTTTCCTCGGATGTGTAGAATGGAGCTGCCACTGCAACGGATAATAGAATCAGCACCAGTAATTGTGCAAGGAAGATAGGATCCCTTATCAGTCTTCTCAGGGAAGCAAATCGTTTTTTCTTCTGTTCTGCCCGCATTAGGAACATCAGGGACGGGATCTTCAGTTGAAGTGGCTTTGGTCGTAACAGGTACAATATGATAAGAGGGATCACACTTGCAAGGGCTGCAAGTCCGAGTGTGTTCTCAAAAGGCATTAAAGGCGCCTCCCGCTGATTGTATGGAAGAACGCATCAAATATGGGTGTATCAGTTGTAAATGTAAAGAAATCGGCACCAACATGGTCGCAGATATTTTTAATTCCATCGATGTGTGCCTGTAGCTCTTCCTGGTATTTATCCTTGAAATTGTTGCTGAGGTATGTCTTCAATTCATCATCTGTCTCAAGGTCCAGGAGCTTTACATGTCCGTGCATGGACAGATCGCTCTCTGAAGAGTCCAATACCTGTATAAGCATAAGGTCATGATGCGATAATCGGTAAATGGCAGATTCAATGGAACTTAAGTCTTCCATGAAATCTGAAATAATGACGACAAGTGACCGTGAATGTATAACACGCTCGTACTGCTCAACACAGCTGTTCAATGCGGTCTTACCTTCAAGATCTACTTCTGCCAGCCGGTCGATGTCCCTGAGAAGGTAGCGTCTGCCTCTGTGTGTCTGGGAGATCGCTATATCCTCGGCATATGTGGAGATGCCGAACTTGTCGTTGTCCTTGGTGACAAGGTATGCAAAACCGGCTGCAAGCATGGCTCCATACTCGTATTTTGTAACATCACCCGTCGAATAGTCCATACTGTTGCTGGAATCCAGCAGTATGTGGGTAGTTACTGATTTATCCTCTTCGAACTCTCTCACATAGAGCTTCTCAGACCTTGCATATACGTTCCAGTCGATGGATTTCAGGTCATCTCCCGGGTGGTATTCAACATATCCGAGGGTATCAAGACCGCGGCCGCTATGGGTTGAACGCCTGCTTCCGGCATAAGCACTGGACACCCGCTTTCTTACCATGAAAGTAAAGCGGTCCAGCTGGCGGAAGAAATCCACATCGATCCTGTGTTTCCTGTCACTCATGGTTCAATATCTGTTTTCGTTATTCATAGGCTGCACTTATCAGAAACTCATTTGACCTTTGTTAATATTTCCTTAATGACCTGGTCCGGTGTGATACCACGCCTTTCAGACTCGAACGTCAGGATGATCCTGTGCCTTAAGATCGGATATGCCATGGCCTCGATGTCCTCGTTGCTGACGAAGTTCCTGTTGTTTACCAATGCACGTGCTTTTGCTGCAAGTATCAGACCAATAGATGCTCTCGGGGATGCTCCATATTCGATGAAATCGGTCCATTTACGTGTTGCCATTACTATTTTGATGGCTCTGTCCTTTATGTCGTCAGCAATTGGCATATCCCTTGTGAGACGCTGCAACTGTAGCACCATTCTCTTGTCAAGCACCTTTTTGACCTGTGGTTCATCATACTGCGTGTAGCGTCTAACGATCTCTTTTTCTTCATCGAAGGACGGATAGTCCAGCAGGATCTTCAGAAGGAACCTGTCAAGCTGTGCTTCAGGAAGCGGGAAAGTACCTTCCATCTCAATAGGGTTCTGGGTTGCAAGCAAGAAGAATGGTTTGTCAAGCAGGAACGTATCATTTCCAACAGTGACCTGCTTTTCCTGCATAGCCTCAAGCAATGCTGACTGGGTCTTTGGGGAAGCACGGTTTATCTCATCTGCAAGGACTATATTTGCAAAGACAGGTCCGGGCTCGAACTTGAATTCCTTGCTTCCGCCTCTCTCCTCTATGATATGTGTACCTGTTATATCTGCAGGCATAAGGTCCGGAGTACACTGTACCCTGCTGAAATCGAGGTCCATCGTCCTGGCCATAGTAGAGATTGTCAGTGTTTTTCCAAGTCCGGGATTACTCTCCATCAGTGCGTGACCGTTGCACAGGATCGCAATGACGATCTCTTCAACTGTCTCCTTCTGTCCGACTATGACCTTTGATATCTCATTGAAAAGTGCTGCAAAGGCATCTCCAGCACCTCTGTAGACCCGTTCAAGTTCACCGGATCCGGCGTCATTGGAATTCATTTAATGTTCTCCTTGTATTGCAATTGATCGAATATGTTAATGTGATATTTTTAGTTCTTAGCCATCTCCTCGAAGTACTCTTTTATGATACTCTCATACCCTTCGGGGAGTTGCTCATAATAGGCCGGGGATGACATAAGTCCAACCTCATAGGCGGACGAGCTCACAAATTCAGGGGGTAGTTCCTCACCTTCTTCACCTGCTGTAAAACCGGTTCCTGCTCCCGGCGGGAGTGACAGGTCGACCTCTTCTCCTTCAACCACTATTACAGCCGGCTCACCCATAAGATCTTCATCACCGCCGTTCCCGTCTCCGTCATCTTCCAGTGGAAATATCTCATCCGGAGATGTTGCATTCTCTTTATCAGGCACGAATGGCAGGTCTTCGATCAGGCCTGCAAGATCATCGGGGTCAACGCCTGACTGGTAGTCGGTTACTACAACAAAACTGAAGATCGCAAGGGAGGCAACAAGAAGTGCCATGCTTGCCTTGAACCTCTTCTTTTCGAGAAGTTCGGAAGAGTTGACCTTTGAAGCGATCTCGAGGACATTGCCCATGAGCTCGTCAACAATGATGTTATGGATATTCCTGTTATCGTTCGCTGTGCGTAGCCTCTCGTTCAGTGAAGGGAACTTTTCTTCGATAAGTGGTACTATCTGTATCTTCCTGTCCCGGAAGTGTATAGCAAAGGTAAGTAGGATCGCAATGAAGATGGATATTGATGCGATGAAAAGACTTCCTGCAGAGATAGCATCTGCAGGGCCATATGTTGAATCTGCATAGAGCTCGAAGGTCCTGAATTTGAAAAGCAGTTGGTCGATCTTCAGTATCTTTAGCAGAGTGAATAATATTAATGCGATAATAGAAAAATCAAGTATCTTATAGATACGCCTGTATTTATTAGCAGCAGACTCCTGTTTTTTAATAAATGCATCAATATCCATAAGTACATATCCCTTAATGATAAATTACTAAGATTACTACGACCACTATTCATCCCTTTATATAAAAATGTGTGTTTAGCTATCCAGCGGGTAGCCATTATAAGAGCCAAGAACCTTCAGCATGGATACTTTGGAATCAATATGATATAGAGCATCTTTTATAGCTGCATTGGATGTGCTTCCTTCCAGATCGATATAGAACAGATAGTCACCGAGCGAACGCTTGGATGGTCTTGACTCGATCCTTGTAAGATTAATGTCCCGCTTTGCAAATTCGCCGAGGATCTCATAAAGGGAACCAGCCCTGTCATTCCCGATATAGGCTATTACGGATGTCTTGCGGACATAAGCTTCATTGGTGTTGCTTTCATCCATTTCCCTGTCAGTTCTCTGGATAGCAATAAAGCGGGTATGGTTCTGTTCCCTATCCTGGATATTTGGCATCAGTACATTAAGACCGTAGGCTTCTGCTGATTCCTTTGATGCAATGGCTGCCATTTCCTCGAACTCGTTGGCAAGTTTGGCAGCATGTGATGTGCTTCCCGTTGTGCGTATCTCTACATTCTTGAAATGATCTCTTATGAACTGCCTGCACTGTGCAAGTGCCTGTGGATGTGAAAGTATGATCCGGATGTCGGATATCTTGCCTTTGGATAACAGGCAATGTTCAATCGGTACAACGACCTCTCCTATAATAGTAACATCCGTTTCAAGCAAAAGATCAAGCGTGATACCCACTGATCCTTCGATGGAATTTTCAATGGGGACGATCCCCATGTCTGTTCTTCCTTCGATGACCGCGGAAAACGTGTCGGTAATATCATCATAATATAACAGGGATGCTTTTCCGGTGATCCCCTGTTTTTCCATCCAGCCTTTTGCAGCTTTATCTGAGTAGGACCCTGCAGGTCCAAGTACGCCAACGATCATCGGTTAGAATGGGGCTGCTTTATAAAAATAGTTTGTGTTGCTAACGTGTCATTTTTTTAGGAGCATGAAGATAATCCCCAGTCCAGCCAGGTTGATCAGTACTATAAGAACAGATCCGATCGTACGGCGTGTATCTTTTTGCCCTGCATCTCCCAATCCTTTCGAAACATCCGGTGTTGGATCAAACCTTATAACCTGATCGGTATCTGAAAGCACTGTTCTTTCCATGATCCTTTCTGGTTCTTCTGCTGTTTTCATTCTGATACTATACTGGGTATCCTGCTCAAGTCCATAGAATATATATGAATCATCTCCCATTGCATCTGCGATCATTTCATTGCCCTTGTATATTGTGACAGTACCGGTTTCAGGCAGTATCACCTTAAAATTAACATAACATTTTGAAGCAAGAGACCTGCCGTTTGTAAAACGCATCTCATCGGGCAGGTCAAGCACGCTAAGTATGGTGGGTGCAATGTCCTGCTGCCCGAACTCTCCTTCAAGGAGCTCATTGTTCAGGTTCTTTGATGTTACAATAAAAGGTATCCTGAGGACTTCAGGTTGGCTGGCATACTGATCCGATTTACTCCCTCCTCTTCCGTCTGCAGACTGGAATGTCATTCCGTGGTCCGATGTAAGTATCAGTGCAAGGTCATTCTCTTTTGTTCGTTCGTAAAGTTCACCTATCATTATGTCAAGGTCTTCGATAGTGTCCGCATAACCTTCACTCCTGCGATAGAGTCCTGCTGTATCCACTGCACCAACGTTGACAGTAAGGATGAACTTCTGTTCAGGATAACGTTCGTGCATAAGGTCGATAACCTCGGTCGTGGTGTCCATCGCCCAGCGGTTGTAAGCGTAATAGCGTTCAATGCTACCTTCGGGATGCTGTTCAACATAACCAGGTGCGGATTCTGCATTTGTTTCCAGGATCTCCGTTATGGATGTTTGCAGAGATTCATACTGGCTCTCATATTGGGAATTTACAATAACTTCAATCTGTGGGTCATTGATGGATGTCGTAACGTCGTGTATGACCATATCCTGTTCTGCAAGTATTTCCGATATATCTCCTTTTTCAAGGATTGCAAAGGTCAGATATCCATTTTTGTGTGCAATGTCATAGATCGTTGCATCGGTGTAAGCAACCATTGCAGGAGTTGCTCCGGAATTACCTGTTACGATCACCGAATGTCCGTTCTCACCTTCCGTGGAGGGAGTTAGTACATTAAGCACTCGCAGGCCTTGGTCTGATAACATGGATATATTTCTGACGACTGGCTTTTCAATGATCGAACCGTCGAGTGCATAAGGGATGATTTCAGGATAGATGTAGGATGAACCAAGTCCATCGATGATTAAAATGACTGCTCCGTCTGGTGTACTGATGGGATTGACATCTATCTGGGTAAGTGCCCCTGCAGGGGGCGCAGTAAAGGAAACTATAAAGCAAATAACTAAAAAAACCCGTATGACTATGCAAATATTATTTGATTTATGCCCGTTTCTCATCCTGTGGACAATATTTGTTCAGAATAAAATAAGTACTGTTTTTTTATTTCTCATTTGATTTTTTTATTTTTCTTGTTATTTGCTGATCTCGCTTATTACTTGTGTACATTTAAGCAAACGTTGTACCTAATTACATATATTCAAATATGTATATTGTGATTATTGTTTATATTATAGAGATCAAAGAGTTCAAGCACATCTTTACGGTTTATCCATTCATGTGCTTTTTTGATGCTAAAATTATCTCTGAGCTTATAGCTCACAAGAGCTTTCAATAGTCTGTTGATGTCAATACCATGTTTTTTATGTTTGCTGAATATACTAGAAAAGTTCAGGACATCGTAGAGATTTTCAACAGTCAGGATAGTTCCAATCGGAAAAGATATATTGGTATTAGGAACTATTTCGTATGTTCTTAGTTTGGTTTGCATTTTGATCGACTCAAACAAAACTAAGAACATTTATATTAATTTTAACTGACAAACTTGGGTTAAAATGATCCTTGTTCAAAACATATATTCGTTCAAGAAAAAATCCGTTCCATTTTTTGTTACAAAGTACCAGAGGGTTGAAATTGACAGACCTAACACCAAAAGAAAGATTCATGCGAGCTTTACAAGGCAAAGATGTAGACAAGGTTCCGGTCTGTTCAGTTACTCAAACAGGCACTATCGAACTTATGGATATTGCAGGTGCAAAGTGGCCGGAAGCACATTTTGATGCAGAGAAAATGGCAACTCTTGCAATTGCAGGACATGAGATCGCAGGGCTTGAAGCTGTACGTTATCCTTTTGATGGAACTGATATTCCACATACACTTGGATGTAAGATAATTGAAGGGACCTACGATACGCAGCCATCGATCGTTGATTTCCCCTGCAAAGAACCGAAAGATGTGAACGATCTGGAAATTCCTGAAAATCTCCTTGAATGTGACAGGGTAGCGACTCTCCTGAAAACAACAGATATAGTAAAAGAACGTGTTGATGACGACATACCGGTAGTTGCAGGGATGCTCGGACCGGCAGCACTTGCAATGTCACTGGTTGGTGCAAGAAATTATCTCATGTGGTTCATTTCAGAGCCTGATACCATAAAGGAATTGATCACAATAGGCACCGATATCTGTATAGAATATTCCAATGCTCTTTTTGAACATGGGGCTGATGTGATCTGCCTACCTGATTCCGAAGCCGGACCTGCGCTGATACCGCCTGAGTTCTTTGAAACGATGATATTATCCGAGTATAAGAGACTCAATCAGAAGGTGCACGGGAAGACAATAGCACATATTTGTGGAGATGCTTCTGATATCCTTGAGCCATTATCAACTTCCGGCTTTGATGGCATAAGTATCGAGGAAAAAGTCGACGTCGGATATGCAAAGAGCATCATTGGAAATAAAGCCTGCCTGATAGGGAATATATCACCGGTAGAAACGCTTCTTGGAATGCCTCCGGAACAGGTAAAAGAAGAAGCAAAAGCATGTATTGACGATGGTATAGACATCCTTGCACCAGGATGTGGATTAGCTCCGCATACCTCACTCAAGAATCTTAAGGCGTTCGTTGCTGCAAGGGATGAATATTATCTGGAGAAAGGAAAGCTCTAAACTTAAAGAACTTCTTTCTCCAGAGATGACTCTCTTTGGGGCTAGATATCTTTTTCATTTCCACGTAACTATGGCAGGTTCCCTTCCCGGAATCCCATTGACCCTGTGTTCAGGGTACCCGAACATCATGCTGTACTGGACCACATGACCCTGCGGAAGTTCCAGCTCATCCATCAATGGCTTGTAAGATGTAGCTGCTATGGCCAGGAATCCTGCCCAGCATGTTCCGACTTCAAAGGCCTGTGCTGCAAGTTCGAACCATGAAAGTGCTATAATACTGTCAGTATAACCGGTTGGGTTCTCAGCTGGCGTGTGTGCTATTACCAGATGCGGAGCTCCCCTGCAGATCGGATCCACACCCATTTCGTAAGTTGATATAAGACCCGGCATCAGCGACTTGAGAGGATGTTCTCCTTCACTTGCCACGACATCGCGCATCCAGTCGATGCTCAGACCGGTGATCTTTTTTACTTCCTCAGGATCGTGAACAATGGTCCATTGTACAGGTTGCTTGTTCATTCCGGAAGGAGCATAGCGAGAAATATCAAGTATTGCTTCTATTTTGCTCTTATCGACGGATTCATCTTTATAGCTCCTGATCGAGCGACGCATTACCATATATTTGCCTATCTCTGATGTAGGTATGGAAGGGAATTCATCATCCTGAAGCTGATAATAGGTTGAGTCGAACAAAGTTGAGATCGCGCCTTCAGGACAGAATACCTCGCAGTGCCCGCATTTCGCACAATATGTAGCAGCATCCTCAGGCGAGTAAGGAGTGCCACCTTCCTTGGAAGGAAGGATTATAGACATAGGACAGATCTCTACGCAGATCTCACAATTCGTACACAGCTCTGGGTCAATGGATATTACTGTCATCAGGTCACCTCTACTCCAAAAAATTCAGTTCAGTTAATGTTGGATGCTGGAGGATATATACTTTTCATCTGTGATGGAAAATTGGTGATGAAATAGTCGCAACAGCAGGGAATAAAGGATTGAGATTCCTGCTCGTTTCGGGTAAGCCCATCAATGAGCCAGTTGCCTGGTACGGTCCAATTGTAATGAACACGCAGGAAGAATTGAAGGTGGCTTTTGAGGAATATAGAAATGGGACTTTTAGTGAACTACTCCACGCTTACGCATGGAGCTTCCTGCTTCATTCTTTGAACTTATGTTCACAAGTCCACAGGCTCTTCCCCTCGTTCCGAAGGTGTCAAATATTTAGTAGATTTTGATTTTGAAGTGCAAACTTCTTGATATTGATAGCGGCATTGATATCTCGGTCGTGTTCTGTATTACACTCAGGACAGCTCCAATATCTATCTTTCAAAGTCATTTTACCATTGTGGAAACCACAAACATTACATAATTTCGAAGATGGCTCAAATTGGCCTATCTTTAATAGTGTCTTTCCGTACCGCTCTGCTTTATATTCGAGTTGTCGAAAAAACTCACTCCATGAAACATCACCGATTGCTTGTGCAAGACTATGGTTTTTTAACATGCCCGAAATATTCAATGTTTCTACTGCAATTGCTTGGTTCTCGCTTATTAATTTATAAGAAGTTTTGTGCAGAAAATCAGTTCTCTGGTTTCGGATTTTTTCATGAAGTGTAGATACTGCAAGTCTAGCTTTATTTCGGTTCTTTGAACCCTTTTGTTTCTTACTCGTCCGCTTTTGTAAGATTTTCATCCTATCCATACTATTTCTAAGGTGTTTGGGATTGTCGATTTTTTCACCATTGGAAAGTATGGCGAAGTGAGTAAGTCCAACATCGATTCCCAATGTTGATTTTTCATCGAACATTTCTTTTTCAGGCAATTCTTTTCCATCATCTACTAGAATACTGATGTAGTATTTTCCAGTAGGGGTTATTGATACCGTAGCGGTTTTTAGTTTACCTTCAAACTTCCGATGCAACTTTGCTTTTATCGGTTGTTTCAACTTAGGAAGTTTGATTGTATCAGTTTCAAAATCCACTGAATAATGTTGTGGTATCTGAAATGATTGTACGGGATTTTTCCTTGATTTGAAATTAGGAAATCCTTTTTTCTCTCTGAAAAAGCGAGTGAAAGCAGATTCGAGATTGATAAGTGTATTTAGTAATGATTGGGAATTGACTTATTTTAACCATTCATTGTTTGGTTTCAGGTCATGAACAAGTCGATGCTGTAATTCAAATCTCGACAAGTGTTTTTTATCAACTTCATACGCTTTGTTTTTCTGTTCTAAAGCCCAATTATACGTAAACCTACATGCACCAATATGTTTTACAAGAATCTCGATTTGGGATTCTGAGGGGTACAGTCGATATTTGTAGGCTTTAAGCATCAATATACTATATGTTTTAACAATATATCAATGTTTTGTAAAATAATGGTGTATGCGGATAGTACGCCTTTCATCCCCTACCTTACGGAAGGGGACTTCTCGGCTGAAAGTTAAATCCGGAAGTCCGGATTGATTCGATATTATTCTTTTTTCAAAATATGATTACATTTATATACTGACAGTCTGTTCTACGAATCTCTATCAACATTGACAAGATATGTCTAAGAGGATAGAACTAATGGAATTCGAGAACAAGGTCATAGAGCATTTTAGATCGTTTCTGAAAAGTCTTTATAAAGCTACCATTGAATGTTTGCTTGTTTTTTCCATTGATACTTCAAATAATTTCATATTCAGATAAATATTCACAAGTTTCCCCACCCTGAGTTACGTTTTTCGTAAAGCTTTCCCCAATTTATTTAATTGGCCCTTCAACTTCGAGCTTTGAGAGAACTTGCGGGTGTATAGTAATTTTAAGAAATGGTATAAATATGGCGTTTATAGAACAACTAAAAAATGATCAATTGAACTTTAAAAATGAGGTCTTATCCGGGCTGACGGTTTCATTGGCCCTTGTGCCGGAAGCTGTAGCCTTCTCAATAATAGCAAATGTTAGTCCATTAGTTGGACTCTACTCTGCATTCATCATTGGATTAATAACCGCAATTATCGGTGGCAGACCGGGAATGATATCAGGTGCTACCGGTGCAATAGCAGTTGTAATTGTGGCCCTGGTGCTCCGACACGGAATTGAGTATCTTTTTGCTGCCGTAGTTCTAATGGGTATTATCCAAATGACCATTGGCTTTTTGAAATTGGGTAAATTTATTCGGCTTGTACCACATGCAGTGATGTTCGGCTTTGTAAACGGACTGGCTATCGTGATCTTCATGGCCCAGCTTTCCCAGTTTAAATTTACTGACATTAACGGGATAGAACATTGGTTGGGCGGACAATCCCTGCTGGTCATGTTAGGTTTTGTAGGATTGACCATGGCTATTATCTATGTGATGCCAAAATTAACAAAAGCTGTTCCTGCTTCACTAACTGCAATTATAGTTGTTTCAGCCATTGTCATCTATTTCCAGGTCCAAACAAGAACAGTTGGAGATATTGCATCTATTGCAGGCGGTTTTCCCGAATTTCATCTGCCACAGGTTCCACTAAATCTGGAAACATTAAAAATTGTATTCCCTTATTCGCTAGTCATGGCATTGGTTGGATTGATCGAAAGTCTATTGACGCTCACCGTGATCGATGAAATGACAGAAACAAGAAGCAGGGCAAATAAAGAAAGTGTTGCACAGGGTATTGCAAATTTTGTTTGCGGGCTCTTTGGAGGAATGGGAGGCTGTGCAATGATAGGGCAGAGTCTCATTAACATCAATTCAGGTGCCAGAAACAGAATCTCCGGGATCGTTGCAGCCACGGGTCTATTACTTTTTGTTTTAGTAGGTTCCTCTCTTATCGAAAAGATACCAATGGCAGCATTGGTTGGTGTAATGTTCGTGGTTGCCATCGGAACCTTTGAATGGGCATCATTAAGGATATTCAGAAAAGTGCCCATGACGGATGTAATTGTCATGGTGGTCGTTGCAGGAATAACCGTTATCTACCATAACCTTGCAGTAGCTGTAATTGCAGGTGTCATAATTTCTGCATTGGCTTTTGCATGGGAAAATGCCAAACTGGTGCGTTCAAGAGAAATAATTGATGAGAACGGGATCAAGCATTACGAATTTTTCGGCCCGTTGTTCTTTGGTTCAGTTACGGAATTTCAAAATAAATTTGATGTGTTGAATGACCCTGATGAGATAATCATCGATCTCAAAGAATCAAGAGTTGCTGACCACTCTGCAATCGAAGCATTGAATAAGATAACCGAACGCTATGCAAAGGTTGGAAAAAAGGTTCATCTGCGACATTTAAGCGAAGATTGCCTGGTACTATTGGACAATGCATCTGCCATAATTGACGTTAATCACTGGGAAGATCCGCATTACAAAGTTCCTTCTGATATACTGGGATAAGGAAGAAAGGGCAAATAATCAAATTTGCCCCTGATTTTTTAAAATGAATACCAATATTGGAATTCATTAATCGTTTAAGGGCGAGTAATTAGCTTTATTTGCAAAGTAATTCAATTGTCCATTATGGAAGATGAAAAGCAGAATATATTTCTTGAACTCCAATCCATCTTATCATCTTATGTATCACCTCTTGTTTGTCAAGATAGACAAAAAAAACGCTATGACATCTATGAAAGCAAGATCGTACAGGTGGGGAAAACAAAGAAAGATGGCATCTTTTTTGCTTCTGTTATAATCCAGAAATATCACGTGGGATTCTACGTCTTCCCGATCTATTAACTTAATTTGGTTTTAATATTATTTCACCCCATATCGAAAATAAGGGGCATAAACCCAAATAGCTTCAACATGATAATTATTCCAGAGGAAAAAAGACATGATACCTGCTGAATTCCTTGTGGTTTTCTTTGGACTTATGGCAGCTATATCCTGGGGTGCCGGAGATTTCAGTGGTGGATTTGCATCAAAACGTGCAAATGTCTATAGTGTCGTTCTGATAACCCAGGCAGTCGGAGTTTTCCTTCTTGCAGCGTCAGCTCATCTGATGGCAGAAGAAATGCCACCTCTTGGCGGTATGGTCTGGGGAGCTGTTGCCGGCGTTTTCATCAGCATCGGGCTTCTGGCTCTTTATCGTGGCCTTTCACAGGGAAGAATGGGATTTGTAGCACCTATTTCCGCAGTGGTAGCTGCTTCCGTACCGGTCATCTATGGTGCATTCTATGAAGGGTTGCCTGCTGTTCATCAAATGATCGGTTTTGCTTTTGCATTTGTAGCAGTCTGGCTCATTGCAGGTGGAGGAGACGAGAGCAGCAAAATAGAACGCACAGACCTTATACTCCCATTGATCGCCGGAACGGGATTCGGACTGTTCTTCATATCCATTGACAGGGTTAGTGATACGGCTGTACTCTGGCCCCTTACCGCTGCAAGGATCGCAGCTGTAATAACATTGCTCGTATTTATCGCATTAAGCAAACAGGTGTACATACCACCTAAAAATGTCCTTCCTGTAGTTATCATTGCAGGGATCTTTGACACAGCAGGAAATACCTTTTTTGCCCTGGCTTCCCAGGCAGGCCGGCTGGACATAGCTTCCATCACATCTTCCCTGTATCCTGCAGGCACAGTATTGCTTGCATGGCTGATACTGAAAGAAAAGCTTTCTTCAAAACAATGGACAGGAGTAGCCGCTGCTCTGGTTGCGATCGTATTCATCTCGGCCTGAAATTGTAGGCTAAGTGTCTTTAATCTAGAATTTACCGGGAAGCTACAAGAACAGCATACATTTCATACCAGTAAGGATAAAATATTCGTTTAAATCCGGCTTCTTTCAGCCTTTCCCGAAATTCCGCAAGTGTATCTATCCTTTCATAGACCCTATCCAGAGAAAGCAACATCCCTTCAACCTCTTCAGGGGACATACCCCATTCCAGCATATACTTTTTCCATTGCGACCTATAGATCATCTCTTCCCATTTGCTTTCAGGCCTGAAAATGTCACCTTCGAGGAGCATGCCGCCTGGTCTGAGACTATCATGGATCTGTTTGAAAATACGTGCTTTTTCATCTGCTGGTAACGCAAAGAGACATTGTGTAGAGATCACAAGATCAAAACTGGTCTCAGGCCACATTTTCAGGATATCGCCTTCGATAAAGGTAATATCTTTGAGTTCAGGCTTTTCCTTAGCTATCGCCAGCATATCAGGATCCTTATCGATGCAGGTAATTGAGACTTCAGGTCTGGCTTTCCGGATCATGCTGGTAAGAAATCCGGTTCCACTGCCCAGTTCAAGTATTTCCTGTTTTCCTTCAGGGATATATTCGATGACCGTGGAGAAAAAAGCCTGCCAATTCGGAAGAGCCTGTTTTTGCAGAAGGTCATATCTTTGGGGAAGGTTATCAAAAACAGATGGAGTCATTATATTACCTTAAAGGATGGTTGTAGAACTATTATTGTATGCCCACATATAGAAATTACTGAAGCCACTGAAAATAGTGGCTACAGATAATAGATATATAACCTTCGTTCAGGATTCTTTTCTGAAACAGATGAACCAGTCCAGACAGTATTTGCCTTCTTCTTCTGTTTCAATTCTTTCTTTAGCGGCTCCGCAGGATCCTGGTGGTGGAATAATGACATCGTCGCCAGGCATCCAATTTGCCGGAGTTGCAATGTTCTCTTTATCAGATTTCTGCATTGCAATTATCATTCTTTTGATCTCATCCATATTCCTTCCGTTTGATAATGGATAGTAAAGGATTGCCCTTACCTTTGCTTCAGGATCAATAATGAATACGGCCCTCACCGCCTGATTATCGGAAGCATTTGGCTGCACCATTCCAAACATTTTAGCAACTTCCATTTTGAGATCTGCAATTACAGGGAACATGACCTCAACATTCTTCATCCCCTTGTACTCGATCTTCTCTTTGATTGTCCTTAACCAGGCAATATGTGCATACTTGCTATCAATAGACAGACCTATCAGTTCAGTATTAAGTTCACGGAATTCTTCCTGCATACTGGCAAATGTCATGAATTCTGTAGTGCATACAGGTGTGAAATCTGCAGGGTGACTGAATAATATTACCCACTTACCCTTGTAATCCTCCGGGAAATTTATCTCTCCCATAGTTGTATCTGCTTTGAATTTAGGTGCATCATCGCCGATCAGAGGCATAGTAACACGTTCTGTATTCTCGGATTCACTCATAGATTGTTCTCTCCCTGCCAAACTCTTTTAAAGAATATATTAAAATTTCAGATATTACTATATATAACTATTCAACATAATTAACAACGTTAACACTTGCAGTAATTTCACCCAATGTCGAAAAACAAGATTATAGAACGGCTTTTAGTAACATTTTTCAGAATTTATATTTCAATGGATAATCGAAAAATCAAATAATTCTGACATTTAAGCCTATATTGATAGGTATCTTTATTATGTAAATCTCCCCAATTCTTATTGGGGGTTTCTACATGAACAAATACCAGATCACATTTCTACTGTTATCAACACTGGCCATTGCTGCTGTATCCGGATGCAGTACATACGGACCTGACTTTGGAGCCGAAGACATAGAATATTTCAGTGGCGAATATGAAGCAGATAACAATACCACTTTGAACGTTATCAATGTGAACGGACAGATAGAGATCAACAGCTGGGATGGCGATAAGGTCGTATTGGAAGCTATCAAAAGAACCTTTTATGGGGAAGATGAACTGCAAAAGGTTCACATTATTGTCAATAGGATCGATGATGAGCTGAAAGTGGAAACAAAATATCCTGCTATTGAAAATGTCAGGGTTTCAGTTGACATGAAGATCAAGGTTCCGGAAAATGTTACAGTTGACATTATAGAAACGACCAATGGAAATATAGTGATCTCGGACACAAAGGGAAATACTACAGCTATAACCACCAATGGAGCTATAACGATAACTAACGTCGACGGATACATAAAAGCAAGATCCAGCAATGGTGCACTGGACATCCGGGGAACAACAGGGATCGACGAGCTGAAGACCACAAATGGAAAAATAGAAGCCCAGATCTTTGACATTAAAGACGATGTGGATATCAGATGCACTAATGGAGCAATTACCATCTATATAGATCCGTCATTGAACGCTGAGATCGAGATGGAAACAACTAATGGTTACATTTCAGTGAACGAAGTAGAATTAGTTGTAACGAAGATGGAAACAACTCAGGTAGAAGGGATCCTTGGTGAAGGCGGTAATAAGATCGATATAAGGACCACAAATGGTTATGTGAACCTTAACAAACTTGTTGTTTGATCAAGGTTCATTTTTTTCTATTTTTATATTAGAGGATCTTTGCTTCTGTCACAATAACACGAAGATGAAGCCCACTATCCCCAGCATGATACCGTTCTGCATGACCAGCGATACAACCATTATCCTCACACCCAGATTCGGACTGAAGATCCCAACATAATAAGGTAGCATGGTTCTGATCCTTGCAACACTTGCCAGTATCCTTCCGATGAGAAGTGCAAGAATTATATCCTTCGAAGAGAGCATCTCTGTTTCTAAAAGATTACCTGCTATGGTAAATGCAGCTATATTACTGGCAAACCAGCCGGCGATTATGGGAAGGCCCTCGGCAGGCACATATTGGATCATGAATGAATCTTTCATTATGGATGCTGCCCAATCAAAAAGACCTGTATCCATCAGCTGGAAAACTATGATCGATACAATTGTCATAGTCAGGACGATCCTTGTAAGAGATGAACGGGACCTCTTTAAGGACTTCACAGAGGCTTCCCGGAAGCTGATCTTTTCGGTATTGTTGTGGATATTCCCCGAAGGCCGGGGTGTAAGGATAAAACGTGCCACTATCAATGCGATCATTGTTTTCAGGAAACCGATGAGTACAACTATCCCCAGATAGATAAGCCCGGTAGTTCCAAGCAATATGACCATCACAGGCAGGAGATCCCTTGAAAGTACGATGCCTGACGGGAAGGAATTGACCATTGTCGCAACGATGGTTTCCCTTCTATCGATGTGGCTGTCATCGTGCAGCTTTGCGATCATGGAGTTACCTGCAGCCGAGGAACCAAAAGATGTCAGAAAACTAAGACCTATCTCTTCCCTTAGGTGACCAAAACGCATCAGGGGAGATGCCAGAAAGCCCAGCTTATTCACCCAGCCCATCTCCACCATAATGTCCATTATCAGGGTTCCGATAACGATCGGCGGGATGACCTTGATGAGATAGTCAAATGCTGAGTATAATCCATCGATCCACATTTGCGTTCATATTCTCCATATCAGATAAGAGCCTTACGTGTTCTTCCTAAAAAGAGCAAACGAATAGGAAACAAAATAAGATATGTAACAACAAATGCTGGCCGAAAAATTGCAACACTCTTAAATAAATATCAATACATATTTTATATTGGCAGGGGGAGTGCTAATGAACCAGAGGTTCCAATTGATCAGAAATTTCCGCAATATATCTGGAAAGAAACTATACAAACATTGTATCGTAAGTATCGTTCTTGTAATGGTCTCAGCTTTTATTATCCTGACGACAAATGTTGCTTTTGCGATCGAAGAACCGGCATCTGAATTTGAAAGCTGTGAACCTTGCCATTCAGATATTACTGCTAATTTTTCATCATCCCTTCATTACACCGGTAGCAGTATGAAAGGAGAATATGAGAAGGGTGCAGCAGGTGAATTTGGAATTGATATGGATATTTTCTATGAGGAAAGGGGGTGCTCTTCATGTCATGCAACCTCCTGTACATCATGTCATACCGGTGAGGGAGGACATGGAGATGATATAACTCTGGAAACATGTGACCAGTGCCACTTTAAAAAGCAGACATCATATTTCCAGGGAGAACTTCCTGCACATAAGGGTGTAGCTCCAAATGCAGATATCCACTATGAAAAGGGACTTGAATGCACAGACTGCCATACCGCAGAAGAGGTCCATGGTGACGGAGTTGCTTACGAGTCCCAGATGGAAGCCGTGAAAGTAACATGTGCTGATTGTCATACCGATCCGGAAAAGACGGTAAAGGGTATGGATGTTACGCAATATTCACCGGATACCCCTGCACATAGCATACATGACGGGAAACTCGATTGTTCAGCCTGCCATTCCGGCTGGCTCATCACCTGTGAGAATTGCCATCTGGAAACCGGCCAGCTGGACAGAATAAATGTAGACAGGTTCTACCTTGCAAGATCGGTAGATGGCACGATCAAACCGTTCATCAATATGACCACCTCTTACAACGGTTCCACACATACGGCTTTTGCTGAATGGGGACCTCATACAACCACCAGGGAAGCAAAAGATTGTGTATTCTGCCACGAGAACACCGAAATATTCTGTGGAGATCGTGAAGCAGTGATACTTGGCGCTGGTGGTTCGTTCCTGTCACAGGAAACAATAGACAGGATAGCTGAAGCCCCACTTGATGTTGAAACTGATGCCGAAAGAACGCCAGGATTCATGGTTTATATGGCGATCGCAGGAATACTGGCTGTTTATTTTGTGATGAGACGGGAATAATATTGTTCCCTTCTTTAAAGAAATTGAGCTTAATATCAGAACCAAAATAAAACAGCTATGTGGTCACATATTAATTCTACTTGATTACAAATAAGCCAAAGCTAAACACCCCTGATGTTCAGGAAATAAATTCAGTTAGAATTGCGCCCATATTATATTTACAATTGATAGAAGAGATCACTTAGAGACCTGCCACAGAAAAATCAATTTGTAGGTAAATAGGAATTATGTAAAACTTAAATCAAGATAAATCGACTTACTCTAATTAGGCAAATCAGTTAAAAAAGATAAAAAGAAGGGTTAATTGAACCCTTCAGAATTACTCAAGATCCTTTCTTCTTACAATAAATGCAACTGCAAGTAATCCAGCGATTGCAAACACTGCCTCAAATCCAGGTAGTCCTGATGGCTCTTCCGTTGTTGCTGGAAGCTCATCTGAAGTAGTATCATCGATACCTTCATTGTCTTCAGAATCGGTGGTTCCATCAGCACTGTCGTCACCATTTGTCTCATCTGTAGTATCTTCTGGCTGCTCGGTATCTTCAGCAGGAACTATACGTGCTCCGCCACTACCGCCACTGCTACCACCACTGCTGGTGCTGCTAGACGCAATTGTGAAAGAAGCAGATGATGATTCAAATGAAGGCTTTGCTTCATCGCCTGTGTTCAGGGACAATACAGCAGTGTAATCACCGGTATCAAGTATAGTTGTGTCAAGAGTGATAGTATACTTGTACTCAACAACTTCTCCACCTGCTCCGTAGCCATAGCCATAGCCGTAGCCATATCCAAAGTCATAGCCATATCCCAGTCCAGAATCATAGCCATACCCATCACCTTCACCATATTCTGATGGTAACGGAACTGTGACAGCTTTAACTGTTATACCTGAAACTTCTGATAGTGCCTTTCCATTTGTAAAGAACTCAATTTCTTTATCAGTAGGACCTGTGATCCCCAATGAGAAACTATCAATTGGTACATAACTGTCAGTATCTTCAATTGTCGCAGTAACATCAAATGATACAGAAGTACCCTTTGTATGAGTACTTCCATTCAAACCTGCAATTTCCATAGAAACAGCACTTACAGGACCTGATAAGACCATCATTATTACAACGGCAATCGTTATTCCAATACTAACATATTTTCCATGTTTTTTGGTTCTAGATTTCGATTGCATATTCAACCTCTAAGACTTAAAAGACCACATTCCCATATATAAATAAGTGGTTAGTTATCTTCAAGCTAGTATTACAAGCAATAAGCTATATAAATTTGCCGAAACTTTTGTCCATAGTTATGAAGTTCGATTGTCGTGACTGAACATGAAATATTAAACATTGGGAATTTATCAAAGAGATGCATCATCATCATTATTAGCAATAACACTTTGCAAATATTCGAGAATATCATCTTTCATGTTCTCATTGTTCAGCGCAAAATTGATGATCGCTTTCACATATTCAACTTTATCTCCGGTATCATATCTTGTTCCATTGAACTTATAACCATACACTTTCTGGGACCGGTTAAGATTCCTAATCCCATCAGTGAGCTGAATCTCGTTCCCAACCCCGGATGATGTTTCCTTTATACAATCAAATATCTCAGGAGTGAACACATACCTTCCAATGGCACCGATATTGGACGGAGCCTTGTCTACATCTGGTTTTTCAACGATGTCTTCCAGAACATACAGGGAATCATCCAAGAGCTTTCCTTTTATGATCCCATAGCTGCTTACCATTTCTTTCGGAACTTCTTTAACTGCAATGGTGGAACGCCCGTATTTCTGGTAGATATCTATGAGCTGCCTGGTACAGGGACGTTCATTTACTACGATGTCATCGCCCAAAAGCACCGCAAATGGTTCATCCCCGACTACCTCACCCACAAGAAGAGACCCACCAATTTTCTCAAAAAGCTCGGCATCCCCGAAGACCGCTACCACATCCAGATGCTCAACAACCCCTACGGGAACACACTCGAAGACGACTACGATTCCATCGTGGTCTCCTCCGAAACCTACCCCGTAGCCCTGAAGATTAACGAACTGAGAAAGAAATCCGGCAAGCCCGAAAAGATCGTCAGGATAGAATACGTCATGGCCGATGATAACATCCCTATTTCATTCACAAGGATCGTACACGGGGAGCTCGATATACATGGATATTTGAAGAGATCACGGTGTTAACATAATCTATGATGTTTGAAGAGCAGAGCCAGAATACTGCATAAAATACGGAAGAACAACACTTTCTTAGAAATTTACCTTCAAAGCAGTTGTAAGATACTGTATATACACATAGCAAAAACCAAACCGATTGACTTAAATATTTTTATAACCGTAAGCAATCCAGTTCTTAATCAAATCAACTTGATTATAGATTCAGTAAGTACAATATATAGAGGTGTTAGTATTGAGGTATACTGAAAAAACCTGCCCTGTTTGTGGGAATAAGTTCGTTGTAAATGAAAAGGTAGCAGACAGAGTGTTATTCTGCACACTCGGCTGTTGTTCCAAAGCTATGAGGGATGAACCAGAGAGCGTTGTTTTAGAAGCTTAATCTGAAAAAACTAATCATAGAAGGATCTGGAAACGGTTTTGAAAGGTGCCGATGCAGTCGCTATTCTAACCGCTCATGCCGAATACTTCCAGCTGAACCCCGTCGACGTAAAGACTTCAATGAGCCAAAATATGCCGGTTGTTGTGGATGGCAGGAACGTTGTCAAGCCTGAGGAGTTTATTGATGGTGGGTTTGTTTATCGGGGTATTGTGAGAGGGGATGTGAACTGAAAAGAGATTTTTTAAATTATTATCATTTAAATTCAAAAATCGAAGTAGGAGAGAGACATGCTATCCGTTATCATTCCAGCATATAATGAAGGTCATCATATATGCAATAAACTATTAAAAATTAATGATGAGTTGAATACTTTTTTGATTCAAGACAAAAATAGCAATCGGGAGTGAATACAATAAAATCCATAATCCTTGCCGGTGGTTCGGGAACTCGCCTTTGGCCTCTTAGCCGTGAACAGTATCCAAAACAATTCCTTAAATTTGGTGAAACGTCCTTGTTCCAAAGTACTTTTCTTCGCTGTCTTGAGATTACGGATATTCCTGAGATCTTTGTTGTGACAAACGGGTCTCAGAAGTTTTTCGTGCTTGGACAGATTCAGGAACTCGGGTATGAACTCCCAGAAGAGAATGTCCTTATCGAACCAGAGGGCAAGAATACACTTCCTGCCATATGTTTTGGGATGAAGATAGTTGAAAAGAGATTTGGAAGGTCTGTTGTTGGCGTATTCTCATCGGATCATGTGCTCGACAGGTCCGCAATGAACACTATAGCTGCCGCAGAGGAGCTCGTATCGGATTATCTTGTAACCTTTGGAATATCTCCCAGTTCCCCAAATACGGGCTATGGATATGTAAAACCTGCTGAATCTCTTGGAATTGGGCACAGGGTTTCAGAGTTCAGAGAAAAGCCAGACTTTGAAACCGCTAAACAATACATAGAAGAAGGTTGTCTCTGGAACAGTGGAATGTTCCTTTTTGATACCGCACTTTTCTTTGATGAACTCAAAATCCATGCCCCTGAGGTCTTTGGATGTTTTGAAGGATCAAATGAAATTGATGATATTTACAAGGATGTACCAAGCATCTCGGTTGACTATGGTATCATGGAAAGATCGAGCAATGTGGCTGTCGTAAAGCTGGACCATAAATGGAGCGATCTCGGGAATTTCTCAGCGATCTATGATGAATTCGAAAAGAACAATGATGAAAATGTGATCTATGACTGTGATCATGTTACACTTAACTCGAACAGGAATCTTGTTCACTCGATGCCTGGAAAGGTAGTTTCACTGATTGATGTCAATGATATGGTTGTTGTGGACACTCCGGATGCATTACTTGTATGTCCTAAGGAAAGCAGCCAGAAGGTAAAGGATGTGGTTAACGAGCTTAAGAGCAGGAATGATGAACGGGCACAAATTGGCCAAATAGTATACAGGCCCTGGGGTTCTTACTCAGTGCTTGAAAGTTCCCAGAACCATGTTATAAAGAACATAACTGTTCTTCCGGGTCGGAAGTTAAGTCTACAGTTACATTACCACAGAAGCGAACATTGGGTAGTTGTTAAAGGAATGGCCTGCGTCCAGGTAAACAATGAGAAATTCTTTGTAAGGCCAGGTGAGAGCACCTTCATAAGGGCAGGTGAGAAGCACAGGCTATCGAACCCAAGCACAAATCCTCTTGAGATTATCGAAGTGCAACTTGGAGAATATGTGGACGAGTCAGACATTGTTCGATTTGATGATGAGTATGGGCGAACAGGTTAATGTGATATTCTTATGGTTATGAATGTACTATTTATTTGCCATACATAAAATTAAAAATTTCTAACCGAAGTTTAAAATCATGAAATGTATACTCTTTAAAATCCAACTTTGCTAGTCAAAATAAATATAAGTGTTCTTAGTTGTGTTTGTATTTTTGGTCGAATCAACATAACTAAGAACAGTTATTAATTTTGACTGTCAAAGTTGGGTTCGAAATATTTATGAACTAGGAAAAACTCTTTAAGGAAAATGATTTAGAATTAACAACAACTACAAGCCAAAAAAATAACATTCCATTCAGATATTTGTAGAGAATAAACGAGCATCCGCTTTAAAAAATTAGTGTGAAAATGTGATGTTAAATGAGTTCAAACTTACCCTTCGATAAAGAAACTCTTGAAACGCTTGCAATCGATGTTTTCAGGAATCTAACACTCGTTTCCCTGTTGTTCTTTGGAATAGATCTGCTGGTGTTGCCCGGCTATGTAGACTTCTATATCGGGAGAGAACGGCTGCTCTACCTTCTGTTCATATCTACATACATCCACGTCTTCCTCTATGTGAGAAAACTTGAGAGAACGGATACCATCCGTTTCAAGAGATCTAATAAACTGATAAGCTATACATTCTATGCCCTTATGACCAGTGCTATATTCTGCTACCTCCCATACCTGGTCTCAAGCAGTGCAGCAGTACCTATTGTAACAGCAACTCTTGCCCTCGGTCTTACCACATTCTACCTGCGAAGATCTGAAAAGACATTCTCATATACATTACATCCAAAATTGACCTGGAGATCGTATGTGATCGACCATGAGACCATCTATCGATATATCTCATTGTTGTTCTATGGTATGCTGTTGCTGGCTATTCTGAATATGATAGTGCACTGGTATCCTCTTGCAAGTGTAGGATTACAGGTAACAAAGGTGACCATTGCTATAGGAATCCTTTCCATATACTTCAACAGAGAACAGGTACGTCATCACCTCCAAATCATCCAAGAGCTTAATCGAAACTATTCCAGATTTAAAATTATCGATACCTTCGCAGCATATCTGAACAGGGAATGGCTGACCCCCCTCACTCAATGCATCCGAAACTTCGATCGAAACGATCTCAGACATGAGAGGATTAACAGTATCTTCTCCCACACATTCCTAGGATTGATACTGGTCCTTGCAATACAATCAAGTGCATTATTATTGCTACCTGAAACTTTGAAAACACCGATAACCTTGGCAACCCTCATTCTCGGTGCAGCCACTTACTACTTGAAAAGAACCGTACCAATCTCCTCATTACTGCATAAAGGAGATCATGAAAACAAACATGAGTTCAGGTACAGATGGATTAATGATGCTATACCCTATGCATTTTACTTACTGCTGATCCTGACCCTATTATCCCACATCCCATGGCCACTCGATGACTTGAAAACAGAGATCATGGTAGCTGCGATTATTTTTGGTATTTTTACCTTTTGCTTAAACAGGGAAAGGGTTGAGGCAGAAATAAAACTGGAAAAAAATCGGGAAGAAAGGGCAGAAAGGAAAAGAGAAGAAGAGTTTGATAGGAAGTTTACCTTTTTAACAGGCTTGAATCTGGATTATGCTATCTCTGAAAACTGGAAGGAAGGGAATTATGGTAATCTGGTATTTCGGGTATTGATTGCACCTTTTGTATGGATTACAAGATTGCTATATAATTCTGTCAGGTGGATGTATAAAGAGGAGGGGTGGTATAGTGCTGGACTGATTTTGATTGTTGGCATATACTTTTTTGTTCAATTTTCGATGTTTCAGTATCCCGGCAATCATCCTGATGAATACCATCACATTATAGCGGCTAAAAGCTTAGTTGAAACTGGAGAATTTCCAATACTCAATACATATTTAGAGGATAAGGGGTATGTCAGAGGAGCGCCTATTTCATATTTAATTGCTTTCTTTTTTTCAATATTTGGAATGAGTTTATTTGTTGCAAAATTAGTGCCGATCAGTTTAGGATTTATAAATTTATTATTATTATCTGAAACTTCAAAATCTATTATATCAAATAAAAAAATAAGATTTGTATTATTACTTACATTTGTATTAAGTTCTTGGTTAGTTTTTAATCATTTTTACATAAGACATTATGTATTTCTTGAATGTATGTTACTATTTTTAGCTTTTTTAATATCCAAACTAAATGATACCATTTCATATCAAAAATCGAATGGGTTGATTTATGTATTTATTGTAGTTTTTATTAATATATGCAATTATTTTTTAATGAACGATGTAACAAAATATATTATTCCTATTGCAACAGCATTTGGATTTATATATTTATTTTTGTTTGAATCACATAAATGTAAGATAAAACAGAGAAAACTACAAAAAATATTTGATTTCGATAGTGGAGAAAAAATTTTATTTTTGCTTATACTTTGTATTGTTGGGTTATTATTAATTTCTAATTTTGTAAATCTAACTTCATTAATGGATGCTTTATTAACGGGTACTACAAATACTGCATCTGAACATTTTAATTTTAATAATTTTTTCTTTGGTATTTATCTGTTTTTTACATTATTCTTTATTATTGGAATGATAGGGAATATAATGTTCAATGATAATAATAAAATTATATATTTTTTAATAGTGCCTCTTTTATTATTGCATTACATATCAAGTGAATCTGCCCAAGTTATGAGACTTATGATCTACTTATTACCACTATTCTATTTATTATCCTTTTATGGATTGGAAAAAGTTATGAATAGTTTTCAGAATAAGAAAATTATTGCAATCCTATTAATTTTCTTTCTAATTACGACCGTAAGTATTTTGCAAGATGATAAAGATCGAATTTTTTCAAAAGGATATCCTGTATTTCCTAGCGAAATTGGGTACCATGAATACGAACCAATGTATAATTACTTGAAAAATAACCTTTCAGAATATGTTATAATTAATACTGAATATAATATTCAAAAAGAGAAATTTTTTGGAGTGGAAACGGATTATAAGCTTGATTTCAAAAACGTTTTTGATCAACATTATACACATTATTATGATGAAAATAGAGAAGTATATAGACAAGTCTATACAAATACACCAGTTATAAAAGATAGAGATGAATATAATTCTATAATTTCAAATGAAAAGGTATGCATAATTCTGAGCGATCATGCAAATCATTTTTTAGAAAACTCAGATATTGCTGAAATTAAAAATAATTTTAGAGAAGAAGCAAGATTTATAGGTTTCACTATTTATTGTAAAGATTGATACAAATCCTCATACATCTTAGCCTGAATCTCTAAGGCATACTCTTTTTCTGCTTTTTTTCTTTTATGTAGTCCTAATTTATTATTTGAAAGACAAAATTCAATCCCTTTTGCTAAATCTTCTACATCAAATGGATTAGCAAGATAACCATTTTTTTTGTGTTCGATTATATCAGGAATGCCACCAATTTTAAATGCAACAACAGAAGTATTGCAAGATATTGATTCTAATGAAACCAATGAAAAGCTTTCTGATCTAGAAGGAACAATCGTAACGTCAGCAGCAGAATATAATTGATTTAATTTTTCTTGTTCTCTAACTAAACCAAAATATCGAACTGGCATTTTTGCTTTTATTTCAAAATCTTTATTATTCCCAAATACTAATAATTCTATATTGGGTTGTTCTTTTAAAAAAACCAAACTTTTTAAAAGTAAATCAAATCCTTTGTTTTTATCGGTCGTTGCAGACATAGCACCAAACAATAAATATTTTTTCTTATCTGACAAACCTAAATCTTTTCTTGCTTTTCTTTTGTCAAGTAACTTAAAGACATCTAAATCAATCGAATTCGGAATTCTAATTACATTTTTATTTTTTAATAAAGAACTATTTTCAGCACATCCTTTTAGCCAGTTACTTGGAGTTACAACAGTGAAATTAACATTATCAAAAACTCTTTTCTTATTTAACCATATATTTCTACTTAAATCCAATTCTTTGCCTGAACATAATATAGGACAGTTACCACACTTGTTTTCATATTTTTTGCAAGAATGCGGGATATGGCAACCCCCTGTAAAAGCCCACGAATCATGAAGAGTCCAAACTATAGGCTTATTTAGTTTACTTAATTCTTCAAGTTGATTAATTGATAGAAAAGTTCCATTGATCCAGTGAAGATTAATAATATCAGGATTCATTATTTTAATCGTTCTGATTAAAAAGAAATTAGGAAAGTTACCAATACTAAATATTTCTTTTTTTCGGCCAAAATATATCCTTACTTGAAGTTTTTCTATCTGTCTTTGGACAAAAAAAATGCCACGCCAAAAAAAACTGGATTTACCAATTACATAAGGATTATCACTTTGTTTTTTTTGAACAACTATCCAGGAATCTATACCAATTTTTCTTAGACCGGTATGTAACCTGTAAGTAGCTCTTGCTGCTCCACCTGAAATATCATTTGTACATAAATGTAAGACTTTCATTTTTGATACCTTATTTTTCGATAATATTTATAAAAAGATGTATCTTTAATTACACCATATATGATTTTTTTGAATATGTTCTCTTTATAGACCTTTCTGAAATCACTCATAATTTCATGATTTATTTCAATTTTAGGAGGTACTTTTGGTGTTTCTAGTAGATTTAAATTCAATTGATTAAATCTGGTATTTTTACCACAGTGGACCCCTGTTGAATCATTACCTATGTTGTCTACATATGATTTTACTGGATATACACAAAAGGAATCGTTCTTAAAATGTGTATAATCCCATCGTATTGCCCAGGAATCGATCTCCCCTCTCATTTGTTTCATGAGCATTTCAGACTTATCTTCACCGGAATAATTAAATTTTTTCTGCAGGTCTTTATTTTGAATGAAATTTTTTAAATCAGTTACTTCCCAATCAACTTTATCCCACCTATCTTTCCAAGTACCCCAACTCCAAGAACATGCCCTCGGATTAAAATATACATCATAAGGATAGTTGTCAGAAATTTTCATTAAACTTTTTGGATGATTATAGCCTGTTATGGAAAATATATTTTTTTGATTATCATATTCATTAAACAAGTAATTCATATACGTTAAAAATTTAGGAGAGGTCACTAAATCATCTTCTAATACAATAACAGTATCATATTTATCTATCACTTCTGTAACACCAGAAATAATTGATTTTGCCAAACCTAAATTTTTCTTTCTTTCGATTAAATGTATTTCTTTGAAACCTTCAATTGAATGAATATATTTTCTCACTTCTTCTACTTTGGACTTATCCTCTTCTCTTTTTTGAGCATCTGAAAAGATATAGAGGATACTTTGAGAAGATAATGTGTTGTTTAACAGAGATTCAACTGTTCTCTTAGTGTGAACAGGTCGGTTATAGACAAATAGTACAATCGGTGCTAGTTTCATTTTTAATTCCATCTATAATTAAAGAAGTATACTTTAATTCATTTTTATTCCTTTTATTAAACTCAAGACTTCTATGAATAAATCCTTCTTCTGCAGACCATTTGTTTTTCAAAAAACGACATTTTCATCAAAATATTCGACTAATTTGACCATAAATCTAGCATCTGCAAATTCATTACTAAGTGTTGTATAGTATACAATATTTTGTGGTCATCTAAAATTGCTCCATGAACCTCTGGTTTTATATAATTAATATAATCTTTATCAGGGAAATTTTCATCAAGGAATACAATGCGTAATCTACCACCTTTCTTTAGAAATTTGAAACAATTATCTAAGGCCTTTTTGATTCCTCTTTTGTCAGATGTTCCAAACCTGCTCAATTAAAATATTAGATATCTCATTTATTTTAAAAATTTTTTGCTAATTACTGAACGAAGTAATATCAAAAATATTTGTATCTGCATTTATCCAACCATTGAATTTAGTTCCAGCACCGTTTACAATTATTTTTTATTTTTAGATATGTAATAATGAAGTTTAAATTCAAATGTCACAAATTTTCATTTTGTTTTAACCATTTTAATGCTTTCTTAATTATTTTTGCTAAGTTGAAGCTTCTCAATAAACTAAATCCTGCAACTCTGCTTTTAGCTGGAATTAATATACAAAAAGTTGAAACTCCATATGAAATTAATGTTGCAATTGCAGCTCCAAATATGCCATACTTAGGAATTAAAATAATATTCAAAATAACGTTAGTTATTGCACCAATTAGTGTTCTGTGAAAAGAAATTTTTGTTAAGTTTTCAGCCACCAAATATTTAGAACTAGCCACACCTAAAAATACAAAGGTTCCCGCCCAAATATGTATTGATAGAACAGTGGCTGCCTCAATATACTCAACTCCATATATTATTCGAATAATAAATGGAGCCATAAAGGTTGTAATCATAGCAACAGTAATAGTAAACCAGGTGAATGAATCATATAGCATTTGCATTCGCTTTAAATATAATTCATTGCTTTTTTTACGAGCATTTAGTATTGCAGGAAACACTGAACCTGAAATAATCATGGGAATGAAATACCAAGCTTCAGATAATTTTACTGCCGCAGAATAAATTCCAAGCTGAGCGTCTCCAATCATATTTCCGATCATTACCTGATCAATTTTCATATATACCATAATAGCAATCCCTGATAATATCAAAGGCCAGCTATCGTTTAGTAAATTCTTCATTACATCATACTTTATTTCCCATTCAAAGAAAGAAAATGTGGCTTTTTTGTGATACAAATAAACTAATAATAATGCAGCCAATAAACTGTCTAATGCATACATCAACACAAAAGCAATCAAAGGAGCTTGTGTAATGACCAAGCCTACTTTTAATATTGAGATTATGAGAAAAGCAATCGAACGAGAAAATACAGAATATTTTGATTGAACTTGTGATTGAAACCATAAATCTATAGTGTCAAAGGATTTGAAGACATAACCTAATGCTATTATAACAACAAACAGTTGAACTAACGTGTTACTTGGTTCTATTAAGAATATCCCTATAGCTGAAATAATAAGCATCATCAGTGAACCAAAAAATTTTAACAAAAGAGTGCTTCCCAAATATTCTCCTTTTTTTTCAGGATCTGAAACAATATTCCTTATTGTAATATTGTCCAGACCTAGGGTTGCTAAAGCAGAAAACAACGCAACAAAAGCCAAAGCATAATTCATCAAACCAAATTGCTCAGGACCTAAATAACGGGCAACCCAGGCGACCAAGAATAAACCGATCAAATTGCGTAAAATATTTTCAAGAGTGAGCCAATTAATATTTCCAATTATTTTTCGTAAATCCTGATTATATTTAACTTTCTTCCGTATGAAAGAAGGCATGATTTTTATAAGACTTTTAGTTATCATTTTACTTGTCTTTTGTTATTTATTTTGATTAATTTTGCTAGCAATTTAATTAATCCTAAACGTGTAAGTGCTTTTTTTGTCCCTTGTTCTAAAATGATTTTAAAAAAATAAAAGCGATAAGCATATAACTTCCCAAAATATTTTTCTATAATATGGAATGTCTCAAAATAATTAATAGCTTTATTAGAACTAAATCCCCCAGATAAAAAATTAGCAATAATAATATCTAACTTTAAGTAAACACAATCGCTTAAATAAGATCTACAATAAAAATCAAAATCGGAGGATGATTTATATTGTAAATCAAAACAACCCATATTAATTAAAAAAGATTTATCAACAAATGTCGCTTGATGTGAAGGCATAATACCATATTTTAATTTTTTTATAGTAATTGGTGATATAGATTTATAATTCTCATATAATCTAAGTGATTTGCCATAAATTAAATCAACATTTTTCTTCCGAATTACATCTACAATTTTTGAAATGACTTCCATGTCATAAAAAGTATCTCCAGAATTAAGAAAATGAACATAATCTCCTGTAGACTTCAAAATACCTTTATTCATTGCATCATAAATACCTTTATCTGGTTCACTAATCCAATAATCTATGTTTATTTCATATTTTTTAATGACATCAACAGTTCCATCCGTTGAGCCACCATCTATAATGACGTATTCAACATTATCATAAGTCTGATCAATTACTGAGTTAATCGTTTCTTCAATATGCTGAATATCATTATAAACAACCGTTATTACAGTAATTTTAAGATCGTTTTTAGAATTCATGCTTACGATACCACTCAAAAGTACTTTGAATGCCTTCTTTTAAACAAATTCTATGTTTCCAACCCAAAGAATGCAATAAACTAACATCAAGCAATTTTCGAGGGGTTCCATCAGGTTTAGAAGTGTCATACACAATTTTACCCTCAAAACCAACAACTCCTCGTATTATTTCGGTCAGTTCAGTAATTGAAACATCCTTGCCAACTCCAATATTCACAAATTCTCCGATTTCTTCTGCATCGAAGTTTTCCATTAGGTAGACGCATGCATCTGCCATGTCATCCACATGCAAAAACTCTCTGCATGGCTTTCCTGTACCCCATATAACAACTTTTGGTTCGTTATTGATCTTTGCTTCATGGAATTTGCGAATAAGTGCAGGCAGTACATGGGACGTCTGCAAATCAAAATTATCATTCGGACCATAGAGGTTTGTTGGCATTACAGATATAAAATTTGTTCCATATTGCTGATTGTAGTGCTTGCACAGTCTGATACCAGCAATCTTTGCTATTGCATAGGCTTCATTGGTTGGTTCAAGTTCTCCTGTAAGTAAATATTCTTCCTTCATGGGCTGAGGTGCGTATTTGGGATAAATACAGGAGGAACCAAGGAAAAGAAATTTTTTAACACCATATTTATGCACTGCATTGATCACATTTGCCTCTATCATTAAGTTATCATAGATGAATTCTGCAGGATAGGTATTGTTTGCAAGAATTCCTCCAACCTTTGCTGCTGCCAGGAAAACATATTCTGGTTTTTCTTGGGTGAAGAAGTCGTTGACTTCTTGTTGGTTAGTTAGATCTAGTTCCTGATGGGTCCGGTAGATTAGATTGTTATGTCCTTTTGACTCTAATTTCCTCATTATAGCTGAACCTACTAGCCCTCTGTGTCCAGCAACATAGATCTTTGAATCATTTTCCATGGAAATTACCTTCTAACAGTATTTTTCTAAATACGTTTTCTTCTTCTGCTTTTGCCATTTGCCTTACAAGTTCTTCGAACTTAACTTTTGGCTCCCATCCAAGTTTTTCTTTGGCCTTTGTAGGATCACCGATCAGTATCTCTACTTCTGTTGGTCTGTAATAAGCAGGATCGATTTCTATCAATACTTCTCCTGTACTAGAATCAATTCCTACTTCATCAACAGCTTCCCCTTGCCACTTGATATCAATTCCAAGTTCTTTGAATGTAAGTTCAGCAAATTCTCTTACAGAATGTGTTTCACCGGTTGCGATAACAAAATCATCAGGTTCGTCCTGCTGGAGCATGAGCCACATGGCTTCAACATAATCCTCGGCAAATCCCCAGTCTCTTTTTGCATCCAGATTACCAAGGTATAGTTTTTCCTGTAAACAGTGTTTTATCCTTGCAGCAGCCATTGATATTTTTCTGGTAACAAATGTTTCTCCCCGAATAGGCGATTCATGGTTGAAAAGAATTCCATTACATGCAAACATGTCGTATGCTTCTCGATAATTTATTGTAATCCAATATGCGTAAAGTTTGGCTACACCATAAGGACTTCTAGGATAGAATGGAGTTGTTTCGGTTTGTGGAATTTCCTGAACTTTTCCATATAATTCACTCGTAGAAGCTTGATAAAATTTTGTCTTTTTGCTCATCCCCAATATTCTGATGGCTTCAAGCAACCGCAATGTTCCCAATGCATCAGAATTTGCAGTGTATTCAGGAGTTTCAAAAGAAACCTGCACATGACTTTGAGCTGCAAGATTGTATATTTCATCTGGCTGTGTTTCTTGAATAATTCGAATAAGGTTTGTAGAATCTGTCAGGTCACCATAGTGCATAAAAAAGTTGACATTCCTTTCATGAGGATCTTTGTAAAGGTGATCTACACGTTCTGTATTGAAAGAAGATGATCTCCTTTTGATTCCGTGGACTATATATCCTTTATTCAGTAAGAATTCAGCAAGGTACGCTCCATCCTGCCCCGTAATCCCAGTGATTAATGCTGTCTTCATTTTGTATTACCTCCTAGTTAAACTAATCAATCATTTCCTACAACAAAATTATAGATTGGATAATCTAATTCCAAAAGTGGAGGAATTGTTTCTCTTAAATATTTTAATCCGTTGCAATTTAGCATTACTACGCTTACTAAAGGAAAATAATCATCCTTCATTGCAAACCTCTTCATAAACTTTTAATGTTTCTTCTGCACATTTTTCCCAAGAAAACATCATACAGTTATTAAATCCTTTAATGGATAAGCTAATTTTAAATGTGTCATCAGAAGTTATTTTGGATATCGCGCTCGCAATTTCTTCCACGCTATAAGGGTCAACCAATATTGCACCTTCTCCTGCAACTTCTGGCATAGAACTCACATTAGATGTAATCACTGGGCAACCACAAGCTTGTGCTTCCAATATAGGAAGACCAAATCCTTCATAAAGGGATGGATAAACGAAAGCTTTGGCAACATTATAAAAGCTAATTAGAACGTCTTCCTCAACATAATCCATGAAAAAGATTCTTTTTGTGTTTTTTGTCTTTCTATATGTGTTAAAAATCTGATCATAAGCCCATCCTTTTTTGCCGACTATAAATAGAATTAATTTTGGATCGGTTTCAGCACATATATCAAAAGCTTCAATGGTTCTGGCAATGTTCTTCCTAGGGCTTAGTACATTTACACTCAATAAAATAGTCTTATTTTCAATATCAGCAACCATCATGTTATTTTTTTTAAAACAACGATGAATATTTTCATATGAGTCTTTTTTAGCTTTAATTTTAAAATTCTTTGAAATACCCTGATAAACCAATCTTATTTTATCTTCATCAACATTAAATTTACTTAGTAAATCATTTTGTGTACTTTTAGAAATACAAATAATTCTATCCGCTTTTTTAAGATAAATAGGAAATATAAAATTCCAATATATATAGTCTTTAAATTTCATAGATTCGGGGTGTATTATTGGAACTAAATCATGAACAGTTATAATTTTAATGAACTTTCCAAAATAAGGCACAATTCCTTTTAAACCATGAAACAACTTTATATTATTTTTTTTAACCAAATATGGAATTGTTATATTTTCATAAGCTAACCTTAGGATGCTATTTGGCTTTATTTTAGATGGAACACAATTGTACGAGCCATATTTTTCGAGTCCGAATAAAAAAGTGTTATTTTTATCATAATGAGTTATCAAATTGGTTCCATAAGTTTTTGAGCCGCCGGGTAAATTAAAGGTCCTTGCGTCATAACCTACTTTTATGTTAAACTTTATTTCTTTCTCTTTTGTAGTGCCCATAATTATCATAAACCTATTATTATTTTAAGTTCAAAACCAAATCTTGCATACCTTCATTTGCTTTTTCTTGAGTGCCAATTTTTCCTTCAAGGATATAATATTCTAATGATTTGCGAAATTCTTCATCATTCACCATTTTTTGAATCCCTTTGGACATATCATCTACATTTGGCTCTACCAATAAGCCACTCTTATTATTTTCAACTAATTTAGAGTTACAACTTAGATTTGTAGCTAAAATTGATTTTGCTTGAGAAAAATAATGCAGTGCTTTCATTCCTGGAGGGCCATCTATAACTCGTGGCAAAATGCAAAAGAGACTGTTTTTTATAAAGTAATTTGTTTCAATTAAGCTCAAATTGCCTGTAAAAATAACAGATTCATACATGTTCAATTTTTGTGCATACTTTTGAACTTCCTGATAGTTTCCACCCGCAAGGACTAAAGATATCTTATCGTCTATTTCAAAATATTTTTTAAATGCTTTTATAAAAAAAGGAATCCCTTGATAATCTTTAAAATTGCCTGCATAAAAAACATATTTATTTTCATTGAAATTCTGCAATGGTTTTATTTCTTTTGGAAAAGCATCGTGTACTAAAGAGATATTTTTATCAGAATAGTTGCTTAATATTCTTTCCTTCTCATACTTCCATTCCACAGTTATATTTTTTGCTCCTTTTTCCAAAAAAGAATCAATTTTAGCAGATATATGTAACAGCATGCTGTTATTAATATAAGGCCTAAGTGTTTCATTTAATGGGTTATACATTTCATAAATAAATTGTTTCTTAAAAAATTTCGATAATACTAATCCAATGAAACCGCCTTCGAAATCTTCTCCAATGACAATATCATACTTTTTTGTGATCATTAAAAAAGAGGCCTTTAAAAAAAGAAGAATATCTGCATACATTTTAGATAATGAAGGTCCAGCACTAACTTTTTTGTAGAAAGGTATCTTGCATCTAATATGATTTACATTAATTATATTATAATCATTTCCTACGGGATAGGTCAATAAATCAATCTCTAAATCTGCGTTTGCTAGGGCAATTATGTTTGATCTTGCCCTAACTGAAGAACCTTTATCCAGATAAAAAGGAGAAGCTAAAATAACTAATGCATTTTTATTCTTTTTCATAGTTTTTCACATCGAAATCATAATTTAGCATAACCCATTCATTCAAAAATATTTTCAACCAGATAATTCTTCCTACCCTCTCCTCCATAGTAGATCTTAAGCATGATATCAGCCAGGATCCCGGACACGATCAACTGTACCCCGACCATGATCATCAATATTGCTACCAGGAATAGAGGACGATCTGAAAGACCCATTCCAAAGAACAATCTCTGGATGCCCAACCAGCCCCCAACCAGGACACCGGCAGAACAGGATATCAATCCTACTCCTCCAAATACATGGATCGGTCTGACTGAGTATTTCTGCCAGAAACTGATAACGATCAGGTCAAGAAATCCCTTGACTACCCTTTTCCAGTTGTACTTAGTGACACCATAGGCTCGTGGGTGGTGTTTTACTTTTGCTTCTCCTATGGAGTAGCCTTTCCAGAGCAGCATGGCAGGGATGTATCTGTGGATCTCACCGTACAGTTCCAAATCCTTTACGCATTCGTTACGGTATGCTCTAAGGGTACAACCTGAATCATGGATGAACTCACTGGTTATGCTTCGTCTTAGCAGGTTGGCGAACTTAGAAGTGATCGTCTTGGAAAGGGGGTCTTTTCGATCGGCTCGCCAGCCGCAGACCACATCGCAATCTTCGGCTTCAAGCATCTCCACCAGCCGAGGAATGTCTGTAGGATCGTTCTGCAGGTCACCATCCATACTGATCACGATATTCCCTTTTGCATGGTCAAAACCTGCCTTCATGGATGCGCTCTGGCCAAAGTTCTTCCTGAACTTGAGAATCTTGATGTGCGGATTCTTCTCGTGGGCAGCTTTTAATTCTTTGAACGTGCCATCAGTACTACCGTCATCGATGAATATGACCTCGTACGTCCTATCGTAATCATCAAGAGCGTTCTCAAGCGCCTCCACAAGAGGTTGTATATTCTCTTCCTCATCAAGTAAGGGAATCACGACCGATATATCAATAGGATCCTCCTCAGGATCCCTATTATTATTAGCATTCTCTAAAGAAGCAGTAACTCTTTTCAGTTAGATCACCTCATTGATCCGTGGATTCAATGTACCACTGCACGTATCGCTTCAATCCTTCTTCCAGACCTATCTTCGGACTGTATCCGAGATCACTGGAAGCTTTGCTTACATCAGACCACGTGTGTTCAGCATCACCTTTCATAGATTCACTGTAGATGATCTCTGATTCACTGTCCGTGATGGAGACGATCTTCTCTGCCAGCTCACGGATGCTGATGCGCTCTCCACCGCCTATGTTATACTCGCCTATGCCGTTTTTCATTGCACGTATGTTTGCATCGACGATATTATCAATAAATGTGAAATCCCTTGTCTTAGTTCCATCCCCAAATATTTCGATGGTTTCATTGTTCAGGGCTTTTTTGGTGAAAATGTTGATCGCCAGATCAGGTCTCATCCTGGGACCGAAGACGGTGAAGTACCTGAGGGATATAGTATCAAGACCATGGAGCTCATTGAAGACACGACAGTAATGCTCAGCAATAAGTTTCGATGCACCATATGGAGATACCGGTAGATTCGGATGGTTCTCATCGAACGGTAGATATGAGACCTTACCATAAACTGAAGACGAAGATGCATTGATCACCTTGCTTACTCCGGTCTTCACCGCAGCTTCGAGTATGTTCAATGTACCTGTAGCATTTGCAGAATGTGATTTGGAAGGATTATCCACCGAGATTCTTACTCCAGCCTGTGCTGCATTATGGAATACATAATCTACATCTTCAAAGAGCTCGTATAACAGCTGCTTATCAAGTATATTGCCCTCCACAAGTTCAAAATCAGGATTGTCCATGAATGACTCGATATTCTTCCGTTTAACCTGTGGATCATAGTATGGATCAAAATTGTCCAGACATACGACTGTACCCATATCTAGCAACTGGTTACACAGATGGGAACCAATGAAGCCAGCGCCTCCTGTTACAATACACCGCATGACGGTTTAAAAATATATGATAGTATATAAATGTTTTGACTTTGTCTCATATATTCGTTATAATGACCTAATAAAAAGTTTCAAAATCGAAGTATTACATATTATATAATTAAATTTTGTGGCTCATACAATGAAGCAAAATCCATAATAATAGTTATCTGATCGTGATAAGTTAATTGCTATTCCCTACTTCATCGTAGAGTTATAAGTCCCATCTGTAAACTATGAGAGAATCATAACTTTCCACTTTAAAGATAGTATCATTCGATAAATAAGATGTCATTTCAGGGCTTATACTCCTTTGTGTCATATCATCCACAACGATCCAGCCTTGATCATGAGCATCCACCACATCCTCCAATGCCTGTACATCTCTGATTGCCGTTGCATTGGCATAAACATCATATTGAGTATTATTTATTAGGAAATCGTCAATTCCTGTCCCGGTTATGGGAAATGCCAGCCAGTAATCACATCTGCCAAGATAATATTGTGCAAGTGGTGTCCAACCAGCTATAATTGCATCATCAGGACCCATGTTTGTATTGATAGTATTGTAGGCTTCTTTGAACTCTGCTTGTGGGGTTCTGGGTTCCAATTTGTAATTATCCTCAGGGGTTAATTGAAATTGAGCTACAGATGTTAACAACAGCAAAATTATGATTGCTGAATTAATAAAAACCTTCACATTAGGCAATTGCAACTTCGGTAAAAGTTGTTCATTTTTGTTTTTTGTCAGCTTTATAATCAACAAAGATGAAAATAAAACTAATATCGGAAAGATGAAATATAGATATCTAAACCCAAGAAGTTTAACATGAAATGAGATGAAATAAAAAGGAATTATGTAAGACACTATCAAGAGCATTGCCAACCCTGGTCTTTTCTGAAAAGACATAACTGCTCCAAGAGGGGCTAAATAGAAAAATAAAGGGACCCAGTCCTCTAAAAAATAAATATAAGATCCAAAATAATCATATCTTGTATTGAAGACCTGAGATATTACGCAAGTAAGATCTGTAGCAAATATCACTATCATTAGAATCGCTAATGACAAAACCACAGGTCGCATATCTATAGATTTTATCTGTATCTTTTTAGCAATGTCAATGTTTCCGATCAGGAAGTAAATAAAAGCGATAGGAATGAGCACGTAACCAAATAAGTGACTGGACATAGCGCCCAATATGCATATTACGAGTAAAATGAAATTTTTTGTTGTTCTATTATTATTGAACTCGTAGATCAATAGTATTGAAGCGAAGTAGAAAAACTGTAGCTGTTGATACATGCGGGCTTGACGTGACCACATTATTTCCCAAACAGAGAATGCTATGAATATCGAAGCTAGAATACCAGCATTTCTATTTTCCAGTCTTGCACCTATGAAGTATACAACTGGTATTGTCAACGTGCCAAAGATAACACTGGGAAGTCTTCCTGCAAATTCACTTACTCCAAAGATATTGTATGATAATGCAATTAAATATGTGTTCAAAATTGCCCGGCCATAGATATATCCCGAAGGAAATACAGGTGAACCGTATTGCAAAAGTGCTGCTGCAGCATTAGATGATATCGCTTCATCGAGCCATAATGATTGATTTCCGAGTTGGTAAACTCGAAGCAAAAAGCCCACCACAGTGATCATACCGATCAATAGAGCTACTTTTAACTCAGCTCTGTTAACGTCACTTATTTTTTGTTTAAATGTCATAATCTCAATTTAATAATTAACATTAGAGTTGTCAAATCTACTTATCATCACTGTAGCCGCACCAAAAATTATCAAAATACTCAGTAAAAATCGGATTACATTTGATCCTATCAAGTTAGCATTTAGCTCTTTGATGACTAACAATATACAAAAAATTGTTAGCATTAATTGAAATACATTATTTGAGCCAATTTTTATTAATTCAAATTCAGTACTTTTTTTGTAGGATAGGTCTACTTGTTCATATAAAATTTCCAATTTCTTTGCCACTTTTTTACTAAATGGTATGCCATAAAAGGCAGCATGCTTAACAGGAACAATTATTCCACTAATAGAGTACCGTATGATCTCAGCATAGTAAGCTGATGCTAAAAGTAAGAGATATAGTGAAAAGAACCAGTTGATCTTGGTTTGGAGTCCGGGAAATATAAAAGGATTTAGTTGAAGATAAACTGTTATGATAACAGCAACAGCAAAAAATGTAATAAAGCTTTCAAGAAGAATTAATTTTATTGCTGAAGCATCGATCGTTTTCACACGTTTCTGTAGCTAATAAAACCTTATAAAGATTATGGTTTTATTCTAAAAATATCGAAATAACTTCAAAACTCGTAAAGGAAAAATAAATTGAAAACTTTAAAAGAAAAGCTTTACTCAAGCCTTTCCTTCAGATAGCTCTTGAACTGTTCATAATCCGTACCCAGGAATTCCATGTGTTCCTCTCTCCCCTCGATCTCTTTCAGGCTTTGCGGAGGTTCAGGTTCAATTCCGATAGCAGACACTACTTCTTCAGGGAATTTTGCCGGATGGGCAGTTTCCAGTGTCACTGCGAGCGTGTTATCGCCAGTGCTTGCCCTGTAATCCATCAGACCCTTAATGCCTACAGCACCGTGAGGCTCGATTAAGATGTTGTGCTCCTCGAAGAACTCCTTGACCACTGCTTTGGTTTCCTCGTCCGTGACAGATGTTGAAAAGATATCACCATTCAATCTGTCCATGTCGGGGAGCTTGTTGATATTTCCGATCTCATCCATTTCCCCGCCATAGATCGCGATGAGCCTGGCAAGGTTGCTTGGGTGACCAACGTTCATTGCATTTGAGATACAGTTCTTTGAAGGAACGATCTTTTCATATTCACCGGTATTAAGGAAACCCGGGACCTCATCGTTCTCGTTAACAGAAGCGATTATCTTCCTGATAGGCACGCCCATGTTCTTTGCCAGCACACAACCCATCATGTTACCGAAGTTACCTGATGGTATTGAGAAAATGATCTCCTCAGGGTAATTCCTTAGTTTCAGGTAGGAATAGAAGTAGTAGAGCGTCTGTGGGATCAGGCGGCCTATGTTAATGGAATTTGCTGATGAAAGGTTCAGGTGTTTGAGCTCACTGTCTGCAAACGCCTGCTTAACCATTGCCTGACAGTCATCGAACTTGCCGTCTATTGCCAGTGCAGAGATGTTCTTGTTAAGGGTTGTCATCTGCTTCCTCTGGCGGTCTGAAACTTCATATTCAGGGAACAATACGATGACCTTAATTTTGCCAAGACCATAGAATGCATGAGCAACCGCACTTCCTGTATCTCCGGAAGTTGCTGTAAGTATGGTCAGTTCCTTGTTCTCTTTCTTGAGATAGTACTGCATGAGCCTTGCCATCATACGGGCGGCAAAGTCTTTGAAAGATGCAGTTGGACCACGGTCAAGTCTCATTATGTATGTGTTCTCATCTACTTCTTCCAGTGGTACTTCATAGTTGTAAGCATCATAGGTTATTGCTTTGAGAGATTCCTCATCGATCTCACCTTCAAGTATCTTCTTAAGCAACTGGAAAGCGATCTCAGGATACTCTTCATCCTTTAAGGCTACGAGCTCTTCTTCTGAGAAATGTGGAAGTGTCTTTGGCATGTAAAGGCCTTTGTCAGGAGCCAGGCCAGTGATAAGTGCAGTTTCAAAATTTACTTCTTCTGCTTGGAGATTAGTGCTATAGAGTTTCATATTAATCAGGACTCTTATATTGATCCATTATTGTGTTATTCAAGGATAGATGACCATGAAAAGATTAATTTCTGAACGTTAATTCGGTGTATTCTACTTAAGTATTACATGCCGGGTATATTTATGAGCTTTTCTCTCTTATTTGTTATTGCAGTCCGATGCTAGACAAAAATGATAGAATTTTCTCTTACTTTCTTTTGTCAGGACGATAAGACGGAATTTTTCATCCCATCACGATCTGTACTGCAGTTGGATATTTTCTCATGATGGAATAACCAATACTTTTTCCTACCCAGAGCCTTCCTTTGTTAAGGCTGCGGGATCTGCTTAGCTCCCCCATGATCTGGAGAGCTTTAACAGCGTTCTCATCATTGAGAAAACAACTATCTTCCACACGGTTGTCAAGGAAGAACAGAATTGGAAGCCTGAGCCTTCCATGAAGCTCTTCCGGAAGTCCCTCTTCAAGCAGACCTAGTATCTCTTTATCGAATAAATGCTCCTTACCACCCTTTGTCTTTGAGGATGGTATCTCCTCCCCAAGCAATTGAGAAAGGTGTTTCCTCTCAGCCACGATCTCCTTATTGATCTTGCCGATCTCCAATCTCATCCAGCTCATCAGTCCTGAGTCATCCGAATCCGGTAGTCTTCCTGACATCTCGTTCACTTGAAATTGTTATTGGGAATGAATATTATCTGTTGATATCCGACACTAATGAGTAATCATTTATCTATATGATATTCTTCAGATTAATTTCTGGTGCTTGTTATTAGAATAAAGAACATACTGAGCACATGCAGGTGATAGGAACCTACACCGTGTCAAAAAAGAAACTAATTATATCAGATCAACCTATAAATTATCAGAACTGGAGAAATATTCGCACGCAAAGTGAATATCGGGGAGATGGATTTACTTGAAAATGACAATGGTTATTCCCAGTTACTGGGGAAGAGAAAGTAGCATAGGATGGCTTGAAGGTGATACAGTTTACGATCATGCCACACCACTGGATTCTGAGGGGACGCTTGGAAGAGCTATAGAAAGCACAGCAATACTTGAGGACACTGATTTTGAACTGGTGATACTGGTCGCTCCAAATAATGATGAGATCACAGAACAGGTCGAGCAGAAAGTAAATGAGATCATCAGGACCTCTGCAAACGATGGGATCAACGTTCATATGTTCGGTCCATCTCATCTGGAAAAGCTACATGATGAACTGAAGAACGATGGCATGGATGAATATTGTGACCTGCTTTCGCTCACAGGTTACTCCAACATCAGGAACATGTGTCTTTTTATTCCACATATCATGGACTCAGATGTTGCACTTCTGATCGATGATGATGAGGTTTTCGAAGACCCTCAATTCATTTCCAAAGCAAAGGAGTTCATAGGGAATCACCATGAGGGGAGATTCATCGATGCCGTTGCCGGATACTATCTACAGCCGAATGGGGACTATCTTGTTGGAGTTCCTGACAGCCCATGGACCAGATACTGGGATAAAAACGTCTGTATGAACGAGGGTTTCAAACAGGTGATTGGCACACCCCCAAGGCTTAAGGAGACGCCTTTCGTATTTGGAGGAAATATGGCCATTCATAGGGATCTCTTCATGAAAGTCCCGTTCGACCCCATGGTCCCGCGAGGGGAGGACATTGATTACCTGATGAATGCCATGATGTTCGGTCATTCCTTCTTACTCGACAACGAACTTGCTATCAAGCATCTTCCACCTGCTAAATCCCATCCGACATGGAAACGAGTGAGGGAAGATATTTACAGGTTTGTCTATGAGCGGGCAAAGCTCATGAGCCAGAAAGAGACCGATGGGATGAAATTATTATCTGCAGACGATATGGGTTGCTATCCCGGAAATTATCTCAGGGACGATCTTGAAGAAAAGATCACAAATGCCTGCAGGCTTCTTTCTGAAGAATACCTGGATACCGGGGATCCATTGGGAAGTGAGGAAGCTCTCAGAAATATAGAACTTTCACTTAGCGATGCAATTCCAGATTTTGAACCCTTCGAACATCTATGCAAGCTGCAAAAGAGATGGAATGAATTAATGCTATACACAGCTGACAGGAAAGGAATGAGTTCGGTCCTTTCTGAAATGAAGCTCGATCAGGCCTGCCTTTTGCTAGCCTGTGAATCATGAAAATATACCAAACCTCTCAACAAATCCTTATAGGCTTATGTTGTAAGGATACGTAATGGCAAGTTATAAGTTGATGATAAAGGATGTCATAAAAAAAGCCGATGTACTTCTTGAGGTCGTAGACGCTCGTTTTCCGGATGAGACCCGAAATAGTGAGGTCGAACGTAACGTTGAACGTTCACGAAAGCCATTGATCATAGTCCTTAGTAAATGCGATCTCGTATCAAAGGAAACTCTTGAGAAGTCTAAATCCCGCCTGTCAAAGATCGCTCCAACAGTCTTTGTTTCCAGTAAGGAAAGGTTCGGTACGACCATGTTGAGACATAAGATCCTTGAAGTTGCCGACATAAAAGGACGTGATATTCTCGTCGGCAGCCTTGGTTATCCAAATACGGGTAAATCCTCGGTCATCAACGGGGTAGCAGGAAAGAACAAGGCCGGTACGTCTTCAATATCCGGACACACCAAAGGAGTCCAGCTTGTAAAGGCCGGTTCCCGTATAGTTTTCATTGATACTCCCGGAGTCATACCCTTTGATGAGAATGATGAGTACAGACAGGGTCTTCTTGGAGTAAAGGATGCTACACACCTGAGTGATCCCATAGGAGTAGCCATGAAGATAATTGAGACCATCTGTGCTGAGAACAAGCCTGTACTTGAAGAGTTCTATAAGGTCGAGATTGGAAATGAGAATTCTTACGAGATTCTTGAACTCATAGGCCTGAAGGCGAACTTCCTTAAGAAAAAAGGGGAAATCGATGAAACAAGAGTCGCTATTAAAATAATCAACGACTGGCAAAAAGGAAAGCTACTTATCTAAAATTCGAATACTGGCCACTTTGCCTTGATCGACCACTATTCACTGTATTAGTTACGAAATTCTTCAAAAGATGTCAGTATCCGGAAAGTTTGTGGATAACAGCCATCCCGGATCTTATGAAAGTATCTCTTTTACCCTTCCAACCTGACCATCTTCCAGCTGAACTTTTATTCCATGGGGATGGGAACAAGATTTAGTTAGAATTCTCTTTACAACGCCGTGGGTTATTTTTCCGGATCGTTGATCCTTCTTTAAGACGATCCCTACTTTTAATCCAATTTTGATATTTGCTCTGGTATTACCTTCACTCATGGTGGGATGAAAGTTCTTAAAGCTATAAACATATACTTTTTTAAAAAATTCGAATTACTTTACTTTATCGTCGCACAAAAATAGATAGATAAAATAGAACAATGAGTCGATAGACCATCATTATCATTATAAAATCTAGATCGTTTTTTATAAGGACAAAGCTTATTTAAATATTAGTAATCAATAATTAATATTCAGGAATAATTTGTGGTATAACTCATCAGAGGTAGTACAATGGATTTACACAATTGGAAACTTACTGTATTGACCGTTTGTTTATTGATCACAGGGATGATAATTCCAGTCTCTGCATTCACACCTTCGGTTGATGCTCAATATGACATTTATGAAGAATTGACTATAGACATCCCAGAGAATGACTTATACGTACCTGGCGAGATAATCGTCAAGTTCGCTCCCGGCCTTTCAGAAGAAAAGATCGCAAATATAAATGCCAGGAACGGGGCTAAAGTAAAATACACAAGCCAACATGCAGGTTTCAAGGTCCTGAAGATCCCGGAGAACAGGAACGTCGAGAAGATGGCGGAGATCTACAGTAAGAACCCGAATGTGAAATATGCTGTTCCAAATGCTATTATGACGGCCTTTGCTGTGAATGATGAATATTACAACTTCCAGTGGAATTTATACAGTAATTATAGTATCAATGTTGAACCTGCGTGGGTAGAAACAACTGGAAATGGTGTTGTCGTAGCTGTGCTTGATACGGGCGTTGCCTACGAGGATTACAGGCAATATAAAGTTGCTCCGGATCTTGCTAGTACTCAATTTATAGCGGGATATGATTTTGTCAATAATGATAAACATCCAAATGATGACCATTCCCATGGCACTCATGTTGCAGGAACAATTGCACAGAGCACAAATAATGGGATCGGTGTTGCCGGAGTGGCATATGATTGTTCCATTATGCCTGTAAAAGTGCTTGACAAGAGTGGAAGCGGAACCCTTTCAGAATTAGTGGATGGGATATACTTTGCAACCGATAATGGTGCAGATGTCATAAGCATGAGCCTTGGTTATCCTCCTGAGTATTACCCCGGTAAAGCATTGGATGATGCACTTGACCATGCAGACATTAATGGAGTTACTATCGTAGCTGCTGCAGGCAATGATGCAACAGGTGTAGTCAGTTATCCTGCTGCTTATGAGAAGTGTATTGCAGTCGGAGCAACAGGATATAATGGTCAGTTAGCTCCATACTCAAATTATGGAGATGCGATCGATGTGGTAGCACCTGGTGGAAATACTGGACAGGATCTGAACAGCGATGGATATGGAGATGGTATACTTCAAAATACATTCAATCCTACCACAAAAGACCCTAAAGACTTTGGTTACTACTTCTTCCAGGGTACTTCCATGGCTACTCCCCATGTTTCGGGTGTTGCCGCTTTGTTGATGTCACAGGGTGCTTCCAACGATGAAGTTAGGACTGCACTTGAATCAACTGCAAGAGATCTGGGAACTACAGGATGGGACAATGTATATGGCCATGGTCTCATTGATGCAACGGCTGCACTGGAATACTACGATCCAATCACTCCACCCACTCCAATCAATAATCCCCCAGTCGCTGATACAGGTGGCCCATATGATGGAGTTGTAGGAACAGCAATAACATTTGATGGGTCTGGATCAAGTGATCTTGATGAAGATGCAACAAGCCTTTCCTATGACTGGTACTTTGGAGATGGTAGCACAGGTAGCGGTATTACTCCAACACACGCATACAATTCAATTGGAAGCTATACAGTCATACTCAATGTAACAGATAGTGAAGGTGCAACAAATGAATCTACTACTGTGTTAAGTATCACTGATCCAAATACACCAGTAGAGCAAATGTCCATAAAAAGCGTTGCAGTCACCGATTTCACAAGACAAGCAGGTAAAAATACATTTGTCTATGCTGAAGCAGTCGTGACCATTGTAGATGAAAATCAATATCCTGTAGAAGGTGCTACGGTCTCCGGACAATGGAGCGATAGTGCTACTGACACAGATACTGGTATAACCGATACTTCGGGAGAAGTAACACTGACATCAGATGCTGCGAAATATAAGGGTAAGCCACTAACATTCATATTTACTGTGAACGACGTTACTCACGCTGTGTATGAATGGGATGGTGAAACCTTACCAGTAACTGAAACATACCCTCAATAAACCAAAAGACCGGTCTCGATAAGAGACCACCACCTTCTTTTTTTATTTTTCTTTCAATGATCTGATCCAGTATAGAAAAATCTGGAAACCCACAACACAAGTCTCTCCCATTTTCGAAAAAAGGAAGCTTTTATGCATTGAAGGACAATAACGTAATAGAGAATATACAAAATGGAAACCTGAACTGAAAGAGCATTTGAGGATGTTGTGGAAAACTCACTAAAATGTATGAACTGTTAATTCTATTGATCGCCCTGGCAGGATTAATGATTGGAGCAGAGCTGATCATCAAAGCAGCCTTGACCATTGCAGAACACTACAAGATATCACATGCATTTATCGGCCTTACACTGCTCACTCTGGGAACCAACCTGCCGGAGCTTGTCATTAGCGTGACCGGTTCTGTTCAGCGACTAAGAGGAATTGAAACATCCGGACTTATCATTGGCGATTCCATCGGCTCCTGCTTTGGCCAGATAGGCATAACAATGGGCATTGTCGGTATGTTCGGGGTCCTGACCTTAACAAAACGCGAACTGTCCAGGGATGGAGTGATGATGCTCGTTTCTGTTGCCCTTCTGTTCCTGGCTGGCCTTGATGGCACACTTAGCCGGACAGACGGCCTGATCTTCATCGCGGCCTATGCGATCTATTTCTTCTTGTTATACAGGGAAGAAGAAGTCCACGAAAAGTTCAAGAGTGCTCCCCCTCTGCATTTCATGCAAACCATCCTTTCTATCAGTGTCGGCTTTGCGATCCTCATAATATCATCCTATGCAGTTCTGAACAATGCACTATACCTGGCAGATATGTGGGGGATATCACAATCCTTCATCGGGATCGTCCTTATCGGACTGGGAACCTCATTGCCGGAGCTTGCACTCTCATGGAGCAGTATCAGGAAAAGGGCTGTTAACCTCTCCGTTTTCAACCTTATCGGAAGCAACATATTCGATATACTGTTCACCCTTGGAGTAGGCAGTCTGATAAGCAGCTTTATCGTAAGTGAAGATTTGGTAAGATTTGATATTCCGGCCCTTTTCTTCTTCTCACTTCTGGTCCTGTTGTTCTTCAGAAGGCATATGCAATTGAAGAAGAATGAGGCGTTTGTGTTGATATTGCTTTATGTGGTGTACATTGGTGTGAAGATCTATAGTTTGTGAGCATAATATCGGAAATTAAAAAAGCTCCGGATAACATTTTTCGTATCTGGAAAACCTAAGTAGATAATCTTATATTCCACACACTCTTATTAAATGCATCTGAATTATTTTAGAGATTTTATACATTAACACAGTTAAATACACTGGTTTTAAACGTAATTCAGGATAATCGATCCGAATTGGCGACTGAAGAAAAAAAGTGGAATCAGAGCAAGGCTTGAACAATCAGATCTCATCAAATAATGTACATATGGATCTAAAGCTCGTGATAATAAAGGGATAAAATGAAATATCCAAAGACTATCCAAAAAGGACTGGACTATATCGTAGCAATGGATGCAACGGAGTTATCTCCATTTGAGATCAGAGAACTGCTGCGTAAAACGGTGACCAAACGCTTTGATGTCATAGATCAAATTATGGTAGCTGCCAGAAAGGAAGGTATCATAACTGATAAAGATGGTATGTGCCACTTCACTTATGAGACACACGATCTGGATTTTTATAAACCCAAAATTATACACTCAAAAGAGATCAACAACTGTAGATGTTGTGGTAGGAGCATGAAGGAAAGTCACTACATAGAATTAAAATCCGGGTTGCTTGGTCCATACGGTTCCACTTGTATCAGGAAGCTATATCTGGACTATTTGTTTGAAGAATTGTAAATTTTTATTATTCTTGATTTATTTTTTACTGGTTTTGATTTATAAGCTCATTGAAAAAATCAAAGAATAATTGAAAGCTTTTGTTTTAATCGAGCTTGCAAATAAATCATAAAAACAAAAACAGTGCTCCTACAAAGATCATGGGAATTCCAAATGTCATTCCAAGACCAGTTAATGAAAATATAATTCCAAGAACGATTAGCACCAAGCCAGATGCTTTCCTAATAGCTTTAAACGAAAGGGCAAATATGATCAATGATATGAAAGCTAATATTACAAACCAAAATCCATACTATACCTCAATTGATATATTTATTATGAATAAATACTAATTTTTAGTATGTTGGGATGCACAGCATACTATTTAATTCTTTTTAAAAAGGCATTAAATTTTTGTAACCAAGGGCATCACCTCATACATTTACCTCACCAAAACCTGTTTTAACTCAGAAATCAATATATTATATGGGTGTGGGAGTTGTACGGTATGAAGCGAGTTTGGGAAATTATGTGGGGATGAGATACCGCTAAAAGGTGGTATTCTCAGATCTATGACTCCCACACTTATTGTTAAACTCATTTTGTTTTGCTGCTGGACCTTCAGGGATCCATGATAGAAACTTTCCGGAGCCTGGGCTCCATTCTGTTCTCACATTAATCTCCACTATCAGCCAAAAAGAAGCCGGAACACATCAAGCTGAACCAGCAGCATATACAACCCCGTCCCTGCAAAGATGCTGAGCATTGCATTGCGTTTCCACAAGTGCAGGCCCATGACCGCTGCTATTGTAAAAATTTCCGGGATTCCATAGGGAACCTGAAGCCACTGTACGTCCTTCAGGCAGTAGATCACAAGCAGCAAGAGGATCATCGGAGGGAGATTCTTCTCAATGGTGGAGAGAATCTCAGGCGGAGCTCTCGTGTTAAAGAATACGAAAGGAAGAGCCCTTGTGGTGAAGGTGGCCACTGCTACTACTGCTGTAACGACCAGCAAGTGAACCGGATCTTCTATCATGAGATGTCCTCCTGATCAGGGTCCTGATCTGCAATGCTTCTGATCTCAAGGTCGTCCTGAACGAACCTCTCATGTGCCATCAGGATGAGGGTGCCGATAAATATCGAGAACAATAACATGTTGTCAGGGCTGAAGAGCAGGAGTGAAATGACACCTGCACCCATGGCTGCCATGAAGGGAAAACGGGATCTTGAAGCGTGGTACTGCTCAATGGTCAGCACCACGAACAGTGCAGTAAGCACAAAGGTCATTCCTTCCAGCCTGAGGTCAAGTACTGAACCCAGTACAGCACCAAGAACCGAGCCCAGGATCCAGTATGAGTGGTCAAGCACAGCTATGTAGAAGTAGAACCTGCCTTTTGAATCCTCTTCCGGAGCTTTGGTGGTTGTTAGGAGTGCATAGGTCTCATCGGTAAGTGCAAAGATAAGGTAAGGTTTGACCTTTCCCACACCTGAGAACTTCTCCAGCAATGACAGCCCGTAGAAAGAATGTCTGAGATTTATCAGTAGTGTGGTGATCACGAATTCAGTGAGCCCTGCACCGGCTGCCAGAAGTGCAACTGCAATGAACTGACCTGCACCGGCATAGATGAAGATGCTCATTACGGGTGCATATATCCAGTGATAGCCGGCTCCTTCGAGAAGGAATCCGAAAGCCATGCCCAGGGGAATATATCCCAGGAAGACCGGTAGCGTTGTCTTGAGGGCGCTTTTGAAAAGGCTTTCACTCTGCTGGCTCATAATTCTTGCACACCTTTTAAATTTAAGAATGATTTATCTATTTACTTTCCGAAGTGGGAAATAAAGTGCAAGAAAAGAATTAATTGTATTTATGTTTTGTCAAATGAGAACAAAAAGATGAAAGTGATGATTAAATCATAACTTCTCAATAAATCTAAATAGTATCCACTTCAATTTATTTGTATAAGTCAATGGGGGAATTTGGTGGAACCAGATGTAATTACAACTTTATCCAACCTTTCACTTTTCTTGCAGATAATAGCATTTCTAATGCTTGTATATGCGATCAAGATGAAAACAGAGGGTATAGACCAACATGCAAGAGGTGCATCACTTGCAGTTTACACAATCGTGCCTTCTGTTCTGTTCATGTTCTATTCGATCAGTCAGGGCTTCCAGCTTGCTTCCTATGGAATAGTGCTTGCCCTGCACAGGCTTCTCGGATCGATCGTCATAATTTTCATAATACTTTTCGTGACCAACAGATGGAGATTCAAAAAGAAGGTGCATATGGACATTGCAACCGGATGCTGGCTGGCAACATTGGTTCTGGGGGTTAGTGTGTACCTGATATCCTTCGGATACATTTCCTGAGGTCAAAAAAGAAAATTGAAACATGAAAATAACAATCAGGGTAAGTGAATCGTAATAAATTATCGTGGTGGTAATATGTACGTTAAAACGAAATGCTCAAAATGTGGAAATAATGACTTCCACGACGTCTATTGGTGGATAGTAGGTGAAGTAAAGAACGACCAAGCAACTGCCAAAGTTGATGAAATGGAAGGAGGTGACACGGTTTCCGAAGAACAATTTGCAGATGATGTGGTTCACGAACTCCGCGGCTTCATGTACAATGGTATGACCACCGATGAATTCTGCAAGCTACTGAAGAAGTATTTCGGGGTCGCTGCGAAATACTGTTGTGATCATCTCCAACGTATGAAAATTGAGATGGACATGTACTGTCCGGATAGGCAGCATCTCTACTTTGTAGAACAAAAAACAACTGCATAACATGGTAGACCATAAAGGGGGAGCTCGTATGGGGTTATTTGATTTTTTGAAAGGAAAATCTTTGAAAGGAAAAACAAAGCAAAAAAGTTCGAATACAATTGATCAATATTCAAACATAAAAACGTTGCATATCGAATCGATGATGTACTACCAAAAAGCAAGAGAGCTCTATGAAAGGAATGAAGTGTTTTTCCCGACACTTCAGGAATCTGTACGATTTCAATTACTAAATCATCAAAAAAATGGTTTCGACAGAGTGGAAATACTTGCTGCAGAATCTCAATCATGTAACGTATGTCAAAAAATGAATGACAACGTCTTGACAATTACAACAGCATTAAAAAATATGCCAATTCCTCGCAAGGATTGTAAACATAGTCCCAATGAAAACGGAGAAGGTTGGTGTAGATGCACATACGTACCTTATGTTGATGATTTGTGAATTAAAAGGCGATAGAACATGAAAGCATATACTAAAATAATTACACTTCTGTTAATTTTGATAGCAGTAACTGCAATTGGTTGCACAGACGTTGCAGCTGATGAGCCAGTAAACGAGGTGTCTACTTCAGACTCCGGAACAGTTTCAGATGTAGAATCATCTGACGACGTGGTACAATTCCAACTAGTCCAGAATCAGCCCATCGAAGTAGCACGGGACTATACCATTTACAACGAATGGCATGGTCGGATGAAAGAGATCTTAGAGGACAATAAAGGAAACAATGTGAAAATATTCAGCTACAACATGCAGATAATGGGTGACATTGTCGAGGTAGAAGAATATTTCGTCATTTTAGAAAATGACTTCCTGGGCGTATGCTACATCGACATTGATTCAATCAATGCCATAACCATCAACAACGGCAGCACCGAGTGATATGTACTGTCCCGATCATCAACATTTGTATTTTGCGGAAGCTTGAGGTTCGAATCTTACCCCCCGCATAGCAAGTCGGGGCTGTAGGTAAGCACAAAAACCGAACTCTTAAAATATTTCGATAACATTTCAAAGTAAGCGTTTCAACAAACATTGAAATATTATTTTTAATACTTCATGATTATTTTACGTAAATAAGGATATATGTAATAACGTTAAACATCTATGTGGGTTTGGGAGTACTTACATGAAATTCTCTTACCTCGATTAGTCGTAAGCGGGGGCTTTCGACTGTAATTGATTAAATCGATAAAATACAAGTGAATAAAAGGGGAGTGTTAAAGAAATGTTGTTTATGGATATAGTTTCATGGGAGCCAAAGGACAATAACGAAGTAGCAGAACGTTTTTCAAACTGGGAATCTCCCGAAGGAATTAAGGTCATCGGTGAATGGGAAGACTTATCCACTTGCCGACACATTGTTGTATATGATGCAGAGAACGCTGAAGCTTATGCGGCTGCTATGTTTCCTTGGAGGGATATCTGTTATTTCGACAGCTTTCCTATAATGGAATCAAGTAAAGTCATGAAATTCATGTCCGAGCAAATGAAATGAATTTTTGACACGATGAATGTTTAAGTGATTCGATGATCAACATTTTGATGGCTCATCGAAAATCTCTTTTTAACAGTTTGAGATTCAATAACCTTTCCTTCACATGACTATTCAGAGCAAACGGCTTATCACTCCTAGTACCCTGCTTCATGTAATGTAAAGTACTTTTAGAGAATCCCATCTTCTTCCATTTGGTATAAGGCATATCAATGATCTTCTTTTTCAACAGATTAGAATCATCCCTTTCAATTACATAAGCAGGCTTCATGAACTCAACAGCTTTCCTCTTACCTACAAGATGATGGCTTAACTCTCTCGCCTTGAGCAACAGGACAGATCTCCATGAACTCTTCTTCTTCCTGTACTCAACCTTGCCACATCAAGAAGCTGGAAGATGTGGATCAGGATGTCCTGCGGGAGCTGGTGAAGAAGTCTGTGGAGTATATGAAGAAGACGAGTTTGTAAACCTTCAATTTATTCCTAAGGATGCCCTGTTTTCTCTCGTATCTTCAAGGATGCGCCACTCATCAATTAGATCATCCTTGACTGATGCTGTCCAGAGTGCAGGCCCAGCAAGCAATTCATTTGAGCAAGTTGAAAAGCCAATAACGACCACTCTATCACCTTTTGATTCAATTCTGGTGAAGTGGTTTCTATAGTCAGGAACTAACTTAAAAAATTCAATCCAAGAAATTTCCACTTCGGCTTTTCCCGTTTTGGTTGTTTCTTCACCTTCAACCAATTTGGTGCCTTCTGACAGCAATTTCCCCAATTCATCTGCATCCTGATTGTTGATGTACTCATTGAATTGCAGGACAGTTAATTTTGGATCTCTTGTGTTCATATCATTTCCTTCAGCGACTTGCTATGTAAATTATGTCGTTTTAAATGAAGAAAATGCTTTCGTTGTTGATAAAAAGTCTAAAGTTGTAGAACTCTTTCAATTCCCATATGAGTCTCCACCTCGTAAACCCTAATTTTTTATCACAAGTTATGTGAATGTATCTAAATTCAACCAATTTCTTATTTTAGCAGCACTCTCCCCAAGTCTCTAACCTTTCCCTTACATGAGCATTGAGAGTAAACGGCTTATCACTCTTGGCATTCTGTTTCATGTAGTGTAAAGTACCCTTAGAGAATCCCAACCTCCCCCTTCAAATCCCAGATTACTTTTGTAAAGAGAGGCATTTATACTTCAGAAATGCCCCCTTGGATCTTATTCACTTGACGGGCATACATATATCAACAATATGATGCTTTTCTGGATGTTCTTCGGGGGAGTTTAAATATATCTCATAACTTGCTCGGGACATATCAATTTCAAGGTTATTTTGTATCAGCCACTCAACGACCTTTTCCCATGCAGGACCATATTCTTCTGCCCCTGTCAGTTCTGCACGCATTACTACATACTTTCCTCCAGGAAGCTTTTTCTTTTTAATTTCTCCTTCAACTTCAATATCATCTTCAATGGTCATGCACATATCCAGCTTAAGTTCTTCCGGAGGGGTAACACCTGGATCATCATAATAGGCAGACACCAAAAGAGTATCTGGTCCCATCAATTGTTTCGGACCTGCCCAGCTTAAAAGTTTACCACATAAATCTTCAAAGACCTTGGTGTTTCCCAAATAGTTGCCGACAAAAGAAACATATGCCACATTTCTTTCTTCTATTTCTGTTATCTCTGGTTCGTTTATAATTTCCAAACTTATCACCCACCTTTAATTTCAAACTATTTTCTGTAATACGTACTATAAAAACTCATAGTAAAAAACGAACGGATCAACATCCTTCCCAATTCTCCAACCTCTCCCTCACATGAGTATTGAGCGTAAACGGCTTATCACTCTTGGTATTCTGCTTCATGTAATGAAGCGTCTGTCAGGCAACATCTTTATTTTGTAGAACAGAGAACTTAACATTTACACGAATGTAGCGAAGTGGCAGTGTGCGCATGTGCTTTCAAAGTTAATACCTTTGTACAGCATTTGCCTGCAGGATTCCTGACCCGGCGCCGGGATCTTCCTTTACCCTTGATCACAGCAATAACATCCTTCATGCTATCGACACCAGTATTAACAACCGTTTCGATAACCTGCTCTTCTGTTATCACATTACAATAGCATGCATACTTTGGATCGGCATCCCTTTTGAACCATATAGGGACTTTCAGGTCCTCTTTTCTGAACATTGCTTCCGTTTCTGTATAGTATGCAACATCACAATCCTCGTCAAGACAAAGCCAGTGATCAACATCAACAACAGATGACATCAATTTTTCTTTGACCAGATGCCTGACTGTGACGCTCTCAACGGACTCCCCAATAGTACCATAGACGGGACAAGCATGTTTTTTTTTGTTCAGGTCAATAGTTTCAGGTCCGCAACAGTTACTGTTCGTCGGACCACAACAACTATCCTCTGCAGGTCCACAATCACAACAAGATGGCTGATCCAATATCTGTTAGGTCATTTACTGCACTCCCACAACATCATGTTACATTTTAAACTTCAGGATTCAAGACTTACATCTTGCTTTCTAATTCATTCTTTATCAACGAACCTATTTCAAAGCTCCTGATTTGCTATTTTCCAGTACAATATAGAACATGCATTGATTGTAGGAGGTAGACGTTAGACTTTTTGAAACAGGCTCAACTGTTTCTTCCGATGTTTGATAGAAAGTACTCATGATCAAACCAACAACCTATGATCATTTGGTAGCAACCACAATGCTATTATATTTAAGCAGTAAATTCCATTTCATATGGGTATCAAAAGATCGATCTCCTGGTTTTTGTTTTTTATGATCATTTGCTCAGGCATGGGTTGCATAGCAGATGATGGATACCCGGAAGAGAACGGATTGCCTGATATTGATGAAACTGATCTAGCAGGTGAGGAATACAATGAAGAGTATAACATAACCCTCAAAAAGACTGCTATACTTGACCTTGAAAATGGATACTCCCTGAAGATCCTGGATATTAACAGGAAAGAAGAGTTCACGTTTATTTCTTTCAGGAAGGACGAGCAGGAGTATTCCGTAAGAACACTGTTAACAGGTCAAACATACAATGTGAAAGATCCGGAGGACAGGAATAACGTCTATTCTATCAGGGTGGATAAAATCTATGACAGCAGTTTTACTATTGATCTGACCTATGAACTAAAGCCTGAGATCTTTCTGGAAACAGAACCCATCGATTCTGAAACTGAAATTAAGATAGCAGTTTCACTGGATGAAGATTCCATTACACGTACGTATGAGTGGGAATACGATAACACAGAGTTCTGGATCAAGAATGAATACTACAAAGAAGATTACGACTTGTATTCCGAGAGAAGCCGAAGCAGGGACTACGATCAGTTTGCTAACGATCCTTACGACGACGAACTGATATCACAGATAACCTCCCAACTGGAATACCTCGCTGATGAAGGTGGTTATGGCAGCGACGAGATACCATACATCGCAACCGCTTTCGTCCAATCACTTCCTTATGTCAGTGACAGTGCTTCTGCAGGTTATGATGAGTATCCCAGATTCCCATTCGAGACACTGTACCACGGTGGTGGGGACTGTGAAGATTCATCTATCCTTCTGGCATCACTTCTACACGAGATGGGATATGGAGTAGCATTGATCACATTGCCTGATCACATGGCAGTGGGTGTACAGGGCGATGAGAGCGTATCCGGAAGCTATTATGATTATAACGGTATCAACTATTTCTACCTTGAAACGACCAATTCCGGCTGGGATGTGGGTGTGATACCGGATGAGTATCGAAATTCAGAGGCAACAATAACTCCGATCGGTTACGGATATCCTCAACTGCAAATTGAATTTACAGGAACCAGCAAGAGGGGAGCAGCGTACACATATGTAGATCTGGATATTGAGATCACAAATGTTGGTTCGGCAACTGCAGAAGATGTAACAATATACACTTACCTTGAATCAACCGATGAAGGTATGGGGTGGGACCAGATCCAGAGTGATGTGATCCCGGAAATTGAAGCAGAAAGTGGAATGACATATACCGTAACCAATCTGAAAGTTCCGGTTGGTCAGGAATATCGTGTGGGTGTTATGTCCCGGGGTTCAAACGCTGAGCAAGCATATGTTTACAGCGATTGGGTTGTTGCCTGAATAATCTCAATGCATAACAATCGATAAATATAACTCAATCTCAAAATAAACTTAATATTATCCAAAAGTGGGGGAACTAACAATGGCTGATAATGAAAATAAAGGGTTCTCATTAACATCGAGTGGGTAATTTTAACGTCCTGCAAGCAAATATTCGCAATTATAGATCATCTCCCTGTACAATCCTTTAATTGTGATGTGGTATTTTTGCTCATTCGATTGCGATTTGCATTAGTTCTTTGAATTCCATGACGCTTGAAAGGTAGATGTAAATAAATTTAGTTACCCACACGATGTTGAAGAGATCCAAATAAAGTAGCTGAAAATGTACCTGGTCAGTTCTATGTAGATGAAGGATGTATCGGATGTCGTCTATGCACAAATGATGCTCCTGAAAACTTCAAAATGACCGATGATGGATCGACTGCATTTGTCTTTAAGCAACCTGAAAATGATTCCGAGACAAAAGATTGTGAAAATGCAATTGATTCATGCCCGGTAGATGCAATTGGTAATGATGGCTAAGCCCATCATTTTTTTAACTTCAAAAAACGTTTGTAACTATTGATAGCCTTACGAACGAAAGTTACTCAAAGAAATTCCTCAGATCATCGATATCCAGTGAGATATCGAATTCCTTGAGCTTGAAAAATTTCTTTGCCCTCATGTCGTCATCTTCAAGACGAAGATCACTTTCTACAAATCCGGCCTTTTCAAGACGTTTTAAATGAAGATACAGGACCTGCCGGGAAACACTGAGCTCTTTGGCAAGCTCATACACATACCATTCCCTTTCTGAAAGCATATAGAGAAGCTTAAGCCTCAGAGGATGTGAAATAGCCTCGCCTATAGAAACTATCTGCTGCATTGTTTTAGCCATAATAAGACCGGCTGAGGGTTTAAATTGATCTTAGATCTCTTCCAGTTTCTCTTTGATCTCCTCTACAGTCTTTTTGATCTCAGCAACATCTTTCTCCATGCTCACAAGCTTCTCGTTGCTAGCTGAACCTGCAAACCCGGATTTGTTAATGAAGAAAATGACTAAACCTACGACCAATAGTATAAGGAGGATTTCCAAAAAGAAATCCAATAGACCAAATGTATTGTAATAGTGCATCATGGTTGTTCATAAGATGTTTTTGTTTTCATATTAATCTTTACTAATATCCCATGCTTAAAGGTCATCTTCAGACCTTATTCCAGTTTCTTCAGTATCTTTTCCAGAGACTCACGATTGCTCTCCACCTGTTCTTCAATACGAGATAAACGCGTGTCACGATCGTCTTTGTTATTGCACGCTCCATTATTGAAAATGCATGACCTGTTGCTGAAAAATGAAGAAACTAACCAGATAAGAGCTATCAATATAAGCAAGTTGAATATCATGGTAAACCCTCCTGAACTTCCGAAGATTCCATAGTCACCATACATTCCATATCCCATCATGCTATCACATTCCTACCAGGATCAAACTCTTCATAAAGGTCAGTGGATGATCCCTGCCATGGTGGGGAGTATAATTCAAAAATAAATGGCAGGGAATCCACATAATTCATTTATCAGTACCGATACATTCTACCATGGCCCATCGCATATCCATAACCCATTCCGGGACCGTAGCCATCACCGTACATCATGCCATATCCACGGCCCGTATTCTCATAGTCGTATGACTGACCTGTAGTATCCAGCACATCTCCTGTGAATGCATCGATGTAGCTGCGCATCACAACACCATCATCGTTCGTATAATACACAACCCACCATCTACCCATCTGGTAGATATTCTCCTCATTCACATCAGCATCGATCTCTTCCTCGGCTATTTCCAATGCATCCTCAATGCTTTCAACAGTCAGGTCATAATAACCGGAATCGGAAGCTGCCTGATTATAGCCTGAATATCCTGAACCATAAGCAGGACATCCACCCCATCCAGACCCCGGACCTGAACCATAAGCAGCCTGAACAGTATCAGTTTGTACCGTCAGGGCGACCATTCCCGCACCGGCAAAAAGTATAGCACCGACCAAAAGCATGTTTGTTATTTTTCTCATTTTGTTCACATCCTTTGTTTGCTTCAAACCATGTAACCATAGTTTGCATATGTGGCCTATATGTTCCACATGTACTCGTTGATATTTAAAGATTGTGCCTAAAAGCACCACAACCGCTTTAAAGTGGCTGCTCCAAATAAACAAATCAAGAGCCAGCAGCATAATTTACTCTAAAGAGTGATGAACAAAAAAAATCTGCCACCATTCTTATCGATGGTAGCAGTTATGGATTTTTAACTCCGATATGATCAGGCTTTTATCCCGATCTTTTCGCGCCTTCCGGGTACTCTCAACCCTATGCCAACTGCGACGTAGTATCCAACATAGGTAAGCACTTCGATCAGTGACGGGTTTCCGTTGTATCCGAACAGGGATTTCATGATAGAACCAAAGGTTCCTTTCTCATCTATGACGTGATTGATATCCCATACATGCTCAACAATGATCGGAACTACAGCTGCTTCCTGAAGCTCATGCACACCATGTGCTGCAAGTCCTGCTGCAAAGAGTATCAGGAAGATGCTGGTGATCTTGAAGAAGTTGTTCAGGTTCGTATGTGACGAGTATCTGAACACCATGTATGCAACCACAATGGATACAGAAAGACCTGTAAGCCCTCCGTAGAGCACAACATTGGTTTCCGTGTTCATTGCTGCTGCACCTAGGAAGAGTACGGATTCAATACCTTCCCTCAGCACAGAGAGGAACGCCAGTGCAAAGAGTCCGTAGGCTTTCTTCCCTTCGACATGCTCCTGTATCGTTGTTGAGATGTTGTTGCTCTCACGTGCCATCCAGATGATCATGGATGTCAGGATGACTGCTGCTACCAGCATTACAATTCCTTCAAAGACCTCCTCATTGCGTCCTTCGAATTGTATTGCAAGGAGATTGAAGACAACTGCAGCGACCAGGCTTCCAACGATAGCAAGTCCTGTCCCGCTATAGACGTACCTGTTCAGTTCCGTTCGTCTTGTCTGCACAAGATACGCGAGGATGATCCCCACGATCAGAAAGGCTTCAACCCCTTCCCTGAATGTGATCATAAAGCTTGAGAACATTTTAACCATTCCTATTATTGTTCGACATGCCTAACAATTATAGGGGTGATATATTGTAGTTGGTATTGCGGCAAATGCTGCAACACTACACACAACCATACACACAACCATACACAATAATATTGCATGGTTTGAAACATTTCCGGGAATAGAATGAGATTGCCACATATCAAAATTAAGATCTCACTAATTCGTTTTATCAAATTCACAAATGAAAAAGCAATCTGCAAGATATTGAAACTAAATTAAAAAGTGATTACAGGACCTGATCTGAAATAATCCCAGATATCAGTCAGGTCTGCAACATATTTATCAGTTATCTCAATGGAATTATGCAACGCGTTCAGGCCTTTTGGAAAAACTCAATGGCTTGTGCCAATTCCTTATGATCTTTGGCATATTCTGCAATATCTACGTCCTTAAGATAAGCGTCACATGCCTGAACAAGTGCTTTTGCTCCTGCATTAGTTCCTTCAGGGTGTGCATGCACACCTGAACCCATTGTTGTGATGAAATCCACATTGCCCATTACATCAATGAAAGGCTTCAGCCTGACCGGATTAAGACCTCCGGAAACGATCGGACAGCATTTTTTCATGCCTCTCCAGCTATCGTCCTCGAGGATAACATGATGAGCTGAATCCTCATGTACAAGATCTATAGCATCCTTATCGGTTTCCATGATCTTTGTCCATGTTTGTTCGAAGAAGTGACCACTGGAGCTCAGATACTGAATACCATGTGCAGCAACTACATCTTCTTCAGGTGTTCCTTTCATTTTACCAACACCTGCTGTACCTGTGTGGATACCTGAAGCACCAGCAAGGCGTGCGAACTTGGACAGGACCAGTACTGAAAACCCGATGGGGTTCTCTGGTCTTGTGAAAGCTCCGTGGGCTGCCCTGTGGAAGTGCAGGAATACATTCGGATATCGGCGCCTGATGGTCTGGACTGCCATCCAGCCAGCGGTTATGCCATCGATCAGGAATGCATAACTTCCAGGCTCAAACCCGGCATTGACGATCATTTCACACCTTTCGATCATGGTGTCAAAATCGGCAGCTGAAACATTGAAGGAATGGACCTTTTTCTTCCCGGTCTCTTTGACTGCCTTGTCCATGGCTTCCTTTACATGCAGTACCATTTTGTCATATGGACAGAAATCCTGATTCGCCTGGGGTTCATCGTTCTTAACGAAGTCTCCTCCGCCTACCCAGAAGTCATAGCATACCTCTGCATACTCTGCAGAAGTGAGCCCCATCTTTGGTTTTACAATGGTACCAAGGATCGGCCTGTCATATACATCCAGGTATTTTCGCATGTCATCAACAGTAAAGCCAGGACCGTCATACTGCTCAAGCATGGCCGGTGGGAACCAGACATCCAGCAGCTTTAGTGCTGATATCTCTTTCATTCCCAGGATATTTCCGACAATGTAAGTCAGGATGTTCTGGACATTACCTCCCCTGTCAAAAAGCCTCCACGGATAAGCAACCCAAACAAGGTTCCTTTCTAGGTCAAGCTGATAGACCAGAGCATTCATTGTCTTAGAGAATTTGGTCTCAGTATTAACTTTAAAGTTCGTACCAGTAGATGATTCCGCTGCGATCTCTGCAGCTGCCTGCAATATATTCAGATCTCCCCCAGGAACTAAATGAAAGGCCCCAAGAAGATATTCCCCATTAGTAGGGTCCGGTAGTTCCAGATTAACATAAGCTGCCTGTTTGGAATCGAGCGATCGGACCAGATCTTCATGAATCGAGCTCATAATAAGAATAACAGTTTGCAATCTATTTGAATTTTTGGAGTGAAATGAAACTGATGGGAAATAAGGGATCGGAAGACGTCATATAGAGAACAGAAAAGTTGACCAATATGTATACCAATTTAAGCAACTATCTAAAACCGAATGCTATTAGCTATGGAAACAAGGAAAGGATTTTAACCTATAACTTCTCAAATTGTTAAGAGGTTCAATGAAGATAAAAAATGAAAAGCTGATCCCATCAAAAACAGATACTAATGAAATGGGAATTTGTCCTCACCATGATGGTAAAAAGAACATCCAGATCCTCGGGTTAATTGTACTCTTCATAGCTTCATGGTCAATTCTCCTTTTTTATCATCCCCCGGGAGAAATAGTCGAAAGACTGGGAGTACGCAACATTTACATTTTTGTCTTCCTGCTGGCTATGATCGGTGGCGTTTCCACATTTACCTCCACCACATTCTACGCGGCCCTGATCACAATATCCCTGGGAGGAGTAAACCCAATATGGATCGCATTATTTGCAAGCATAGGCCTCACTTTTGGAGATCTGGTATTCTATTACCTGGGTACAAAAGGCAGGCAATGCATTAAGGGAAAATATGCAGGCAATGTTTTCCGCCTGACAAAATGGATGGAAAAGATCGATGACAGGATAACTATGCTGATGATCTTCTTTTACTCATTGACTCCTCTTCCAAGTGATATAATCGCAATATCACTTGCAATCGTGGGATTCCCATTCCGAAAAATGCTCATTCCGTTGTTTGTAGGTAATTTTACACTTATCATTATGCTTGTGGAGCTTTCAAAACTGGGATACAGTTTGATCTGAAGTGGTTGAAAGTACTGACAGAATGTTCAGTCTGAATGCTCATGCGAGGAAGATTCCGCAGAACGAGGTATGAATGTCCTGGGGTCCAGAAATACAGTATTTTCACAGTAACTGCACATGGTCTTGAGGTCTGTCCCTTCCAGAAGAACCTTCTCGACCTCTTCCTGAGGTGTTATGTACTGTGTCATTTCCTCCCCACAGTGAGGACATTTTATCTTAAGCCAGTCCAGTTTGGTAAGTTGCCGGATGTCTTTTATGACCACCCCCAGTGCATCTTCATAGGTATCCCTGGAAAAACCGATGGATGGAAGATGGCTTATCAAAGCCGGTAATTTCTCTCCGTATTCTAACAACGGGATTATCAGCTGATCTGTGCCCACAGCCAGACCGATCTCCTGATTTACTCTTGGTGACAATATGCCATCCATGGTGAGGATGACGATCACACAATCTGAATGGCGGATACCAAAGCTGATCAGTTCCGCATCGGAGAGTGAATCGGTCTTTTTGAACAGAGAGGAAAAACTCTCCAGGTTCACAACCCACAATACATGTTCCAGTTCCTGAGCCAGACTACTGTCCTGCTCAGAGTGGGAAATATAGACTCTGGTTATCATGATTATTCACCTTCAAATAATCCCTGCTTTTTTCCAGCGATATTACATGTAAGCAATGATCTCCGGCTTTTGAAGCAGAGGTGTTTGCACCATATCTGATATTTAAGTCAATCTTTCTTATCCCGTGGTCTTTTGGTTGGTTCGGGATATGGAACTGGTTCGGGCGAAGGTTCTGGTTCCGGTTCCGGACAAGGTATTGGCTCTGGCTGAAGTGATGAACTATTCTCTTTTTTTTGCAAATAATATACCCCCTTTGGTCAATTAATTAATTTGAGATTACTTCTACTTAAGATTATACTTTAATGACTTCCTGTTTACCAGCATTTCTCAAATGAAGGAAAAGGGATTGCTCATGTAAGGGGACCCATAGATGATAGTTTTGTGGACTAAACCTCCATATACCATCATATAGATGGAATTCTTACGAGTACTTACATGAGCAAAGAAAGTACCCCTTTCTGAATTCACAGTTCCCCAACCGTGCATCAGGCCACCATGTTAGAAGTCTCTGTTAACACATGATAACCCGATGGTTGACGACTATCGTTTAATCCCGTTGCTCTAACTTCATTATGGGAAAAACACCATCTCGAAGTGAACAAACAGCCAAACAAGGTAAAGTAAACCGAGCAATATCCCAAATGGATAAGCCATGAACCACATGAAAGTCATTTCCGGTTTTTCAAACCGTAAGCTGGTAACTGTAAAAGCAGTGTTCACCCACACATGCCAGAAACTCAGCAGTCCAAGAATGTAAAATCCCCAGTGGGAATCGATCAGTATTAAGGCAATACCAACAAAAGTAGCTGGACAAATGATGACTATGTCTGCAAATGACATTCCAAACAGTATCTTTTGCTCATGCCAGTCATCGCTTGAACCATCTGGGTTGTCCATAGCTTTCCCTTTATAGACATTGATCTGGAACCACCAGAGGATAAGTGTGATCGATCCGAACAATAACAAAAGAACATATAAGGTCACTCGTGACAGAAGTTCCAGTTCCTGCATATTCTAAACCTCAGTTTAAATTTTAGTTTAAGTTCATTTTGTAGTTTGTGTCTCGCATTTTGTGATCGCATTTAATTAAAATACAGTCATTACCATGCAATTGCAATTGCCAGAATACCGGTTATAAAATTTGAAAAGAACCAGATGATCCTGAACCTTTCCGTGTTGGTATTATGACCTAACTTGTTCTGGTTTCCAATCCAGAACCAATAACTTAAGCTATGATATACCAGTATCACACCCGGAATCCATGCCAACTTAAATGCCCATGGAAGATCCAGGATCAGACCGATGGCCACAATTCCATAGATCCAGCCAATAGATACATCAGCAACAGCTATTGCATGTTCATATACTTTGAACTCAGGCAGCATTCTCTTTTCCTGAAGTCCTATCCTGGTGGCATAATCCCAATTCAGCACTGAAATAAGTTGACCCACCCAATGAAAAATAAATCCAACAATAAAGATCAGGATACCAACAAGTACATGAAAATATGGAATTAATTCCATGCTATCCCAACCCCTGTAATGGAATTCATCCTGCTCCCTTCAGGAATCTCTTCCACATTTGCAACTTCGATCGGTCTTGTTGTTATAATATCGAAACCCCTAAATAAAAAATTGAAATAACAACATATATATTTTTTGTAGGGACTGAGAACTGTTAAGCTAGTGGATCTCCATGGATCCAATGAGCTTTTACTTAAATGTGAATCTAAAAACTTTGTTACTGATCACTGATAGTCAGGATTTGAAGGGATCGTAAAAGTAAAGGTACTGCCCATGCCTTCCTCACTGTCAACCCAAATATTTCCGCCATGCATCTCAACATATTGTTTAACCAGAGCCAACCCTAAGCCAGTACCTCCATATTGTTTTGAAGTTGAAGAATCCGCCTGTTTGAAGGTCTCAAATATTTCATCATGCTTATTTTTGGGAATACCAATACCGTTATCCGACACAGAGATCTCCAGCATATTATCACGATCAGCCGCATTGATCTATATACATCCATTTTCAGGTGTGAACTTCAGGGAATTGCTTAACAGATTATACAATATTTGTGTCATCCTTAATCTGTCAGCATACATTTCGATACTTTCAGAACGAGCCAGATTAGAAATTTCAATGTTCTTTCTATCTGCCAGATGTTTTATTATATCTTCCACTTCAGAAAAGAAGGAAGAGGAACTGAACTTTTCTATTTCAAGTTCCATTTCCCCGCTTTCGATCTTTGAAATATCAAGAATGTCGTTGATCAGGTCCAGTAAGTGTTTCCCACTGGTCATTATATTGTCTGAATATTTAATTTCTTTTTCAGTCAGGTTGCCAAAGGGATTGGTATTTAGCAACTGTGAGAAACCGATGATTGAATTAAGAGGTGTGCGTAGCTCATGACTCATGTTTGCGAGGAATTCAGATTTAATGCGGTTAGCTTCTTCGGCTTTATTTTTAGCCTCAATTATCTCTTTTTCAAATTTTTGGCGTTCACTTACATCCCTTGAAATTCCAAACAATACTTTTTTGCCATTCCACTTACCGGCGGTGACCCTGGTCTCAACAGGGATGTATGCACCATCTTTGGAAAGAAGAGGACCTGAACATGAATCAATTTTACCGCCAAGCAATTCGTTGACAATTGATATGACCTTGTCTTTGCTTTTTTCAGGATGAACATCAATAGCCTTCATTGATGTAAATTCCTCTTCATTGTATCCCAGCTTTAACCTGGCTGATTCATTTGTCGATATGATGTTCCCCGATTCATCCAGCACAAAAAAAAGATCATCCATTGAATTAAACAGGTTTTCCAGATCGGCCTTCTGCCTGTTCAGAATATCCTGCATTTTTGCTCTTGCGACATACTCGCCTGCAAAAGATGCTATACTTTCAAGACCATTCCTTGTTTGTTCAGGAATTTCGTTGTAAGTGTGAGATGAAAGACTCATACATGCAATGGGATCACCTTCGAAATGGATTGGAATTGCAGTCATTGCTTTCAATCCTTCAGACAAAAATTCTTTATACATGCTATTATTAGAGACATCTGGTGATATGTCAGAATACTTTTTGTATACCGGTCTGCCATCTCTTACAATTTTTGCATTGGATGAATTATGATCGTAATGGCTGCATTGTTCTATGAACTCTTGTGAAAGTCCATTATGCACAATCAGGTCCAGGTTCCCATTATCATCTACCAGATAAATTCCACCTGAATCAATAGCTTCGATCTTTACCAGATGTTCCATCAAAGAATTTAGTGTGCTTATAAAGTCAGAACGTGTTCCCATATCAATTGAAAGGTCATGTTGAATGGACAGGATCTCTTCTGTAAGCTTTCGATCTGTAATATTGTCCAGAACGATCATTTTTCCATGAATGTCATCATGTTCATCATAAAGAGGTGAGACATTAACAGCAAACCAGAAAGTTCCATCTGCAAGACTTTTCTTCAGTTCTGTCCTGTTTATCTCTTTATCGTTACATTCAAGGTCCAGAACTTCAGACCAGTATCCAAGTACTTCTGAAACAGGTTTGCCTATATCTTTTGCAGACAGATCCAGATATTTTTCTGCAAATTTGTTAATATCGACAACCCGTTCCTTTCCATCAAGAACTATGACCCCGGAAGGTATATTCTCAAAAAGAAAACTGCGGGCAAGAGGTGTTATATCGAGTAATTTATAACGAAATATCCCGATGTATGCCAGAATTACACTTAGAATAAAAGCAAAGGGTATAGGATCGAAACCGTCAGGAAAAAATCCTGCCAGATAAAGCAGATACACTGAAAAAGGAATCAACGAACAGGTAATTAGAATTATCAGATGCATGCCAAAAAAGGACCTGTTGTATAACCACATCTTAAAGAAAAGAGCGATACTAAACAGTATTAATATGATCGAATAGAGCTGACTGAACCAATAATATATGCCCGGTTCAAAGTACAGACCAAAAAGCGGACCCACAGTATTGATGTAAGTAACTTCGTGGAACAGCTGATGCATTTCGCTGGTGAACACAAGGATCAGCGTGATAGTTGGAACAATAAAGATGACAGCAATCCTTGCAGGAGTGATCCATTGTTTTTCTCTTGTATAGCTCATGGAGAATAGAAGTAAGAAAGCAGGGATCATAACGATACCAACATACTGAAACTTATAGAAGATCAAAGAAGTTTCCAGTGTTGTCGAAGATATTTCCAACGCATAGAATATCGAATAGATCGCAAGAGAAAATAATAGCATTGTAAAATAAGTGATATATTCTGAGTCCTTGAACTGCCAGATATAGAGTGACATTATTATAAGCAAAAGCCCGGAAATTATTAAGAAATCCGAATATAAGCTAGGATGGATCGTGGCAACACCTTCAGTCAGTGGACTATTTTCAAGAAAATAAGGCATTATATTATAAATATATGCTTATTATATCCTCAACTGTACTTCATGTTGCTGTTTTCTAAATTATACTGATGATTGGAGGCAGATATTTGATATATTTTATTCTGTTGAGGTCAATTGCCATATAAGTCTTTTTAAATTGGAACTACCCATTCTCACTTTTAAGAAGCCAGAGTTATCAGGAAAAGAACCAGGTCATAATATTTAATCGAGTTCTATCAGATCAAGACATCTTCAAGACCTGCTTCCTCTACTATCTCTATTGCACGTCTCTTTTCATCAGATGTAAGCCGACGGTCTATTTCCGGGTATTTTGAAGCTCTATAATAAGGCGTGTACTGGAACATCAGATTAAATCTTACCTCTGGAATGTGATCTGCTATCCATTTTGCAATCGGTTTTGTGCAGCATTCCAGATGATCTGGCAATACCAGGTGCCGGACTATGATCTCTGCGTTCTGATAAGCGATCTCATGATCTCTTTTGACCGCACTAAGATAATCTTTTACTTTGGAATACTTTCTTGCGCATTCATCATTACCATATTTGAAGTCGGCAAGATATACATCGATCACACCTTCCAGCAGTTTTGCCACCTCCCTTGAATGATACATGTTCGAGTTCCATACCATAGGGATGTTCACAGGAACCCTGTTAATGATCTTCAAAACAGAGTGTGCATGTGGCGTAGGGGTTACAAAATTTACATTCCTTGAACCTTCGTGTCGTCTCCTCTTTATGATTGTGGCCAAATTATCAGGATCTGCATCGGTCCCACTTTCAGGACGGGTGGATATGTCCCAGTTCTGACAATAAACACAGGCAAAGACACACCCTGTGAAGAAGATCGTATGTGAAGGTACAAGTTCCGGTTCTTCCCCCATATGTAAGAATTCAGAGGCGTATCGGGAGGTTTCAAGCAATCTGCAGAATCCTTTTTCACCCGCCCTGCGATTCACACCACACCTTCGCTCGCACATATGACAGTTTTCAAGTATCCTTTCAACGATCGCTATTTTCAGATCAAGAAGGGAAGGGGTCGCTTCTGGCAGTCCAATGTTCTTTCCTTTCGAATCGATACTTTCCAGTAACTCTCGAAATTTCCCCATCTCACGATCATGGACCTCCCAGAGATCTTCAACTGAAGCCGAAGAATCGAAGTCCACAGGAATGCTTTTTGTGATCCTGAAACGGGCTGGTAGCTCATCCCGCTCTACTTTGAGATAGCGGTTTAGAAACTTTGGATCCCCCATATAGATAGATTTGATCGCTTCTATTGAAAACATTACGGTGTCATGCTGAGACTGATGTTACACATACCCTATCGGCAGTATCAGCAATGGATCTTCATTGGCTGGCAGGTTAAGGATGGAAGCAACCTCCTCATCATCAAACGCACCCACCGCACACGTCCCAATGCCAAGTGACACTCCCTGCAGATAGATGTTCTCAGCAGCGCAGCCCACTTCGAGATGTACATACCTGATCCCACGAGTCCCGTACTTTACCGTTGTGCGTGAGTAATCCGCCGCGATCACAACAACCGCAGCAGCATCCCTGATCTGTGGTTGTGACAACGAAGCCCGGCATAGCTCTTCCCTTCTGTCACCCTTAAAAATCCGTATCATTGAATGCCTGGATGGTACATACCTGTAAACACCAACATCCAGCCCACTTACATTTCCAGCAACCAGATACACCTCAAGCGGATAAAGGGCACCTGCTGATGGTGCTGCCCTGAAAAACATATCCGAGGTCATCCCTTGTGCAGCCCAGAGAAGTTGAGCCACATTAGAAAGAGACAGCTCATTATTGGAATAGGAACGAATGGACCGCCTTTCTGCAAGGGCCTGTTCGATGGAAATATTGCCGGCAAGGACCGGTTTTGGAAGTTCGACCTCAGGCGATGGGTCCGCAGGATCTCTCGCTGCATCAAACCGATCATTCTCATTTCTTTCGATATACCTACTCATCAAAATAATAGATTGGTGTGCGACATCTATAAATCTTACTCATAGCAAAGTATTTACAATGTCTGACGAATATCTGCTTCCAGCCGATCAGCTGAAAGAAAAGCTTTCAGAACCTGCAATGGACATAAGGTATCTTCTCTCCAGAGGATATACGAGAAAGAGTGCAGTTACTTTTGTAAGCAATCATTACAGATTGACTGAGCAGGAAAGGCACATACTCACAAGACTTGTTGTTTCACCCGAGATCGCAGACAACCGCAGCAAAAAGAAGCTCGGCTGCTCCCAATTAAAAGGATGCGATGTTTTTGTCGACGGCTATAATGTCCTGATAACTATTGAAACTGCACTCAAAAATGAACCCATATGGTTTGCAGATGATGGATTCCTGCGTGACACAAGTGGAATATTCAGGAACCACAAGATCACGGATACGACCTGTATGGCAGTTGACGAGATGCTCTCAACCCTTTCAACTTTGAAAGTGACGTCAGCTACCATCCTCCTGGACTCCCAGATGAGCAACAGTGGTAAACTTGCACAGTTCATTCTTAAAAGATCTAAAGATCATACTTTCAAAGCCGATGCAAGGACCTCAAAACATGTGGATTTCGATCTCAAGGAAGCAGGACCGCATGCAGTAATAGCAACTGCTGACAGCATTATAGTGGATGCTGTGGATAAGGTGGTTGATATTACGGAATGCTGGATGAAACAGAATGCGAAGAGTGATAAGCCGTTTAGTCTCAATGCTCATGCCAGGGAAAGGTCGGAGACGTGGAACAGGCGTTGCTGATTGCGATTTTGACGATGATTGAACAATACAAAAACTTAACAATTTATATTATTTGCAATTGAATTAATAATGCAAAACTGGAAAATGTTTAAATGTAGATATATCTTACAAAAACTAATGACGAAAATTAGATTAGGCCTAACACTAGGAGTCGTTGCCGGGATTATTGATGTCATTCCAATGCTTATTCAAAATCTCACATGGGATGCTAATTTATCAGCCTTTTTCCTCTGGGTTGTCTCTGGGTTCCTAATTGCAACCTCAGACATCAAAATCAACGGTGCCTTAAAAGGAATAATAATTTCATTTCTTATTTTATTGCCATCAGCTATTCTTATAGGTTGGAATGATCCATTCGCATTATTTCCTATTTTCATCATGACTTTAATTCTCGGTTCTCTATTAGGTTGCTTGATAGATAAATTTGGTAAAGTTAGTAAGTAATAAGTTGAATCACCGGTAGAGCTTCTACAAGACAGTTACTAATTCAAAGATAACACAAATCGTTAATGTCATGAAGTTCAATGATATTTCGTACTGAAGAAGGGGGTAACAGATATTGTCGAAACTAGGCCGATTCCTGAAGAAGATCAAATAAGAAGATCAAAGGAACCTGATTTTCTTATCACTGGTATCAAAAAGAATGTTTTTATTCTGGGTCTTGTAAGCTTATTCACTGACATAGCAAGCGAGATGCTATATCCGGTTATTCCAATATTTCTCACCGCTGTACTGGGGGCTCCAATGACAGTGGTTGGCCTTATTGAGGGAATTGCTGAAGGTACGGCAAGTTTCCTGAAAGTAATTACAGGATGGTATTCAGATAAAATTGGAAGGCGTAAGCCCTTTGTGCTTTCCGGATATAGCATTTCCGCCATCTCAAAGCCTTTGATCGCTTTTGCTTATACTTGGCCGCTCGTTCTTGTTGCGCGGGTTATGGATAGATTTGGAAAAGGTGTGCGTACATCTGCCCGTGATGCTTTGATCGCAGATTCCTGTGACCCATGTCAGAGGGGAAAGTCCTATGGACTTCATAGGACACTGGATACCATCGGGGCGGTGCTTGGCCCTGCTATTGCGATCATGATATTATATCTTACAAATAATGACTATCGCCTGCTTTTTCTGATAGCATTTATTCCAGGTTTGATTGGTGTTTTGTTTGTAATGTTCTTTGTATCTGAACGAAGGCACATACTCGATACAAAGATCTCATTTAAAATGTCCCAATTTGGAAGGGATTTTAAGGTATTTTTATTAATAACATCTATATTCGCTGTTGGGAACTCAAGTGATGTATTTTTGATATTGAGAGCTCAGGATCTGGGTTTTTCCGTTTCCACCGTACTTTTGTGCTACATTTTGTACAACGTGATCTTTGCGATCGGTGCATTCCCTGCAGGCATATTATCGGATAAACTAGGAAGGCGCAATCTCATGACATGCGGGTTCCTGATCTTTGCATGCGTATATGTAGGTTTTGCGCTAACTGCTGAAAATAGCTATGTCTGGCTGCTTTTTGTGGTGTATGGGCTGTATGCGGCACTTACCGATGGAATTGGAAGAGCGTACGTAGTAGATCTTGTTCCTTCTGATAAGAGGGCAACTGCCCTTGGTATATACCATACTGCAATTGGTATAATGATGCTCTTCGCAAACCTCATTGCTGGAATTCTCTGGGACCTGATAGGTGCTCCGGCACCATTTATCTATGGTGCGATGGCTGCTGTTGTATCTGCAGTAATGCTGATCGTGCTAATGCCGATGAAAACAAGATCAATTGAAGAGAAAACATTCTAACTTTGTTGTCATGAAGCTGATTGAAAGAAAAGCTCTGGATACAAGGCATTTCATGATTGGATACCCGGATTGTCAATAACAAATACACCATTGGGAAGAAGGAATAACTGCCGTGCTGTGGTTATATGCCTTCCTTTCCAATCATTTTCCCGAACATCCATAATTTTCCGGGCTTTCCCGTCAGAAAAAGTATTGATAAGCGTAGATTTTCCAGTGCCAGATGAACCAAGAAGTGCCACCGTTTCATCAGGATTAATATAAGGACTAATTTCAATCACACTCTCTTTTGAAAGAGCATTGATAGGAATAACCGGCACATCCCCTGCAACAGACTCTATTTTTTCTACCATTTGAGATGGATCGTCTGCAAGGTCCATTTTGTTTAGTAAAATTACTGGTTTTGCTCCAGATGAATGCACAATGGTAAGATATCGTTTAAGTCTTCGCAGATTAAGATCTTTTCCTATTGAAGTTACAATAAATATAGTATCAATATTTGCAGCAATCGGCTGCTCCTCGCGACAATCCCCGGAAGCTCCGCGTGACAGGCAGCTTCTTCTGGGCAGGATATCCATAATCATACGTGAGCTTAATTCCGGCTGATCCAATAGAACAACGAAATCTCCCACTACTGGTTGCTTACCAATTCGAAGGAGTGTTTCAGCAACTCCTGCCTAGATAATAGCATCTGAAACAAGAATATCACAGACTGCTTTGTGTTGAGCTACGACTCTTCCAGCTAAGTATGGCCCTGCATAGGCAGAAAAGGCTGATTCAAGTTCTTCATTCCATCCCGGAATGACATTTATATAGGAATGACCAGAGATTTCTGGCTCATATTGGTCATTCATGAATAAGAACTATCTAGTTTAACAGAGATAAGTTGTTTGGTAGAGCCTAAAAAATGTGGTTTTTGACATTTACATAAAATGCAAGAAACACACAGATTGCTTATGATTTTCAAGAACCTTTCACGTATATTGTGAATCTTACTGTTATCAATTTAATTGAAAGGGGAAGCATTTGAATAACAAGGATTTTGTCAGGACTGAGAACTTTTCATTGAGGTTAAGACCTGTTCTTTACTAAAGAGTAAAATAGGACGTGATTGACTTTGCACAACCACATCCTCTCAACGTTCAGTTTCTGGTGACGAGGTCATATGAACTTCATGTAATACATCCGGGAGGTCATATGTTGATAACCATGTCGTGAGTTATCAAATATGGCAACCCCGAAGTAATGTTCCTCACTTGTATTGAACTGAACATCATCATCATTGCCGGTGGTAAGATCTCTTGACAACTCAGCTGTCCAGGTACCGTCCTTCCAGGCAGCTCCAAATTGGATGTCAGCGCGGCTACCATCTGGTGTCCTGAGAATCCGCTCCGGGACTACAGCGTCCAAGGCTTCATATTTAGACCAGTAAGTGACAGCATCTTCGTCGCTCACACCTGTGTTTTCATCTCCGATAGTTTCACCTGCATCGATCTCAGATTGGGTTAGAATCATGGCATCAGCAAAATCGTCCGGGTCCGTTTCCATATATTTTGGACGTGACTTGTCTGCAATACGGTTATGTGAATATGCACTGGTTCCTTCATCACCATAACGCCCACCATCTTCCCCATTGATAGTATCGTTTGCCCAGACATCAACATACTTGTCATCAGCGTACCCGATCGTAGAGATAGTTCCAGCAACAACCTCATGAGTGTCCGGATCTACCGTAAGGCCTAAGCTTGTAGCTGAAGTCAGTCCTGCACCTCTTCCTGCTTTACTATGCCACATATCCGCTCGTCCGCTCTTCAACCAGGAATCATCAATGATGTCATGGGTACTGACATGAGGATCAGTGTCTGTTGGATAATAGATATGGCATTTAGCCATACAGCCCCCCGTATCATAGGGTTCGCCCTGGATCTCTCCGATAGGCCAGAAGAAAGAGATACGATCTTCGGACTGTTCCGGATCTTGTTTCACCCATGTTCCATCAATGAATGACCAGGAACCACCACGGGTGAAACTCGCTGTTGGATCAGGCCAGGTCGCCAGGACGGTCAGGAGAGTGTCATTATAAACAGCTTTTAGTGTAACTGTTGTGTCGCTGTCATAGGCATGGCATCCGGCACAGTCGGTAATGCTTGCCGGGTCCTGGGTGTCGTATGTCTCACCAAGTGGAATGGTCAGTTCCGGGGCATCAGCCCATAGATGGTCTGCTTCACCATCCACTACTGGCACATTCGTGACCTTGATCACATTCAGTTTGCTTTGATCGTACAGCTGTTCTGGTCCTACCTCCCCCTCGTCCTCAACACAGCCGGATGTTAGTATTATGATCACAGCTAGTATCACTATGATTGCTTTACTTGCATTTCTTGATATCATTATCCTTTTCTCCCCACTTTGTTGGCACTTACACCTGAATTTTCACCGGCGTTTAGTTACTCAACAATTTAATTATAGACAAGAATGATAGGAAAATATTTCTGTAATTCATTCTTGATATTTGCCATTCAAAAATATATGCGTATGTCAGTTTAAACTTTGTGCTTTGAGAAAGTTTGACCTTCATTGATCTTCTTAAACCTCTTCAGCACATTAGAAGTACTGACTGTGAGCCTCGAAACAGCAATGAGTGAAGAGCACTTGTCTTCAAGGTCTTGTTTGTATTTTTCTAAATCCATACTTTATGATATGATTTCTTTTACGGATCAAATTAATCTGAAGAATACAAGTTCCTGGATCAGATAAAACATGTTAAAGAAAATTAATAACCTGGATTTTCTAATAAGCCTTTAAGATTTTTCCCCTCTTCTCTCATATGGATCCTAATAGCTTCAGCTCTCTTTTTAGCAATTTTTGAAAACAGCCATCCAAATCGAAAAGAAAGTGTAGCGGTGAATATACTTCCATTACTATTGAGAGGTTTTACGGAAAATGACCCCCTGGGGCAAATAATGGAATGTGGAAACAGGAGCTTGTATTCTATCAATTCACCTTTTTTGAATTTGGTTGTTTCAAAACTTAACTTTTCCAGTTTAGCGCCGAGATATTCCTCAGTATAAAGAATCGAGCCTTTCTCAAAATCCCTCCCCCTGATCCATTTTGCAACTACATGATCCTGATGCCACGATGTGTAATTTTCCGGAAAATGAGCTAACCATGCAAAAATAACATCTGGCGGCCGGTTTATAGTTACAGAATCTTTTAAGGTAAGCATATTTTACACCCTCACATTCCCCTTGTGAACAATAAATTAAAAGAGTATTCGCCTTTATTCCAAAAATAAGTTTTCTCAGATCAGATTTAAGATAATAAAATTTCTTTGGTAGATGAATAAAAATACAAAATTGATTTATGATAATAGCCCAATCAAAATATAGATACGTAATTTAGCAATAAAAATGGGGATAGAGGGGAATATCTTGCAAATGGGGAAGTTTGGGGAGCAATTGAATGAAAGTTAAAGCACGTGATAAAACGGTTGGTATTTTAGGAGGTGTGGGATCTGAATCAACTGCACGTTTTTTCTTAAAGGTTATCAAAAATACTCCCGCCAAAAATGATCAGGACCATTTAAGGATAATCATTGATAATAACCCAAATATACCAGACCGTACACTGGCAATACTTGGATTGGGCATAAGCCCCGTCGAAGAAGCAAAAAAATCGATCTATACTCTAGAAAATGCTGGTGCAGAGATCATCGCAATACCATGTAACACTATGCATTACTTTTATTCGGAACTACAAAAGAGTACAGAGATTCCCATAATAAACATGATCTCAGAAACTGCATCGTACATTCATAAAGCATTTCCAGAGATTAAAAAAATAGGGTTATTGGCCACTACAGGCACACTAAAGACCAGACTATATCATAATGCAATAGATGGGATCGAAATAATAACTCCAGATGAAGAATTACAGGAAAAAGTCATGAATTCAATTTATGGAGAGGAAGGGATAAAAGCAGGATATATAGAGGGAAGTGCAAGGAACGATATTTTAGAAGTAATTGAAGTGCTCATCAAAGAGGGTGCAGAAGGCATAATACTTGGTTGCACTGAACTTTCTTTGCTTTCAATTAAAGAGGAAGTACCTGTTCCATTGATAGATCCTTCACAGGTCTTAGCAGAAGTTGTTGTCAAAAAGGCAAGGTTGCAGACATAAGTTCAAGTTCAAGAAAAAAGCTTCACAACATATTGCTCAAAGAAATGTCTTGGAATCCACATATCCTGTCAGTAGCAGAAAAAGGCCAAGCTACTCCGAGATGATGCTTAAATGATCATCTCATTTTTCAACACTGGTTGCAACCCCATAATCATGTTCAATGATTTCTGGAATCATGATCTCATTTCCTCCATGTGAGAAGAAATCATATAAAACAGCAACAATATCTCTAAATCATGGAATACCAGAACGAAGAGTTTGAAGCGGAAACCTTTAAAGATATTAATCTTACAGACGTATCTTTCAAAAATTCAAGGTTTATTGATTGTGATTTTGAAAACTGCAACTTATCAAACGTCGATCTGGATAACACCAAATTTCAGGATATTAGATTCAAGAACTGCAAAATTATGGGATTGGACTTTTCAAAATGCAATGACTTCATACTCGCTTTTGGATTTGAAGATTCTTTTCTTTCCCTGTCAGTATTTTCCGATCTGAATTTAGAAAATACGGATCTTACTAATTGCCAGATATATGACTGTGATTTTGTAAATACTAACCTTACAAGAGCAAATTTTGAGAACTCTGACCTTAAGAACAGTCTCTTTAGAAATACAAACCTGAGCTTTACATCTTTCAGGAATGCAAAGAACTATGATATCGACCCAAATAACAATTTCCTGAAAAAGACAAAATTTTCTATCCCTGAAGTTATCTCCCTTTTAAATATCTATGATATTGAACTGGAATGAACAACTGCTAACCAAAGCTTAATAACTTTCCAGGTTCTATTAACAACACCTTAGAGCACCTTCCAGTTTACAATTTCTGGCAATAAATTGCATACATGTACATGTATCGCAATCCTTGAAACACGTGATCTTGATATGCTTTCCACCCCCTAATTGTGAAATAATTTTTTCAACTCTTCTTGTTGAAACACCTTGAATGTAAGATTCAACAATCGCATTCACGATTGCTTTTTCAGTTTGGGAGTATTTTTCAAACACTTGAGTTGTGAATGGAAAATCTCGTAGTTGTGGTTTTTTGAGTGTCAGTTCTCCATGACTTATTGTGAGTGTCCTATCACGATAACCATTCCTATGAGTTGTTCGCATCATACTTCTTTCGTGTTTTCCTGCACCCGATTGTTCAATTGCTTCTTGTTCCATGACTTCGTTTAAGAACCAAGTTATGAGAAGTTTTAGTGAACCATTGCTATCGTTAAGATAATCTGATATTAAGTCGTAGAGTTCCATTGTCCTGTATCCTTTTTGGTTGTTAGCGCTCTAACAAAGGTACAGGACTAATTATAATTTATAGCAATTTAGTGACGCTATCTGCTAAAGCCTCTAATCGGCAATATAGGATTGGGAATGGATATTTATTAACAAGATTAGGAGTAATGTAGAAGTATTCCGGAGGCAGACATGAATGAACATGAAAGACTAAAAGAACAGCTATATGAATTGGGTATAAAGTACGCCGAAAAGAAAGGATACAGACTAAATTCTGATAAGGAAATACTCGACACTGTAATCGATGGGCTTGCTGAAAATAAAGAGAAATACGGTAAGAGGTACTGCCCATGTCGGATTGTAACAGGTGATGAGGAAGAGGATAAGAAGATAATATGTCCATGCATCTACCTCAAAGAAGAGATCGAAAATGATGGGATGTGCCATTGTGAACTCTTCTTCAAAAAAGATGAGGATGAATAATAATTAGAATTAAACCAGCATCAATTCTATGTGAGACTATAGGCTTGTCATTATATAATTTAGGTTTCAATCTCTTTATTTAAGCTTAAATTATTCTAGGGAAATGTTGCAGTTCGACCAAGCATGTCAGCGTAGTTGTCTACAGTTGTGATGTATGGTCTCGTGATCATCTTCTCAACTTCACGTAGGGTTGCCATCCTTTCCCATTTAAATTATCTTCCTGATCTGGCTCACTCGATCGATTACGACCTTTTCATGTAACCTATATCCCTGACTTGTTGTGCGGTAAGAAAAGGAATGAAGTAAAAATAAAGCCAAAGCTTATCGAAAAATAAATAGTAGAATAGTAATTTAATGGCAGGAATCAGGAATCTATTTGCCGACCTCATTTGGGCGATCCTAACCCGATTCTCTCCATGTCAGATCGACCTAAAGGATTTACAAATGCCAGACAAACCTTGAAAGATCATGGGCTTTTATACCCAATGGCGTTCTACCTTCTGACTCACTGCCACACCGTACCATTTATAGTACGGTAATAGAATATATGTTTTAAAACTACTAATTGATTTTGATATACAATATGGTAACAAAAAAGAAATTGGGAAAACCATAAAAGAAAATAAGGAGGACAAGATCAATGAGCCTAGTTCTTAAGAGCAGCAATAAGCAACTCACGAACCTCAGGCTGTTTGGTTTTCCAAGATACGTGATGTTTCGGATTTCCAGATATTATACTCCACCTTGTATCAAAGTCATTTTCTTTTTGCATATTCCTTTGATAATGTACGTTCTCTTTTAATGCCACTATTCAGTTCCAGCAACTACCAGCAGGTAAAACAAATGCAAACAACTTGTTATTCACCGATTGGCAAAATCGTTTTACCGAATTTTTCATTTATTATTTCAGCCAATGCCAAATAGATCGCACTAAGACCACAAACAATCCCTTCATAACCAGCGAACTGCTTTATTGCTGCACTTCCTGTAAAATCGGATATGGCCAGCAATACGAATAACAATGCCAATGTTCCGAAAACGATTTGCAAGGCCCTGTTAGCTTTGAAAGTTCCTATAAACATTCCAAAGGTAAACAATCCCCACATGAAGAGATATGCTGACATTTCGATTGCACTTGGAGCGTCTCCCAAGCCTAATTTTGGTGCAATCATTATGAATACTAAAGTGAGCCAGAATGCTCCATATGAAGTGAATGCTGTTGTCCCAAAAGTATTACCTTTTTTCCATTCCATGACCCCTGCTATCATTTGAGCAATACCTCCATAAAATAGGCCCATAGCTAAGATCATTGATCCCAGTCCAAACAATCCTGCATTATGCAAATTAAGCAGCACCGTAGTCATCCCAAACCCCATCAATCCCAATGGTGCCGGATTTGCCGTTGTGTCCTTGATTACACTTTCATCCATACCCACACTTCCTATAATTTATTATTAATAAAATTATAGTATAGTTTAGGGATGATGTGGATATAAACATTATCAGATATTGGCGCTTAACTTTAGGAGTGTTGATAATTTATTAATTACAGTACTTCGCTAATATTTTCCATTCACCTACAACATTCAATTGTTAACATCGGTTTTAGCTTCCGTCTCACCCATTCCGCAACAAAATGGATAAATATATCAAATCAGAACAAGTCACTTTCGATAGTGTTAGGGCCTCTTTTATCAATTGTAAAATGTTTTTTCCAAGACGCTTGCATTCTTCTTTAAAAGCAAAGTTCGTAAGGGACATAATGCAAAATTGGTATAATGGGTTATAAATTTTGCTTCTGTTGGAGAAGTTTATCGGAATTCCCTATATTCTTGGACCAATAGTCGTATTTATTCTAAAAATAATATATGATATGGGAGTGTTGTGACATGATCGAGCTGAAGAAAGTAATTTGTGTTCTATTAATCTTCATCCTGTTCTTTGTAGTTGCAGGGTGTGTGCAACCAGAAGATACTGCCGAAGACGAACAGGGACTAGTTGAGGAACAGGATCAACTGGCTTCCCAAAGAGAATTTACTTCCGCACAGGTCTATTCAGCCGTCGAGCTGATTGAGGAGGAGGGAGAGCAGGCCTTCCCGCAGTTCAGGGAGAACAACAGTCAGTGGTTCCATGATGATTTCTACATCTTCGTCTGGAGAAACGATGGAATGCGTGTGGTATATCCACCCGATGTCAGCGGTGAGGGGGAAGACGTGAGCAATCTTGAAGACTTCAACGGCAAACCAATAGGCCAGATGTTCATAAACATAACCCAGAGCGAAGAAGGAGAGGGATGGATTGATTACTACTGGCCAAGACCCGGTGAGACAGAACCCTCTAAGAAATACACCTTCATCAAGGGAGCATCCTTTGATAACCAGACCTACATTGTGGGATCAGGGTTCTACTTGGTGGATTAAATAAAACAAGGACATGAAAACCTCTCTTTCACACGAACATTGAGAGTGAACGGCTTATCACTCTTGGCGTTCTGCTTCATGTAGTGCAAAGTACCCTTAGAGAACTCCATCTTCTTCCTTGTTAGCCATCCGTCCCTCTCCAAAGCAAGAGTTACAAAGATTTATTAATGTATTTCCACAATTATTGTATATGTATATTCAGCGGGGGTTTTGTATCGTGTTCGCATTAATCGAAAATAAAAGAGGGATTTTAAATGGAATTTAAAAAAGCTTCTTTATCGACGTATCTAAGTATCTTTTTAATTCTGGTCCTTATCAACACACTCCTTTCAAGGTTTGCAATTGTCAATTCCCCGATATCTCCGGCTCCGGGTGTCTCAGGAATATATTTTGCAGTGGCTTTCACGATCGCTTTTGGGCTGTGGTATGGAATGTGGGGTGCTATATCTGCTTACTTTGGCTGTCTAATAGGTGGGGGGACTCTTATCGACATGCCACTTTCAATGAATATCATATGGTCCCTTGCAGATTTCTGGCAGGTTCTTATACCGCTTGTTGCATTCGTTTCACTGGGCGCTGATATTACCCTAAGGACTCGGAGGGATGTGGCCATTTTTCTTGTGTTTGGGCTTTTCCTCAATAATCTAGTGGGTGCTATATGGGGTTCTTCCATACTTGTTGCCGGCGGAATTGTCCCATGGTCTGAATACGGGAATGTTTTCAGGGGATGGTTCATTGGCAATCTGGTTGTTACAATCCTTATAACTCCTCTTCTGCTCAGGTTCGTAACACCCTATCTGAGTAATACAAGGTCATATGTCAGGGGTTACTGGAGCTGATGCTCTTTATTCTCCCAAAAAGAAAAGCAAACGCTCCACCAACCCCCTTTTAGGAGGCACTAATGCAGAAGTCACCCACCCAGATTTCGCTTCTGGAGCGCGGAACGAGGTGATTCGCTATGCTCAACACCTCACTGACAGCAAAACGGAAGCTTCAATAGTAAATCCAAAACAGCAAACCCAAAGCTCTTCATCGCGAACTTCAGAAGAATAGGAGTGTGGTGGGCCCGAGGAGATTCCACACCCAGATTACGCTTCTGGAGCACGGAACGAGGTGATTCGCTACGCTCAACACCTCACTGGCAGCACAGGAAAATTAAAGACCAGCGGCTCTTCATCACGAAAATCATCAGAAAATGAACATGGTGGGCCCGAGGAGATTCGAACTCCTGACCCCCGCCGTGTAAAGGCGATGTCATAACCGGCTAGACCACGGGCCCCTGTTGCAAATAATGCACATCAATAACCGTCATTATGAAAGTGATACGGGACGTGCAACCCCTTAATGTCATTAGTTGTATATAGCTTTTTTGTGGGAGGGCGGGGATGTGCAGGAATGAATCACAACCATTAATAATCAGTAATGCATACTGAGGTAGCATGACCGATAATAATGAGAATTCTGAAGTAGTCCAGCAGAGCAAACAGCTTGAAGAGTTTAAAGTCGACCTCAATTACAATGACCAGATGGGACAGATCATTATCTGGATGCCGGTCGGGGAGCATGATATGCGTATCATTACCAGTAGCGAGGATGGAATACGGGATTGTGTTTTTGTCCATATGCATCCGAGTCCTGAAAAGGCGCAGGAAGCCTATGAGAAATTTGGTACTGCACATGACATCAGGAATATATTCTGCATCAGCGGCATTGGAAAGAAATGTAAATAATATTAGAATAAATTAAAAATTGAATTTGAATTACCCATTACTTAGTACCTCATAAATATACCAACCTTAAGAGGAAGCCTGTCACATGCGAATCGGAGTATATATCTGCCACTGTGGATTGAACATTGCCAGTGTCATCAACATGGATGCACTGCACAGGAAAGTCGAGGAGATGGAGGATGTTGCACTTGTAAAGGACATCCAGTTCATGTGTTCTGACTTCGGGCAGGAGCAACTGATCGAGGACATCAAAGAGAACAACATCGACAGGATACTGGTAGCAGCCTGCACTCCGAAGCTCCATGAGACCACATTCAAGCGCGTCCTCGAAAAAGCAGGGATCAATCCATATCTTCTGGAGATAGCTAACATCCGCGAGCAGTGCTCATGGGTACACATGCACAACCACAGCATGGCCACTCAAAAAGCCTTTGATCTGATCAAAATGGGCGTGGCAAAGCTCAAGCTGCTGGCACCTTTGCAGATCCGCAAGTTCAAGGCTAACAAGGATATCCTTGTTATCGGTGGCGGTGTTGCCGGGATCGAGGCAGCCCTGACACTTGCAGATGCCGGTACGCACGTCTACATGGTGGAGAAGGAACCTACCATCGGCGGTAAGATGGCATTGCTCAATGAAGTATTCCCCACCAATGACTGCTCTATATGTGTGCTTGCACCGAAGATGACGGATGTGCAGAACCATCCGAACATTGAAATGCGGACATATTCCGAGATCACTGACATCTCCGGCTCAGTAGGTAATTTCAATGTAAAAGGCGTCCAGCACCCCAGATATGTCATGGTCGATCGTTGCAAAGGGTGTATCGATGAATGTTCACATGTCTGCCCGGTAGAGATACCTAATCCATTTGACAGCGGCCTTGGCAAGACAAAGGCCATCAACATGCCTATCCCGCAGGCTGTCCCGCAGTCGGCTTACATAAACAATGAATACTGTGTTGGCTGTGGACTTTGCAAACAAGCTTGCCCGGCAGATGCAATTGATTTCAGCCTGAAGGAAGAGGAGTTCTCGTTCACAGTCGGGGCTGTGATAGTCGCAACCGGTTACCAGGGGTTCGATGCAAAGCGCAAGGAAGAGTATGGTTACAGCGTTTATCCGGATGTCCTGACCAATATGGAACTGGAGAGGCTGCTCAATGCATCAGGACCAACACGTGGTAAAGTGGTCATACCATCCACACGAGAGATTCCGAAGAAAGTTGCATTTATCCAATGCGTCGGTTCCAGGGATGTGACCGTTGATAATCCCTACTGCTCCCGGGTCTGCTGCATGTCATCCATGAAGAATGCACAGATGATAAAGGAGCGCTATCCTGATACCGATATTACCATCCATTACATTGACATACGTGCTGCCGGTGAGATGTACGAGGAATACTATGTACGCACGCAGTTAATGGGTGTCAATTTCATTCGCGGCAAAGTCGCTGAAGTGCAGCTTGACACGCAAGGACAGATGAAGCTCAGGTACGAAGACACGCTCGACTGTGCTATCCGCGAGGAACCTTATGACCTTGTAATTCTGGGAACCGGAATGGAAGCCAGCACCACTTCAGACCCGATCGCAAAGATGCTGAACCTCTCAAAAAGGCCTGACAGGTTCTTATCCATCGCACATCCAAAGATGAGACCAGTGGATGCCCACATAAACGGTGTCTTCATCGCAGGCTGTGCTTCGGGACCAAAGGAGATACAGACATCGATCGCACAGGGAAGTGCAGCTGCTGCAAGGTCCACCCGCCTGCTGGCAAAGGGCGAGCTTGAGAACGATCCATTCAGTGCACATGTCGATCCGGAAAAATGCATCGGCTGCCGCATATGTGAGAACACATGTAATTTCAATACGATCAAGGTCATAAACGGGAAAGCAGTAGTTGACGAGATCTCCTGCCAGACATGTGGTTCATGCAGTGCATCCTGTCCCACAGATGCCATAACCATGCCACACAGCACCGATGAACAGATCATAGCACAGATAAGGGCAGCCCTTGAGGTAAAGGATGAGTTCCCGCTTATCATTGCATTCCTCTGCAACTGGTGCAGCTATGGTTCCGCTGACCTTGCAGGAACATCAAGGATACAATATCCGACTAACGTCAGGATCATCAAAGTTATGTGCGCCGGACGTGTCGACCCGGATTTCGTACTGGAAGCATTGCAGGGAGGCGCTGACGGGGTGCTCATTACAGGCTGCCGTCTCGATGAATGCCACTACATCCTCGGCAACCATGATGCAAAACACAGGATGGAGAATCTCAAAGAAGTACTCGATGAGATCGGGCTGGACCCTAAAAGACTTCGTTTGCAATGGATATCCGCAGCAGAAGGAGAGAAATTTGCAAAGACCATCGAGGATTTCGTTGATGAACTTACCGAACTTGGCCCGGTGGGTTCCGAGTTGCCGGAGGTGCAGGAGTGAGCGACGAAGAAAAGTCCATGGAAGTCTTAAGAGAGATGGATATACAGGGCAACCACATACTTTACAAACTGGTCTCCGACAGGTCTGAAAAAACACTTGATTACGATTACAAGAGATGCGTGGGATGTGGCATCTGTGTAAGGATATGTCCCACAAAAGCACTCGAGCTTGGACCTATCAAGGAAATAGCAACTGGTATGGATGCACCACCTGTGATGATGGACCTTGATAAATGCACCTTTTGTTCAATGTGTGTTAACTTCTGCCCTGTAACAGCACTGGAAATGAGAACGGAAGGAGATTTCCCTGAAGAGGAACTCTATCCTGTGCTGGAATACAAGGTTGAGATGAACGAGAAATGCGTACCTTGTTCCCTTTGTGAAGCATCATGCCCCGAGGATGCCATTGAGCTTGAATACACATTCCCGAAAAAAGAAGAGATAGCACCTTTAAAAGAGAACGCTGAAGGCGAGATCGAGATAGATACCGAGAAATGCAATCTCTGCGGCATATGTGCAGCTTTCTGTGACGCCTTCCTCATGCTGGAAAAGGAACCTACAGCAACCGACCCCATGCCCTTTGAACAACTTATTGTGGACGAGGACATGTGTGACTACTGCATGCTCTGCCAGGACATCTGTCCCGAGGATGCAATTCGTGTAAAAGGAGAGCGTCCCTGCGAACCTCCTGTGGTCTCAGGACATGTGACGGTAGATGATGATAAATGCACACGATGCGGCTGGTGTGACGCAGTCTGCCCTTATAACGCAGTCGATCTGCTCAAACCTTTCGAAGGTGAGCTGGTGCTTGTCGAGGAGCATATCGAAAAATGCGACACACAGGGCTGTCATGCCTGTTTTAATATATGTCCATCCCACCTCTGGTACGTCCCGGAAGATGGAAAGAAGATCGCAGCAGTACACGATCTTTGCACTTACTGCGGAGCCTGCGTCAATGCATGTCCCGTGGATGTGATGAAAGTTGCACGCAGCAAGGTAAATCATACCGATATATCCGATACACCCTGGGCATCTGAGTGGAAGGACGCCATTGATTCACTCCTCACAAAAGAAAGAAAGCGACCGGATATTTCAAGAGCACTTGAGATTGAAAGCGAACCACTAAAAGAACATGTGGATATCGCGTTCCCTGATGTCGATGAAGAGATGATGGGTAAAGTTTTCGACAGGATGAAAACAGCCAGGGATGTCCTTACCGATCCAAAGTTCAGGAGGAAACTGAACAAAGGTGACGCAGAAGAGATCCACCGGTCCATGGAAAAGTAAGATCTAAAATCAGAAAAGTTAAATTATGCAATGATCACTTTTTCAGGAAACAGATAGTATCCAATTTCACGGGGTCTGCTGATATACAGGCATAGGAACTGCCTGTGCCATCAGCCACATCTATCATCTTAAGATATTCCTGAAACCATTATAAAGGACGATACCCTTATACCAGTAAATAAATAGCAAACAATACTTTTATAACGCCTAACACATTTTGTTGTCTAGATTGTGACAGAGTAATTTTTGGTGATACTTTTATGAGCAAAAAGATCGACTACCGTGAACTTGGACTAAAATGCGGACTTGAGATTCATCAGCAGCTGAACTCAAAGGAGAAACTCTTCTGTAGATGCCCTACTAAGATACGTGACACGGATGAGTCGAACTTTGAATTCTTCCGTTACCTGCGCCCTACTGCAAGTGAGATGGGGGAGACCGACAGGGCAGCACTTGAGCAGACAAAGGTCAACAGGAAATATATCTACAAAGCATACGACAGCACCTGCCTTGTGGAAAATGATGAGGAACCACCTCGTGAACTTAACAAAGAGTCACTTGACATCGCATTATCAATTGCAAAGCTATTGCACATGGTGCCAGTGGAGCAGCTCCACGTTATGCGAAAGATAGTTGTGGACGGATCAAATACAAGCGGATTCCAGAGAACTGCTTTCCTCGCAGGAGGCGGACACCTCGACACATCTGAAGGAGATGTAGGTGTCGATGTCCTTTGTGTGGAAGAAGAGGCTGCACAGAAAATAGAGGATGCAGGCGATTCTATCACATACTCACTTGACAGGCTTGGCATCCCGCTCGTGGAGATCGGTACAGCACCGGACATAATCTCACCGGCCCATGCAAAAGAGACGGCTGCCAATATCGGTATGCTACTCCGTTCTACCGGTAAGGTAAAAAGAGGTATTGGCACCATCAGGCAGGATGTTAACATATCCATTGCAGAAGGAGCCCGTGTGGAGGTCAAAGGTGTCCAGGCTCTTGATCTTATCGAAACTATTGTTGAAAGGGAAGCCGAGAGGCAGGTCAACTTGCTTGAGATACGCAGATCCCTTCTGGAAAGAGATGCAAGTGTCCATGATGAGATATTTGATGTGACCGACCTGTTCAGGGAAACAGAATCAAAGGTCATAAAGAAATCACTCAAGAAAGGAAAGGTACTTGCAGTTCTTTTGCCCGGATTCGCAGGACATGTGGGAATGGAAGTACAGCCCGGAAGACGTCTGGGCACCGAGTTTTCCGACCGCGCAAAGACCTCAGGCGTAGGTGGCATATTCCACACTGATGAACTGCCCAATTATGGTATAACCGAAGATGAGGTCGCCTCATTGCGTGATCTCGTCGGTGCAAAAGAAGGCGATGCTGTCGTCATGGTAGCAGACAAAGAGAAACGTGCCCGGGGTGCGATGGAGAGTGTGCTGATCCGTGTAAAGGAAGCACTTGAGTTCGTTCCGGAAGAGACCAGACGTGCACTTCCTGATGGTAACAGCGCATACATGAGACCACTTCCAGGTGCATCAAGGATGTACCCCGAGACAGATGTACCACAGGTGGAGATCAGGAAGGAGTACTTTGACACTATCGAGATCCCGGAGCTTCTCACAGAAAGAGCAAAGAGGTTCAGCAAAGATTACGGACTCAACGAGGAACTTGCAGAGAAGATCGCATATTCACAGGACCTGACACTTTTCGAGGAATTGATGAGCAGGTTCAACAATGACAAAAATGTCACTGCAACTCTTATCGTGACCACACTCACAGGACTTGTACCTGAACTCAAACGTGATGGTGTGAACGTTACTAACATTAATGATGAGCATTTCAAACAGATGTTCGAGATCATATCTTCAGGTGATGTGGCCAAAGAGGGTATCGAACAGATACTCCGCTATGTTGCAAAGAAACCAAAGGTCAATATCCGGGACAGCCTGGAAGATCTTGGACTTACAGGCATTGACACATCACAGATCGAAGAGTTCATCTCAACGGTCGTGGAAGAAAGACAGGACTTTGTGAAAGAAAAGGGAGCAGCAGCCGTAGGACCTCTCATGGGAATCGTTATGGGAGAATTCCGTGGAAAGGTTGACGGAAAAGTTCTCAGTGAACTCATGAAACAAAAGATTAATGAGTGTATTAATACATAATATTTGTTAGATATTATGACACTTGGGAGAAATAACACTGGTACATTAGTCTTAAAGATTGCATTGATCGCGTCGATACTATTGATATCAACAGCTTTAGCAGGTGCTATAACAATAGAAGAGACAGAACAACTTACCTTCGATGTTAACCAGAGGACACCAGCATGGAGTCCTGATGGAAAGCTGATCACGTATTCTTCAGAGCAAGCCATTTGGGTAATGAATACAGACGGCTCTGACCAAACAAGAGTATATGATACCATTGCATGGGAAGGAGAGCCTTCTTTCAGTTCGGATGGAAAATTCATCTATTATGCTACAGAGCACGTCCAGCCATTCTCTTCCAAGTTCATCAGTATCCGTGTGGTTGAGCTTGCGGACAAAAGCAACACCTCACAGATAACTGAAAATGCTGACAAAAGGGCACCCGTGATGAGTCCTGATGGAACAAAGATAGCATATCTGTCCAAGGTTTCAGGCAACTATGACATATGGGTAATGAACCCTGATGGTGGTAAAAATCAGCAGATTACCGATTCAGCTAATGATGAAGGAGCACCTTCCTGGTCACCTGAAGGTGAAATGCTGGCATATTCATTGGAAGGCAACCTCTGGACCGTGAATCTTACTAACAGGGTTCCTGTTGTCCTCCGAAATGACACTTTTGAGAACACACATCCGGTGTTCAATCCTGACGGTACAAAGATAGCATTTGTATCTGACAGGTCTGGAAATTCCGATATATGGGTAATGAACTCAAATAGTCTAGGCATAGAACAGATAACATTTGAAAATTCGACTCAAACATACCCTGCCTGGAGTCCTGACGGCGACAAAATAGCATTTGCATCGAACGAAGGTGGTGACTACAATATCTGGACACTTACACTTTCAGACACTGATAGACCAATTGAGTTGGGGCAGGACAAGGAGCTGGTGATGGAAGAAGAAGAATTCAATATATTAAAAGAACTTGAAGACTTTGCAAAAGAATCACCATTAAGGACTCTCACGATACTGTTTGCCATGTCTATATTCGTCATATTATTCTTCCTCAGGAACTTCCTGAAAGGGCTGTGAGACAGTCCTTTTATTTTCCTTTTATTAATTTTAGCGTATATTATCCTGTTATTTTCGAAGTAATATCCATATTAATTACATCTGTTTTGAAAATTGTAAATTCCATCGTAACGCTTATAGCCTATTCATGACATGTACTCGCAGGTTCGGATGATGTCTGCAGTAATAGGATTAGAAGATGGAACAATTTTAAAAGGTACTGGTTTCGGTGCCGAAGGTATCGTTTGCGGAGAACTTGTTTTTACTACCCAGTACACTGGATATGAGGAGTCACTTACAGACCCTTCATACACTGGTCAGATATTAATGTTCACGTACCCTTTGATAGGGAACTATGGTGTCAATGATGAAACATTCCAGTCCGACGGCGTAAAGGCCGAAGGTCTTGTGGTAAGGGAAGCCTGCCCATTTCCAAGTCACCGCCTTTCCACGCGTAATATTTACAAATTGATGGAGGATGAAGGTAAGCCGGGGATATCCGGTATTGACACACGTATGCTTACCATCGGTACCAGAGAGCATGGTACCATGCGTGCTGCAATGATAAACGGCAGCGACGATGGTGAAGAAGCAGTCAGGCTGGCAAGGGAACAGCCCGACATTTCAAGCCTTGATCTTATCTCAAGGGTAACCTGCAAAGAGCCTTACACAATAGAAAGTCAGGTAAAGACCGCTGACAGAAAACACGTTGTGCTCTTTGATCTTGGAATGAAGAAGAACATCTCATTAAGTCTTCTGAGAAGAGGAGTTAATGTTACAGTAGTGCCTGCCAACACACCCACTTCTGTGATCGAGGATTACAACCCGGATCTGCTTTTCCTTTCCAATGGCCCGGGAGACCCTCAGAATGCACAGAATGCTATTGATGTTGTCAAGGATCTCGCAGGAACAATGCCAATATCAGGTATCTGCCTCGGACACCAGGTGATCTCGAGAGCACTTGGAGCAGATACATATAAACTTAAATTCGGACACCGCGGAGCAAACCAGCCGGTGAAGGACCTGAAATCCGGAATTGTCCACATAACATCACAGAATCACGGTTTTGCTGTTGAAGGTGACTCATTTGACAATACTGATGTAACTGTCACACAGATCAACACTAATGATAATACAGTCGAGGGAATCGAACACAACGATCTTGACATCTTCAGTGTCCAGTATCATCCGGAAGCACATGCCGGACCAAGGGACACGGAAAAGATATTCTTTGGAAAGGTCATGAAAGCTATGGGAGGCAGGGTATAATGACAAAACGGACAGATATTAAGAAGATCCTGCTGATAGGTTCCGGACCGATCATGATCGGACAGGCAGCAGAATTCGATTTCTCAGGAAGCCAGGCTTGCAGATCATTAAGAGAAGAAGGATACAAAGTGGTCCTTGTAAACTCCAATCCGGCAACTATCATGACCGATCCGGAGATGGCAGATGCCGTTTACATCGAACCGCTTGAAGCAAAGATAATCGCTAAGATAATCGAGAAGGAAAGACCTGACAGCATCATTGCAGGCATCGGCGGTCAGACAGGTCTTAACCTTACAAGTGAGCTTGCTGAAATGGGTGTGTTCGAGAAGTTCAATGTGGAATTGCTTGGAACATCTCTTGAAGCTATCAAGAACACCGAGGACCGTGAGCTCTTCAAGAACAAGATGGAAGCCATCGGTGAGAAAGTGCCTAGAAGTGTGGCAGTTTCCACACTTCAAGAAGCTGAAGCGATCATTGATGAACTCGGATTACCCCTTATCATACGCCCCGCATACACCCTTGGAGGTGCCGGTGGCGGTATCGCATACACAAGAGAACAGCTTCTCGAGATATCCGAAAGAGGCCTGCGCCGCAGCAGGATCAATCAGGTTCTCATCGAGGAAAGCGTTCTCGGATGGAAGGAATTCGAATACGAGGTCATGCGTGACTCCAACGATACCTGTATCGTCATCTGTAACATGGAGAACCTTGACCCAATGGGAGTTCACACAGGTGAGTCCATTGTAGTTACCCCTTCTCAGACGCTTAACGACATCGAACATCAGATGCTTCGTACAGCTGCTATAAAGATCATACGTGCTCTCGACATTGAAGGTGGGTGTAACATCCAGTTCGCTGCCAAGGACGGCGAATACAGGATCGTTGAAGTGAATCCACGTATCTCGAGATCATCAGCTCTTGCTTCAAAAGCGACCGGTTATCCTATCGCAAGGGTCACAGCAAAGATCGCAATTGGAATGACACTTGATGAGATACTCAATGATGTCACCAAGAAGACACCTGCATCCTTTGAACCTACCATCGACTATATTGTTACAAAGATACCAAGATGGCCATTCGACAAGTTCGTCACCGCTGACAAGACACTGACCACTGCTATGAAAAGTACCGGTGAAGTAATGTCCATCGGACGTACCATTGAAGAATCACTTCAAAAAGCCGTCCGCTCTCTTGACATCGACATGAAGTTAGGAAGCAAGAAGTGGGATCAGGCAGAGGTGACAACCCTGCTGAAAACACCTACAAGCGAACGACTCTTTGTTGTATTCCATGCATTGAAGACCGGGATGAGCATTGAGGAAGTCTCCGAACTTACAGGTATTGATGTATTCTTCATAAGGAAGATCAACAACATTATCGAGATGGAAGCGGATCTTGAAAACAAACTTTTTGCCGGCGAGACGGACATCGACATACTCAGATCTGCTAAAAGACTGGGATTCACCGACGATAGAATTGCAGAACTGACAGGTAAGGCACGAGAGGAGATAACTGACCTGCGCCGCAATAATGAGATCACCACCACCTACAAGATGGTAGATACATGTGCTGCGGAATTCGCTGCAGAGACCCCTTATTATTATTCATGTTATGAGACTATGTGCGAAGACCAGCCAACCGACAGGAAGAAGGTCCTGATCCTCGGAGCAGGTCCGATACGCATCGGTCAGGGTATCGAGTTCGACTACTGTACCGTCCACGCTGTCACAGCCATCCGTGAGGATGGTATTGAGGCACATATCATTAACAACAATCCGGAGACAGTATCAACTGACTACGATACATCCGACAAGCTGTTCTTTGAGCCCCTTACACTTGAAGATGTCATGAACGTGATCGAACGCGAGAAACCATACGGAGTGCTTGTCCAGTTTGGTGGACAGACATCTGTCAATCTTGCAATGCCACTCCAGAAAGAGCTTGATCGTCGTGACGATATCGATACGATAATCCTCGGAACCTCTCCGGAAGATATCGACATGGCAGAGGACAGGGAGAAGTTCAACCTGATGATGAACAAGCTTGACGTCGCACAACCTGAAGCAGGTTATGCAACATCCCAGGAAGATGCAATTGCGATCGCATCACGCATCGAATACCCTGTACTGGTCAGACCATCATATGTTCTCGGTGGACGTGCAATGGAGATCGTCTATGAGCAGTCAGACCTTGAACGTTATATGAGAGAAGCAGTTCGTGTTTCTCCTGAGCATCCAATACTTATCGATGACTTCCTTGAAGGCGCGATCGAGATCGATGTAGATGCTGTCTGTGATGGAAAAGAAGTGCTTATCGGTGCTATCATGGAACACATTGAAGAAGCAGGTGTACACTCCGGTGACTCTGCATGTGTGATCCCACCATATTCACTCTCCGAAGAAACACTCGCTACAGTACGTGATTATACCCGTAAGATCGCACTTGCGCTCAATGTAAAGGGACTTATCAATATCCAGATGGCAGAGCAGAACAGAAAGGTCTATGTGCTTGAAGCAAACCCACGTTCCAGCCGAACGATACCATTCGTATCAAAGGCTGTCGGGCTCCCACTTGCCAAGATAGCTGCACAGGTCATTATCGGACATACACTTGAAGACCTTGGCTATGCAAACCATGATGAGATACCTGTGAAACATTACTCCGTCAAGGAAGTTTTACTTCCATTCGACAAATTACCAGGCGCAGACCCTGTGCTAAGTCCTGAGATGAAGAGTACCGGAGAGGTCATGGGAATTGACTATGATTTCGGACGTGCTTTCTTTAAGGCACAGCTCAGTGCAGACAATATCCTGCCACTTAGCGGTTACGTTTTCATGTCCATCAGGCAGAACGACAAGGACACCTTTGTTGAAACTGCCCGTAAGATGCAGGATGCAGGGCTTAAGCTGATCGGTACTAAAGGTACTGTGAATTTCCTTGCTGAGAAGGGCATCAATATGGAAGCAGTGATGAAAGTGCATGAGGGCAGTCCTAACGTCATCGATATGATGCGCAGGGATGAGATCGCACTCATTGTGAACACACCAACCGGAAGGCAGTCACGAAAGGACGGATACAACATCCGCCGTGCAGCAGTCGACTTCAAGGTACCGTACATTACTACGATCCAGGCTGCAAAAGCTGCGGCTGATGCCATTGTCTCAATGAAGAAAGGAGACATTACCATCAAGTCCATCAATGAATATCACAAAGATATCATCAGGAACTAATTATCATTTAAAGGAAGCAAATATCATGTCAAAGAAAGTAGTACTTGCTTATTCCGGAGGACTGGACACATCCATCTGTATCCCGCTCCTAAAAGAGGAATACGGATATGACGAGGTCATAACAGTAGCAGTCGATGTAGGACAGCCAAAGGAAGATGTCGCACAGGCAGAAGAAAAGGCACAGAAGATCAGTGACCTGCATTTCACCCTCGATGTTCGCGAAGAATTCGTGAACGATTACATCTTCCCTTTAATAAGAGCCAATGGTGACTACGAAGGCTATGTTATGGGAACATCCATTGCACGCCCGCTTATCGCCAAGAAGGTCGTCGAGATCGCAGAGCAGGAAGGTGCTGTTGCACTTGCACACGGTTGTACCGGCAAAGGAAACGACCAGCTTCGTTTCGAGGCTGTGTTCAGGCTTACCGACATGGATGTCATCGCACCTATGCGGGAGATGAACCTGACCCGTGAATGGGAGATCGAATACGCAAAAGAACATGGCATACCAGTAGGTGTGACCACTGCAAAACCATGGAGCGTTGACGAGAACATCTGGAGCAGAAGCATTGAAGGCGGAAAGCTCGAAGACCCCGGATACATCCCACCTGAGGAGATCTACAAGTGGACAGCTTCACCTGAAGACGCACCTGATGCACAGACAATCGTGATCGGTTTCGAAAACGGTGTGCCAGTATCACTTGATGGTGAGAAGATGGGCGGTGTGGAGCTCATTGAGAAGCTGAACGTCATTGCAGGCACACACGGTGTTGGACGTACTGACATGATCGAAGACCGTGTCCTCGGACTTAAAGCACGTGAGAACTATGAGCACCCTGCAGCAACCGTACTCCTCGCAGCACACAGGGACCTTGAAAAATTGGTCCTCACCCGCTCTGAACTCAAGTTCAAGGCAATGGTAGATGAACAGTGGTCTGAGCTTGCATACTACGGTCTTGTGGACGAACCACTCTACGATGACCTGAATGCGTTCATTGACAAGACACAGGGACGTGTCAGCGGTACTGTTACCATGAAGCTTTACAAAGGAAGCCTCACCATCCTTGCAAGAACCTCACCGGCTGCACTTTATTCAGAAGAACTTGTGTCCTTTGATGGAACAAGCATCGACCAGAAGGATGCCGAAGGATTTGCTAAATATCACGGATTCCAGGCACGCCTGTTCAGGAAATTCGTTGACAAGAACTAAAATCAATTGATTCGTATGCGGTTGACGCATACGAACTTCTTTTTTCTTTTGTTGATTTGGATTTGGATTTGGATTGTTCTAAATTTAATTCCAGCTATTGTGCTGCTTAACTCATTGGTTAAAACATACCCTTATGCTTAAGCTATGTTGCGCTGAACTAAACAAAAAAGCTCGAATCTCTCCCCTCGAAATCAAAAATTAGGCATGAATTTTTTTGTGCCTATTGGTCATCAGTAATTAATTGTTTAATTTATAATTTCAGGATCTATTATTTCTACGTTATTTTCCCCAAACTTTTTTATTATGCCACTTGGCAGAGGATTATTTGCTATAGGGTTCAAGCATAATGTGAAATCATTATCAATAATTAGCAAGAGAGCAGAAATCATGGAAGTGTCGTGCTTTTCCCCATATTCAATTGTATCTGTTTCTTTGTCCCATATAAAGTCAAACCCAAAAGCACGTATAATATTTATTTTTTCAGGTGCAGAGGATGGATGTAAATAAAGGGCCACAATACCTGGTTTGGTTTTCAATAACTGTTCGCTTTCTTCTAGTATCCTATCTTTGAACGCTCTAGGCTCTCTTTTTTTGATAGTTGTTATTTCAAAAGGATTGTTTTCAACAACTTCACCTTCTGGAATTCCTTTTCTGGTTGAAACTTCTATATACAATTCTTCACAATTTAGAACTGTTTTTAGATCAGCTTTTTTTCCATTTATAAGAGGAGGCTCAAATTCAATATTAAAACCCATATTTTTAAAAAAACAACCAACTTTTAGTTCGGCTAATGTGCTAATGAATTGATCTTTATTCTGCAGTGTTCGGAAATGGGTATTATGTTCGCTCATTTCCTTGTCCATGAGTTCCAAACAATCTTCAAGATTATCTAAGAACTTGAGTGATTGTTTATCATCAAGAATTAATTGCCTTATGACCAAATGCTCATTTTTTTCAATTTCAGATTTCACCCATTTTTCAGGGAACCACTTCGCAACAAGTGGATAATTTTCATAAACATTAGGATATTCAATCATGGATTATATAATAATGCATGTATATATATAATTACTGAAGTCTAGATTTAATTAATTTCAAAAGGGAATAATTAGATACAGAGTATAATTCTATGTAAATAATAGAACCCCAAGATATATTCCAAGATACATTCCAAGATATCCCGGATTGTTTTTTAGTTAATTCTAAAACTTGACCTGTTCACCCATTCAAGAAAGCATCAAGCCTCTCCATCCCTTCTTCAATATTCTCCATATTATTAGCATATGAGAACCTGATATATCCTTCCGCACCATCGCCAAAATCAATTCCCGGAGTGACAGCCACGCCTGCCTCATTCAGTATTGTACGGCTCAGTTCAAGAGAGTCATTTCCAAACTCATGGGCATCAGCAAGCACATAGAAAGCACCCATTGGTTCGTATCCAACTTTAAATCCAATCTCTTCCAGTCTCTTCAGCATGTATTTCCTGCGTTTGTCATATGTGGTCACCATTTCATCAACATGCTCCTGCGGACCACGAAGTGCAGCGATACCTGCCCCCTGGACAAAGCTGTTGGCACATATGAAGAAGTTCTGCTGGAGCTTTTGCAGGACCCTCATGCAATCAAGAGGTGCAATGAGATATCCAAGCCGCCATCCTGTCATGCAGTATTTCTTGGAAAATCCATTGAGAACAAAGGCATTGTCAGTATACTCAAGTATGCTGTGATCCTTTCCGCCATAAACAAGCCCCTGATATATCTCGTCCGAGATGATTGGAATGTCCCCTGCTATTTCCGCAATTCCCTGCATGTCCTTTGATGGCATTACATAACCTGTTGGATTGGAGGGACTATTGATCAGAATTGAACTGGTATCAGCATCAAGGTTCTTCGACACAAGTTCCGGGGTCAGGCCAAAACCATTCTCTTCGGATGTGTATGCAAAATTCGATGTGCAACCAAGACCACTGACGAAATTCGGGTAGCAGGCATAATGTGGATTTGGCAGGAGAACCTTATCCCCCTGATCAAGCAATGCCATGAAGGTCAACATCAACGCAGGACTTGTCCCGGATGTCACAAGGACCTGCTCGGGAACAAGTTCAAGCCCAAACCGGTTGTTATAATCATCCACTATGGCACTTCTTAGCTCATACAGGCCCAGACTATGAGTGTAGCGAGTGTTACAGGCTGCAAGTGACCGGTTCGCTGCATCACAGATGTGTGGTGCTGTTGGAAAATCAGGTTCCCCAATCTCAAGATGAACAATGTCTCTGCCGGATCGTTCCAGTTTCTGGGCACTTTCCAGTACTTCCATGACATAGAAAGGAGGTATGTTCATGGATCTTTCAGATAGCAATAAAGAGGCAGGTGGATGTGACATTCTTGGTAGCTCCTGATCCTAAGTTTTTAATATGTATGCTCTTGAGGTTTATTTAAGGATAACTTATTGTACATATATAGAAGAAAGTATTTCTGAATATAGAAGATGTGGAATCTGTGAAATATGAAATGTGGAATATGGGACATAGGACAAAAGGATAACAATATGACAACTATCACTGTCGATTCGACAATATGTGGATTTACTCATACAATAAACGGCCAGTTGAACGGCGATAAGATTATCATCGATATCGAAAGCCCATGTGAAAAGATAAAGGAATTTTCCCACTTGGAAGTCCCGATGATGGAGATATTCGGGATCGATGATAACTATGTCATCAGGAAAGCAAAAGATGCAAAATGCAGTTCTACCTGCCTGATCCCATGTGCAGTACTTCACATGTGCAGCCTGGAGGCAGGCTTCATGTCAAAGAACCTGGCAGAGAACTCCGGAAGTATCAGCATAAATTTTGAACCTTGAAGATCCTCCCCGCCACAAGCCAAAGAATATCTCATTATTCTTTGCAATATTCTTTTTCATCAGCAAGACAGGCTTCATACAACTGTTCACGAAGGTCCGGCATAGCTGAAAGTGTACGGGTCCAGTCAGGCATGAGCACATCTGAAGGATGTTCAAGGTAATCTTCACCTGCTCTCCTGATGACGTTTGCGAACATATCAACATATAGCTCTTCTTCATGCCTGTTATAGCACAGGCCATTGCAAAGAGCATCAGCATGATACCTGCGTATAAGATCCTGACCAAGGCGCTTGTATTTTACATGGATACCATGCAAGTAAGAATGAGATATTTTGTTATCCGTGGATTCCGTTGCGATCCTCATAAAGGTTGTGAAGATATCACCGACCATTTTACAAAGACCTTCGGATCTGTTGGAACCTATGTCCTGATGCTTGTGATCATAATAACCAAGATCAGTCTGACACACTTTTTTAGTCGTTGTATTTCTGTAGACCTCTGCAAGAAGACCGACTTCAAGTCCCCAATCTGCAGGGATACGTATGTTCATGGCAAGATCACTGGTCATAGCAAACTCCCCTGCAAGAGTATACCTGAAAGCAAGAAGATACCGAAGTATGTCTGCCTTTGAATCCATTTGTAAAGTATCAAGCAAAGGACGGACGAAAAGTCTGAAAACACGACCGTGCATGGTCTTCTTTTCCATGTTGATCCTGGCATAATATCCTTTATTGAAAAAGAAGTTAAGTTCAGGTTCCACAACAGGATATAGCAGTTTTGCAGGGAAATCCTTTGAATAAGTGACAATATCAGCATCATGATAAGCAATAGCATAGGAATCAAGAGTAGCTATTCCCGTAGCTATCCAGACATCTTTTCCTTTACCTTTATAGGATGTAAGGTCAATTCCCATCTTTTTCATTGTGAATAAGGTATGCTGGATCCTTGGGCCATCACACCAGACCACGATGTGAGGTACATTTAATTCCTTGAAAAATTCCACCACGTGAATATACTGTTCCACATTTTCAGCTGCAAGAGCAATGACTATCTGATTAACGCACGTACCCTCATTGAGATTGGAAATTATATTCTTAAGAGGTGGATTGTTAACCTCCTCATACAAAATAGGAATAACGAGTGATGCAGGTCTGCGACTCTTAAGTTCATTTATTCTCTTGATAAGCCTTTCTTTATCAATACTAAAATCATGAATTGTCGTAATATATTCTTGATAGAAATCCATCTAACTCCCCAGTAGATCTGATAGCCTGTAAAGCATTCATAACCCGGGAAAAGGACTGCTCGAAATGCATTCCCCCAACTGTAGATGCATCCCAATATTTCCGTTTGTATGATAGGTTGAATATCTATATATAGGACATTCAATATAAGCTTTTATACGAACGGGAAATATAAAACTGGCAACGGTCGGTCGAAATATTAACATATGGCCGAATGTTTTTTTAACTGCTGGTAGGGGGAACGATCTTGAGATATATCGTATTTACAGACCTTGATGGCACTTTAATAGACCATGATACATATTCATACGAGGCAGCAAGAACTGCTCTTGACCTGCTGAAACAAAAAGATATACCGTTAATATTCTGTACCAGCAAAACACGTGCAGAGATCGAGGTCTATGTTGAAGAACTGGACTGCCGCCATCCATTCATATCGGAGAATGGTGGAGGCATATTCATACCGGAAGAATATTTTGATATTGATCTGAAGTTCGACCACAAGCTTGGGAACTATAATGTCATAGAACTTGGGACCAGCTATTCCAAATTAAAAGATACACTAATTGAGATCAGTAAGAGCTCCGGTATTGAGATAATCAATTTCGGAAATATGACCACTGAAGAAGTAAGTGAGGATACAGGACTTGATCTTCACTCTGCGGGACTTGCAAAGATACGCGAATATGATGAGGTTTTCCGGATAATCGATGAGACTGAAGATAAAGCCTCCCGGATAATGGAACTCATAGGATCTGCAGGATACAACCACACAAGAGGTGGCAGATACTGGCATATAATCGGAAATAATGATAAAGGCAAAGCTGTCAGGATACTAAGTGATATCTACAAACAGCAGTTCACTGATGTTACTACAATAGGTCTGGGCGATAGCCTGAATGATCTGCCAATGCTGGGATCTGTGGATATACCTGTTCTTGTACAAAAGCCGGGTAGTTTACACGATCCTTCCATAACTGATCCGAAGATAAAGCGTGTAAAGGGTATCGGACCTATAGGGTGGAACAATGCGATCAGCGAGATAATCGAGAAGGGATCAGAAATTTAATAATAAGAGTCTAAAGGGGTACAGGGAATGACACGAATTGAGAATATGATATCAAGAGCCTTTTTGATAGGTATTATCAAGATGGTAGACAAAAACGGGATTCAGAACGCACTGGAATGGTTACGTGAGATCGGAGAAGAAATGGCTGAGATCGAAGGACCGGGATTTGAAGGTGCTCGCGAAGATGAGATCAACTATTTGCCGGTGTGTCCGTTCTCAAACAAACTTCTTGATTTTATAAAGATCTACGGGGAGAGACCTTCACAATTCGTAGAGCTCATAAACCTTTCTAACAAGCAAATGATGGAAGCGGAAGACGGATGGGACTATCCGGCACTTACAACGGTCACAGGCATACTTCATCACAGCTACCTTAAGAGACGAGGGATGATGGCAGGTGTTGAACTTCTTAACGTGGGATCAAGATGTCCCCGAACCAACAATTTCGTCTACAACGAGAAAGCCCTTGAAAAGGCAAATATGACAAAAGAAGATGTGGATAAGTATCTTGAGAAAGCGTATTACGTTTGCAAGATCAATTACCTTAAAAAGGAGTGAATTCTTTGAACCTGATCGAAGCTGAAAAACTCTACGAGAACAGCGTGAAGATCCTGAAGAACAACCAGCATGAAAAAGGAGGATTTTATGCAAGTCCGCCAGGAACACGTTATCCTTTTATCTACCCGAGAGATCACTCTGTGGCAATACTTGGCTGCATTGAAGCCGAGATGATGGATGAGGCCCGAAGAGGTCTTGAATTCGTCCTGAACTCCCAGAAACCTCTGGGAGAATTTTCCCAGAGATATGATGTTGACGGAAATGACGCCAGCTACAAGGATCTCCAGATCGATGGAAACGGTCTGGTCCTTTTTGCCATGGGTAAATATTTCGAAGCAACAGGTGGACTCTTCTTTGAATCAATGGCTGACAGGACTTTTGTGGAAAAGCACTGGGAAACGATTAAGAAAGCCGTCGAGTTCATACTGATGAACAAGAACGAAGAGGTCGACCTGATCCATACCGTGAACAGCATCCATGAATATCCGGCCTACGAGCATGGGTTTGAGATCTATGCCAACTCTGCCTGTTGTGCAGGGATCCTTGCGGCAGTAAAAATGGGAGAGGCTCTTGGTGAAGATGTCGCCAACTGGAAAGCTGAGGCTGAAAAGGTCAGGGAAGCCATCCTTACGCGGATGTATAGCCCACGTAGGCGTTCATTTATCAAATGTATCCGTGTGAAAGAGAAAAGCAGCAACCCTATCGGATATGATGCTTTTGCATCAAGCGTCATCGATGTGGATGTTGTGGAATACGCACCTGCATACTTTGAGCTCATCGACCAGCATGATATCAAGAACCGTTATACGGTCAGGAGGATACACGATAACCTCTGGGATAAGGAAATAGGAGGTTTGAACCGCTATCCGGAAATATGGGACAGGAATAACGGAGGATACGGACCATGGTGCCACTTTACCTGCCAGCTTGCAAACCACTATATTGCCATTGATGACGAGGATATGGCAGAGATGTACATGGGCTGGGTACTGGATATGTCACACAACTATCTCCTGCCGGAACACATCTCGACAATTGAAAGGTTCGAGATATGGTATGAAGACTATACCAATGCAAAAATTCTCAGGGATAGTAAACTTACCATGATCGAGAATATACGCAACCATCCAAAATGGAAGGATGGAATGGCATACGTAACGATACCCCTTATATGGCCTCATGCAGAATATATCAGGACTTACAAGAGCTATATTGAGAAGTTTGGATGAGCAAGTTCTTTGCAGATATTTCTTTGTAAATATTTCTTTGAAAAAGCGAAAGTTGTGCTGGAAACTTTCTGAGATCTTACTAACACCTTACTGGCATCTTGCTGACACCTGTCGGAAAAATGTCCTGCACTACTTTCTAATGTATTCTTTTATTTTATCATTTCAATATCGGCTCTCGTCTTTCTGATGATTTTGTTGTCAACTGATATTATTTTGAAGATCCCATCTCTTCCCCTATAGGAGATACAAGACTGAAATTATCCACATCAAAAAGCCCCATATCAGTAAGCCGCAACGAGGGGATCACCGGGAGAGCTATGAATGAATGGGTTATGAATGGTGCAGGAAGGGTACATCCTATACTTTTTACTGCTATGTGCAGATCGTTCAATCTTTTTTCGACCTCTTCGACAGGAAGAGTACTTAACAGACCGGCAAACGGAAGTTCAAGCCTGTCAACTACCTTACCATCATTGACAACACAGATACCACCATTCATCTCCCGAATGTTGTTGGCACACAATGCCATGTCTGAATGATTATCCCCTGTTACCACAACGTTGTGGCTGTCGTGCCCTATGCTCTGACCGATAGCACCATTTCTGATGCCTATTCCTTTGATAAAACCAAGCCCTATGTTACCTGCCTTTCCATGTCTTTCGATCACAGCAACACTCAGAACATCATTATCACCGTCCGGAAGCAACACACCATCAAGGTCTGAATGAAGTATTGCATTCTCTTTTTCTGTAAGGATGAGATCAGGCAGGATTTTTATCACTGATACCCTGTAATCCTTATCAGGAGTTGCTTTTAGTTGCATGTCAGATGCATCGACCTCTGAGAACCTGACCGTATTAAAAACGAGATCAGGATATTCATAAGATGGAGTGAAGCCATCGACAGGCTTCCCTGCTGCATAGACCGAACTTATGCTGAAAGCGTCAAGGTCATCAAGCACAATAAGATCTGCTTTCCTGCCAATTGAAATGGAACCAACGACATTGTCAAGATGGTAATGCTTTGCAGTATTGATGCTGGACATGCAGATCGCATCAATAGGAGAGAGTCCCATTGCTATGGCCCTTCTGACGATAACATCCATGTAACCTTCCATCAGATCAGACGGATGTTTGTCATCGGTAACAAAGAAAACGTTCTCAAGGGACACACCGTCCTCTATAAACCGTGGAAGGAATCGATCAAAAGATTTCGCAGCCGACCCTTCCCTTATCATAAGCTTCATTCCAAGACGAAGTTTTTCAAGCGCCTCTTCATATTCAATGGATTCGTGGTCCGTGGATATTCCGGCTGCTATATAGCCCCATAATTGTTCGTCGGTGAGTGCAGGACAGTGCCCATCGACCACGAGCTTGTCTTTTAGTGCAGTCCTAATCATGGATAACTTGTTCTCATCTCCTGACAATACACCGGGATAATCCATCATCTCCCCAAGACCCACGACATTCTCGTTATCGATCAGGGAATCAATATCATCCGAACTGATGGATGCACCAGACGTTTCAAAAACGGTTGCAGGAACACATGATGAGATCGCTACAAAAACATTCAAAGGTAGTGACTTCGCTTCTTCAAGCACAAGTTCAATGCCTTTCCTACCAAGGACATTGGCTATCTCATGAGGATCGATCAGCACAGATGTTGTTCCATGTTCCAGAGCCGAGACAGAGAACTGGCTCAAGGTAACCATGCTGGATTCAAAATGAACATGACCATCGATCAGTCCGGGACAGATGTAACGACCACTTACATCGATGAGCTGAGTATCATCACCTTTAAGGCAGGAAACCTCGCCGATACCTACAATATAGCCATTCTTTACCGCAATGTCCCTGTCCAATATCTCTTTTGTATTGACATTGACAACATGACCACCGGTAAAGATAGTATCTGCTTTAACTTTACCTGTAGCTGCAAATATCTTGTCCCTGATATCCATGACAGATTTCTTGGATTTACAAAGTATAAGGATATTGCGCCATAAAAACTGCAAATCGCAGACCTGTTTTGAAGATGACAGATGCCCACATCTCATTTCCAGAACTGTTTGTTCTTGGCATAGTTCCTTTCTGCAGCCATAATGTCCCTGTAGAACGCTTCCTCATCCACACGCATCTTTTCGATGACACGTGAAGCGGTATCAGGACCAATACCACGGCTTGCAAGAGCTATGACCGCAAGCTTCCCGTTGCCCATCACAATGCCGGCATTTCGATATACCCGCTGAATGCGCTTCACATCTTCCTTTGCAGTTACCTTGTCCTGTTTCCGGACAAGCTTGATCTCTTCCTCTTCCCACGGTTTAAGGGCGGCCACCATTCTGGAATCACACACGGGGCACTGTATCTCATCGGGAACATTCATGATCTTCCTGCGTGACACCCATTTCTTGCAGTGTACACAGAACAATATGATCCGGTCGTGCATGATCCTGTCCTTCAGTGCAAGGACGATGGACCTGTCAGCTTTCTCCGGAGCTACAAGGTCACGCCTCATTGCAAATCCTGCCGAACCAATCGGTGTTGGCATGGGACTTACCAATATGACCATCTCCTCAGAAGCTATGCGCGAAAGCACATCCCTTGCCTGGTCCACATCCAGCATGTTGTGGAAGATCTCACGCATGACCTCATCATACATGGAAGTATCTTTGTAGATCTCAAGCAGTTTTTTCATGCTGATGCGATCATAATTAATATCCTTGCTTAATGCACCGAACTTGCGTGCTACATGGACCATCTTCCATTTCATCACTGAAGTGTTCTTCAGGGTCATCTCAATGATCGGCTCAATATGCTCAGGCTGGATCTCATATATCATTTCCTGAATCTGCAGGGCTTTCATGCGCCTTGGGAGCTGCATCCTTATCCTGTAAGGATCTACCTCCTGGCTTACACTGCTACCAAAACGGGCAGCAAGGAGGGAAGTTATCACCTTCCCTATGGTCTCGTTGGTAGTATGTCCGAAACATGAATTGATTATGATGGCTTCTCCTTCATCCTCAATGACGATCGTATCATTATCAGGAAGCGGACAGCCCTTTGAAATGTGTTCCTTTACGAGTTCTATGACCGAAAGGGCACTGTGAATATCAACAGGATATTCTTCCATCAGTGCTTCAACGATCTCCTCATCACTTTTCCCATCGTGTATCAGGAATGATACTCTGAACCGAATGCGTCCAACTTGCTGTGCTACCTCGAACGGGACAGGGATCTCCTCACCTACCCAGCTTGGGATCTCACCCATTATCTTGACAGGCTCTACCTTTATCCTGTCACGATCGTTATTCATCTCAATAACACGCCACATGTCACCCTTGGTAATGAAAACCGCACCAGGAGAAGCGAAATTAACAACAAATGCCTCATCCAGCATTCCTACGGATCTGCCGGAGACAATATCGTAGATCTCGAACTTCCTTTCATCAGGGATCATTGAAAGATTTTCGTAGTAATATTGCCAGCTCTTCTTCCGCCTGCTTATGGTGTCTGAACCCTCTTCACGCCAGACCATCCGGTAATCAGTGACCTGTTCGATGACACGCTTAAGCTGTTCCATGGAAAGGTCCCTGAAAGGATAGGTCCGTCTTAGTATGGAATGGATCTTCTTTATCTCAACATCACCAAAATCGATCACCATTCCGGAGATCTGGTTTGCCACAACGTCGAGGGAACCACTGTGGGGAATAATATTTTCAACTTTACCCTGCATTGCAGTCTTTGTGATGGCCATGCTTTCCACAATGTCATCTGAACCCATAGCAAGGATCGTACCTCTGGAAACCTCGTGTATCCTGTGCCCGGCACGCCCCACACGCTGGAGCAGGCGGGAAACCTGTCTCGGAGAACCATATTGTACCACGTGGTCAACTTTACCGATATCAATGCCAAGCTCCATTGATGAAGTACAGATCAGGCCCTTTATATCGCCTGCCTTGAACGATTCTTCAGCTTCGATACGTGCATCCACTGAAAGTGAACCGTGGTGCACTCCTATTGAAGCTTCCAGTATTTTGAAACCCGATGCAAGAGCTTCAGCACTTTGTCTTGTATTAACGAAAATAAGAGTTGACAGGTGATTTTCCACGATCTCACGGATGCAGCGCAGATGGGATGCAAACTCCGGCTCACAGCCGATCTTTCTCCCAAGTTCAACGTCCTCATTGGTAACCTGCGGACTGACCACATTGAATTCCAGCAGGCTTATCATGGAAACCTGTACAACGGATACTTCCCTGCCTGAACCTACAAGGAATTGTGAAACAACATCCGGGTTGCCCACGGTAGCTGAAAGCCCCACCCTCAGGAACTCACCGGAGATCTCCACGAGCCTCTCAAGCCCCACAGAAAGCTGTGCACCTCTTTTGGATGATGCCAGTTCATGTATCTCATCCACGACAACGTAACTGACACATTCAAGGTTCTTTCGAAGACGCGAACCTGTGAACATTGCCTGAAGTGTTTCAGGAGTTGTTATCAGAAGATCAGGAGGATTCTTGGATTGTTTTTGCCTTTCGTATGGTGAAGTATCCCCATGGCGAACCTGTACGGTTATGTCTAACTCTTTGCCCCATGTCTGGATACGTGTGAGCATATCACGGTTGAGAGCACGTAGTGGAGTTATGTAAAGAGCAGAAATACCTGTGCGGCCTTCTTCACTTTTGCGAAGGATATGATCGAACATCGGCAGTACTGCAGACTCGGTCTTTCCAGAACCTGTGGGTGCTATCAGGAATGTATGCTCTCCTGCAAGTAGATGCGGGAAGCACATCTCCTGAGGTTTAGTGGGAGCAGTGAACCCCATTTTTTCAAGGGTCGACTGAATAGCAGGATGAAAATCATCGAACTGGTTACCAAAGCTCATTTCCCCGCCTCCTTTGACCTCTTTCGCTTTGATCTGATACTTCTGTTATTCCTGTTGCTTCTGCTTCGATCGGACCGGGTTTCCTCCAGTTTCCTGATATTCTTCAATATTCCAAGATAAGTACCATCCAGCAGATAGATGTCAGAGTTTTCCAGGTCAAGTGCACCGGATGAGAATACCGGTCCCAGAAGGTCATCACGCACGGACTCATTGAAAGCAACCCCGCCACAAAGTTCGTTGAAAGCCGGGACTACTACCACATCAGGGTCAGACCAGCCATCACTTTCAGGAGAGAGGTCTGCACTCTTAAAGTGCCCTGCAAGCACTTCTCTTTCAAACCGTGCCCTTATCCAGACATGCTCCACCACCGAGTATCCCATGGCATCCGTGAACCGCACTGTTGGATGGTTGTGAGCAACAATAACATGATCAGCAGATAACAATTCCACCGATGGCCACGTGTGGCCATGGAAATAGCCTACTCCGTCAATAACGTCTCCACGTGCTGAATAAATATTTACATCGCTGTCCGGCGGAAGCAGGAACTCGATCCCACCGTCATGGTTCCCGGGGAAGATATCAACAATAGCCTTCTCTGCAAGGCTGCTAATAAAATAAGGGATCTCATCACGTTCCTGCCAGGAAACCTGTGGAACGTTGTGTTTGATATCACCAAGCAGCACGATCCTGTCAGGTATCTCCTGCTCCACAAGCCTCATGATACGCTCAAGTCTCTGCTCTATCTGGCTGGGTATGGAAAAGCCACTCCTGTAAAGGTCCCATTCTATTCCAAGATGGATATCTGCCAGTACAAGGGCCTTTGTATCACCTGACACCAAAAGAGCAGGCTCATCGATCACAGGTTCGACCGTTATCGTCATTTTTATTTCTGTCCATCCTTGCTCAAGGTATCTACCTTTTCCTGCAACTCTTTTAACATAGACTGCATTTCACGCATTTCATCGTGCATCTGCACCAGGCGGTTGTACATGGGACTCCTGTCATCCTTTACTGCCTGCTCCTGGGAGAACTTCTGCTTACTCGGGAAAATATAGACATATGCAAGCCACATTCCTATGAAAGCTACGAAAAACATTCCCAACAGGAAGAAAGAATATTCAGGGAATATGGTTCTGGCAAATGAATCGCCTGAGTTGTAATACTGAATACGGGTTATCATCAGGAAGTTCAGGATGGAGAACAGGAACATGGTCTCACCCACTATTATTAAAAGACCTCCAAGGCGAGTGGATGTTGTCCTCTGTTTAGGGATTATTCGCTCAAGCATGATCACACCTCATTTATGAATATTTCAGATAGTTAGCATCAGGTTTCAAGGAATTACACTTGTAGTTACTGAATTGAATATTGTATAAAAGTCATTTCCTATACCAATTTCAAGGTAATTTCCCGAATTTGGAGGTTCATAGATCGACATGGACATCGCCGACAGCCAGCGTGAGCCCATTGATTAGTCTGTTCTTCTTTGAGCTCATTGTAATGGATAATTCATGATAGAAAAATTTTAAAGCTACCAAACCTGTGTAGTATTGATAGCGAATTATATAGATTAATGCCTTCTGGCAAATAGGAGTAGTAACATCGATAGACACAAAATAAAAGCTGCATTCTGATCAAGATTTTCATCCTCTGCAGGAGTATAATCAACCTCTGTTTTCCCGGTTATATCATTGGAGCTTTCACCCACTATCGCAAAAGGTGAAAAAACAGAAGTTTCTGTTTCAAAAGTCACATAACTACTACTCTCATTGATCTTCGTAGTTGAAAGAGGGATCCACAGGTCCTGATCATAGCGATACATCATTACAGAGCTATCAGAGATCTGGTTCTCTTCAAGCCAGGATCGATCTACTCTGAATCCAATAACTGCATCCTTCATATTGCTCTCAGTGCTATAACCGGGTTTACCCAACCAGATATTCACATCTTTGTAGACAATACCGGGAGGAGGAGATGAAACGAGAAGAGATGACTGCTTAAGGACTTCAATTGTTGCTACAACATTACCGGCATTTGTGAGAGATTCGTAGTTGATGTACATAATGGGATTTTCAGGCTTATCGAACTGATAAGAGACCTGAGAACCAAGATACACAGACCGGCTGGATTTCTCTATGATCTCAAATTCCTCATAGGATCCGCTTGTGGTGCTAATTTCGGCAGCTTCATAATTAGCCTCATCCGTGATTCCATCACTGGTTGTGGATTCACCGGATGAAGCTGTATCAGATACGATAGTAATTGATCCGTCGACAATGTCCGTTGGTATAATCTGTCCCTGGGTATCACTAACCACAACGTTTGATAAGGACAGGGAACTTGTGCCTGATACATTGCCGGCTCTCATTTGGATGATGGCAAAAGGTCTTGGTCCTGTAACGCTTGTCTTGTCCAGTATCAGGCCATATACAGAATCAATTCTCCCATTTGAGCTTTCGATCTGACCTGGATTGAACCAGACAAGAGCACCATCCTGCCTTAAGAATTCACCTTCCAAGACACTGACAACACTGACAATTTCACTTTGATAAGACAGGTCGAACTGGATAGCAGCAACCGGACGGTCTGGCTGTAAATATACGTTTACAGCAAATTCCTGCATTTCTTCTACAGACTCAGATGCAGGCACGATGCTGATGGTCGTAGCAGCACTGGCAATTCCACTAAGGCAGGTAATAGTGAATAAAGAAAAAAGTAGTAAGGAATAAAGTTTACTTTTTCCAGAGATGAAAACATACTTTTTCATCGGAATCCCTTACCTTTATTAATCCATATGCGATAGGACCAGCATCATATCAAGAACATTTACAATTTCATCCTGATTCACATCCCATAGAGGATAAGGATATGATGTGGTTTCATCGAAATGCTGTTCAACTAATCCATAATCACCAAAATCAACCACATTATCCTGGTTTATATCGAAAATCAAAATAGTGATCTCCGTATTTGTTATGTCGAGATCCACAGCATTGCCTGTTGAGTCACTGATCATAACGTCTCTCAGGAGTAATTCAGATCTACCATTTGCCTGTTCAGTGGCTGTCACTGTGATGATTGCAAAGGTTGCCGGTGTTGAAACATCTGAAGCACCGAGAATACAACCGTATGCATCATTTAGTAAACCCGAATTTACAGAACCTTCAACGAAAAATGTTCCCATGCCACTTTGTTTGAACAGGTTGTCCTCGTTCACACCTGCTATCTGGAACTGAGAACTATCGAAAAGCAGATCAAACTGCATTCCTGCAATATCAACATCCGGAGAAACAAAGATATCAACTGTGAAAGTCTCATCCGGTGCAACGACCTCTGATGATGGTATTAAAGTTACATCTGAAGCAGCTGCAGAAACGTTAGTAAGAACTGCCAGCAATGTGATTATAGTTGCTACTATCAAGATCTTTTTTATGCTAAACATGTTTTTTCCTTTATTTTGAAATGCATTTGATGAGTTGAGCTGACTTGATCGTAATCACCAAAATTCAAAATCCCCGTATGTCAGATAGTGTTGGTACTATATATACATTATGAAAAAACAAAGGAAGTTGTGAGTATCATTATTATGAGATATTTATAAAAGGCTGATATAATAACGGCAAATAAAAGTAACTATAATTGTTACTTCTATAGTAAATTCAAAAGTTGATAGAATACTTCATAGAAATAAGTATATACTGACCAAAATGAAAAATGAAGAAATAAAAATATCAAATGCCTGAATTACAGATCATAAAAAAGAAGAAAATGAGATGCGAAACATGCATCTCACTGTACCGTTTCACCGAAGTAATATGCTACAATGGTGAGATCCTGAATGTTTACTTCACCGTCCCCATTAACATCCCAGCTTGGATGTGGTTTTTTAGTACCCAGGTTCTGAGCTACTATAGTAACATCCAGAATGTTCACCACACCATCCCTATTTATATCCCAGCGTGGATGAATATTGATTATAGTGAGGACATGTTGGGCTGCCACCTGATCAGTTCCATCACTTACAACTGCTTCGATAGTATGAGTCCCGGCATTAGAATGATCGGTATTCCATACATAACTGGAAGTTGTGCTGACGGTAACGCCATCGATCTTCAGGAGATAATTCAATTCCTGTCCATCTGCATCAGAGACAGTTACTCCAATGTTGATGATATTTCCTTCCTCGAAGACTGCATCATTAGCAGGTCCGAATGCAGTGATTACTGGAGCACTATTGATCAAAGGATCATTGCTTATCGCATTCACGGTAATGATGATGGCTTCCGAATCAATAAGTTCCCCATCGGACACTTCGAACATTACACCATAAGTTCCTGCCTGACCATCTGATGGTGTCCAGCTGAACTCACCAGAGGTGGTATCAATAGTTGCGCCGGCTGGGAGACCGGTAGCTGAATAGGTGAGGGTATCATCGTCAGCATCCGAGGCACTTACCATGAAACTCAGCGAATTTCCTACTTCTAGTGTCCTGCTACCGATAGAGTTCAATACAGGTGCATTGTTATTCACAGGTTCAGTACCTGACGTATGAGTGATGGTCAGTTTAGGACGTTGGTTCTCATTGCTCCAGTCGCAGCTGTAGAAAGCAATATAGTTGTCATACTCATTTTGTGCCTTGAGGAAGAACCCGGTATTGTCGTATTCGTCACTGACATAATCCTGCACCAATTCTGTGATATTGAACTCATAGTACTTGTCATCAGGCAGATTGTTTGCATCAAACGTTATTGATGCATAAGGCTCACTGCCCTGGGCTACATTGTTCTTATCGAACCAATCCCCACCAGGATTGTTCCATGGAATACCAGCTGCCTTGTTGTTCCAGCTTACATAACCAGAGTTCCAGTCAGCCGCCCTGTAGATCTCTACAACCGTGTCCTGGCTACGTGGATTGTTTGCAGGATAGTACCAATATAGCGAAAGGGTAGCATTGGCAATTGTATCCGTTGTGTTGTACATACTTAGGTCAAACCACATGACATCCCTGTAACGACCTACATCAGTATTGTGTCCAATGTCGATATAATCGTTATCGGAGTAAACTGAATCCGGGGATGCTTCACGCAGTCGGTTGTCATACACTAGACTCTGTGTTGGATCAGAGTTTCCATTTACAGTTATGGTAACTTCTTCTGAATCAGTAACTTGCCCATCTGTCACTTCAAAGGTGACAGAATGGGTGCCTGACTGACCTTCAGAAGGAGTCCAGCTGAAAGCACCTGTGGAGCTATCAAAGCTAGAACCGGAAGGAAGACCTGTGACAGAATAGGAAAGGACATCACCATCAGCATCAAAAGCACTTACAGAGAAACTAAGTGTCGATCCTTCATCAACTGACTTTGAACCAATGGAATTCATAACAGGGGCATGATTGACAGAATAAACTGTGATAGGGATGGTCTCAGAATCAGTTAACTGACCATCGCTAACCTCAAAAGTAACCTCATAGCTTCCATCCTGACCTTCAGAAGGAGTCCAGCTGAAAGCACCTGTGGAACTATCAAAGCTAGAACCGGAAGGAAGACCTGTGACAGAATAGGAAAGGACATCACCATCAGCATCAGAAGCACTTACAGAGAAACTAAGTGTCGATCCTTCATCAACTGACTTTGAACCAATGAAGTTCATAACAGGATCACTATTCACATCAGGCTGTTCCGGCTGAGAAACCTGTCCGGTGGACTCGAAGGTGAAGACATGAGCGACATTCCAGTTTCCTGTGTATTGCCATCTCAGAGTACCATCTGCATCACACACTTCCTGCCCA
>NZ_CAAGTW010000007.1:0-163036 GCF_900774285.1 Methanococcoides sp. NM1
CTCCTGTTCCCATTCCGAACACAGAAGATAAGCCTGCCCACGTTGCTTACTGTACTGAGGTACGAGAGTCCTCGGGAAATCTGCGTCGCTGCTGTGCTCACTCTATTACCCTTTTTCTTTAACTGATTTTAATTCAATAGTTTTCACTTTGCTGTTCTGATATGTTTTTATTCATGATTACAATATTGATTTCTGGAATGTCTTTTTGCTCTTGCTATTCTTTGAAAACTGTGTTCTGATCATATTTACAGTATTTACATGATGGTATATGTTCGAATTAATTCTTTATTCTCAATGCTTACCTGCGCGCCAATACAAAGTCCCCTTGAGCGAAGCGAAAGGGACGCGCGCTCCAGAAGCGCTGATCTGGCTTGGCTTCCGCAGGATATATCTACTTTACTGGATATATTTACGAGTTGTAATGTCCTGTGAACAGACACTTTCTGGTACGATCATTCTTGGGGATGAACTGGAATCGATTGAAGGTTATATCTGCGTGGAGGATGGATTCATAACTGAAATTGGTGAAGAGTCCACAACAAGCAAGAATATCATTGCTCCATGCTTTGTTAATTCACACACGCATATCGGAGATTCCATTTGTAAAGACCCTGTACTTGGTACATGTGAGAACTTCAGGGTGAAAAAGGACCTTGATTCGTTGGTACGCCCTCCCGATGGCCTAAAACACAGGATGCTCGAAAAAACGTCCTATTCCGATTTGGTTAATTTCATGAGGTCAAGTATGGAGGATATGTTAGCAACCGGTACCTGTGCTTTTGCAGATTTCAGGGAGGGCGGGGTTCTCGGTATCCTCGCACTAGAGGAGGCTGTTGATGGTATTATTATTGATAGCATAATTCTTGGAAGGCCGAAAGATACAGATTCTTCGATGGAGTCAGTATTGTCAGATATCAACAGGGTCCTTCAGCATGCAGATGGGCTTGGAATGAGTGGGGCAAATGATGTTGATATGGAACTTCTGCGTAGATCCCGGAAGGCATCAAAAAATAAGAGCAAGATGTTTGCAATCCATGCAGGAGAAAAATCAGACAACGATATCGATAAAGCCCTTTCGCTTGATCCGGATATCCTGATCCACATGACACAGGCAAAAATATCCGATCTGATGGCAGTTGCAGATGCCAATATCCCGGTAGTAGTATGTCCTCGTTCCAACTTCATAACCGATGTAGGGATGGCTCCTATATCCGAAATGTTGGAATCGGGAGTTACTGTAGCAGTTGGTACTGACAATGTGATGTTGAATTCAGTTAATATGTTCTCTGAAATGGAGATACTATCCAAGGTTTTTGGTCTTGAGGATAGACAAGTATTTAAGATGTGCACGCTAAATGGGGCATCTATCCTGGGATTTAATAATACAGGTTCCATTAAGGAAGGCAACAAAGCTAATCTTATGATCCTGAATGGCACTTCCAATAACTTGATTGGTGTGAAAGACCCGGTAAGCGGAATCGTCAGAAGGGGCCGACCAGATGATATTTTATCCATAATCCATGCAAACGAATGATGGCGAGGGTAATATGACAAGCGAATTATACAAGAAAATATTGATAGCAACCGATGGTTCTGAAAAGAACAAAAAGGCAATATCTTATGGTATTGAATTTGCAAAATTGAGTGGGGCAAAGTTGTATGTTGTTTATGTAGTGGATACCGCTGCGTTTGCTTCGATTCCAATGGATGCAGGATGGGAAATGATGTATGAACTTCTGGAAACAGAAGGTAAAGATGCAGCAAAAGGTGTTGAAGAACTCGCAGCAAATGCTGGTCTTGATTCTGAATCTACTGTTCTTGAAGGTCATCCCAGCCACGAGATTATTGAATTTGCAAAGAACAATGGCATTGATCTGATAGTAATGGGTACACTCGGGAAGACTGGAATTGACAGGTTCCTGCTTGGAAGTGTGGCCGAAAAGATCACTCGCAACTCAGAAGTTCCCGTACTTATTGTACGCAGTGACAAAAACGAATGAAATCAATATTGAGGTTTAAAAAACATGCCTAAGGACACACTCGTTAGAGACGTAATGGTAAAGGATGTCGCATGTGTAGCTCTTCCCGGTTCAAGGGATGAGGTTCTTTCCATTCTGAAAGACAAGCGGGTTTCAGGACTGCCTGTTATCAAAGACAATAAAGTGGTCGGTATTGTAAGCCGATCCAACTTACTGAAGAATCCCACCGAGGAACAAGTGGCACTGTTGATGGTACGTGACCCGGTAACAATAGATCCTAGTGAGGATGTCACAAATGCAGCACGTCTTCTGCTTAAACATGGCATAAGAAGACTTCCTGTAGTTGATGATGATAAACTCGTGGGTCTCATCTCGGTTGCCGATGTTGTAGGTGGCATGGTTGATCTGGATATTGTTGATCCAATCAGTGAATACCTTAACCATGGTGCTGGTCCTGTCTGGTATCAAACCCCTCTGCCTGTAGTTGCCCGACATATGGAGCTCGCTCACGTAAAGGCAGTTCCGGTGATCGATTCATCTCTTGATCTTGTAGGCATCATCTCGGACAGGGATGTCATAAGTTCAAGTGTTATCGAGGATTCTGTTGAGATGTCTGACATGTCTGCAGGTTCTGATGATGATGAGTGGACCTGGGAAAGCATGAGGGACACAATGAGCATCTATTATAGTGTATCAAGGATCAAGGTACCGGAAGTTCCTGTGGCGGAAGTCATGGTCAAAGATCCTATAACAGCATCAAACAACATGGGTGTAAGTGAATGCGCACTTAAAATGAAGAGGTACAGGATTGACCAGATGCCTGTTGTGGATGCAAACCAGAAATTCATCGGACTTTTGAGAGATCGCTACCTGTTAAAAGCACTTCTTAAGTACTGATTCTGAAAAAACTGACAGAATTATTGATTTCTGTCGGTTTATTTTATTTATTTTCATAGGTTGGTTTCTTATGGGTAGACCATTTACTTTCATCAATTCGGCAATGTCTGCTGATGGCAAGATCTCCACAAAGGAAAGAAAGCAGGTCCGTATCTCCGGTGATGTGGATTTTGATCGAATGGATGATCTTCGTGCAACTTCTGATGCCGTCATGGTTGGCATCGGTACAATTCTTGCAGATGATCCAAGTCTTACAGTTAAGTCTGAAGCACGACGTTCTTCTCGTAAGAGTAAAGGATCTGATGAAAATCCAATCCGCATTGTAATTGATAGTAAAGCCAGAACTCCTCTGGATGCTGATATTTTCATAAAAGGTGAGGGTAAGCGTATCATTGCAGTTTCAGGTTCAGCTCCTGCAGATAAGGTTGAGATGCTTCAGCAGAAAGCATTGGTAATAAGAACAGGTGAAGAGCGGGTGGACCTATGTGCACTGATGGTAGAATTGAATTCCATGGGCATAGAGCGTTTAATGGTCGAGGGTGGTTCAACTCTTAATTGGGCTATGCTTTCAAACGGTCTTGTGGATGAAGTGTATTCATTTGTAGGTAACTTGTTGATAGGCGGTATCAGTGCTCCAACTCTTGTTGATGGTGTGGGGTTTGTTGAAAATGATATCTTACCATTGAAGCTCATGAGTTTGGAAAATATGGATGAAGGTGTCCTGTTGAAATGGGCCGTTATTAATGATGTTTGATTATTAATTAGCTCAGTTTAATTTTGATCAGTTTTGCTCATATTCTCTTCAATTTATTATTGCCAAAACAGGTTTTGCGATTCTATGTCAAAATCGTGCATAACCTTTAAATTGAAATAATACCACTTTCATTCACTTACTGAATAATCTTTGCTTAAATCGGATTATATCATAATTGGAGTGGTGATAACATGAGATCAAAAATCTACCTTCTCGGATTGATCACTGTTGCAGTCTTAATTGCAGGATGTGTTACAGAGGTAACTCCTGTGGATAATGCTGGATCAATGGAATCAGGGGAAAGGGTGGCTATCCTTGTTACTGAGCAACAGCAAATAGATGATGCACTTGAAAAAGGTCCTGTTCTTCTCAAAGCAGGTGCAGACTGGTGTTCTCCGTGCAGGCAACTGGACCCGGTCATCGAAGAACTTGCAAAGGATTACGAAGGCAGGGCAACAGCTATGTATATTGACATCACTCTCTCTCCCGAACTTGCCAGCAAGTTCAATGTGTATTCTATACCTGATACAACTGTGATCGTTGACATTGAAGACGGAAATTACATGTTCATGAGATATGATGGTGTCAAAGAACAGGATCGTAATAAAGCCAGAGTGCTCGGGTATATAGACAAAGAGATTTTCGAGACAATTCTTGATCATGCTATTGAATATAGGGGGACTGTTTCAGAGGATTAACACTCCTTTGAATACATCTTATATTTAAGCATCAGGTGATGGCAGTGGAATTTGGAGGGGTGACACCGGTAGCAGCCTTTGTAGCAGGGATTATCAGTATATTTTCCCCCTGTGTCCTTCCACTCTTGCCTGCAATATTTGCTTATTCAATCTCTAAAGGACCTTTGAGGCCACTTGCAATAGTCCTTGGTCTTACAATATCCTTCACAATTATGGGCGTTATAACGTCTGCATTTGGTTCGCTTTTCCAGCAATATCTTTTGTATCTTAGCTTCTTTGCAGGTCTTATCATCATACTTTTTGGAGTCACATTACTTTTCGATCTCGGGACCTTCAATATATTTGGTGGTTTTTCCGGAATGGATGTGAAAGAAAAGGGTCTGCTTGGTGGCTTACTTTTTGGTATGTCCCTCGGGATCATATGGATTCCTTGTGTGGGTCCGATATTAGCATCCATTCTTACACTGGTGGCTATTGAAGGTGACATTACCTATGGTGCTTTTTTGCTTTTCATATATTCCATGGGGCTTGGAATTCCAATGCTTGTGATCGCATATTCTGCTAATGTTTCTTCTTCAGTTCTTAGCAGTATAGCGAAATATGATCTGTATCTAAAAAAAGGTGCAGGTGTAGTATTGATCCTTGTAGGATTATGGATGCTTTACAGTAATGTCCTGGTAAGGCTATAATGTATCGTATATGTCTGTTAATGATACGATCTCAATAAAAGCAGTTTCTAAGTTAGTAAAGGATAAAAAAAGATTGAAGAAAAGATCGGTGTATAAAGCTATTAACACTCGTCCTTTTCTTTTGCAATGGCAACAAGTTCATTAACACAGGCAACTGCCATTGGTGTCCCACCGCGTGTTCCGACGCAGGTGATAGATGGTACATCCATATTTCTGACCTCTTCCTTAGATTCGGCAGAGTTGACGAAACCAACTGGAGTTCCTACTATAAGCGCTGGCTTAATGCCGTGCTCGATCATTCTGCATACTGCAAGTGCTGCAGATGGTGCATTTCCAATAGCTACAATAGAACCCTCAAGCCTGTCCCTTGCCATAAGGAAACCAGCAGCTGTCCTTGTGATGCCGTATTTTTGAGCAACTTCTGCATCTTTGTCCTCATCGAGTACACAGATAACTTCGCAGTTGTGTCCTTTCTTTGTTATTCCTGCTTTGACCATGTTGATGTCCACAAAGATTGGAGCACCGTTCTTGATAGCATTGACACCTGCTTCAACAGGATCATTCACATAGCGCATAATATCTGCGATTGTTGGATCTCCTGTGGAGATAACGCAACGCTGTGTAATACGATCTTCTTTCGTTTCATCGCCCACAAGTTTACGCGCAATATTGCGGCTTGTCATGTATATCGCTTTTGCTTCGTCGGTCTGGGCGCCTGAGTCGGAGCAGAGCTTAACAAGTTCAGGATCGATATCTGTTGTCATCTCTACCAGTTCTTCCAGTTCAGGAAGGTTCTCTTTTTGATTGGTGGATTCAGTAGTCATATTTTCTCTGATACCCCCTAGGTGTAATTATTCTTTCTCCTGTCTTACTATTCCAAACACGTGATTCGCTGTTAGTGATTAATATCATGGTGCTCATGTCGACCCAATCATTATGATCAAGTACTTCTCCAAGAGTGGTCACTATGTAATCCTGAGTGTCTCCTCGCAGTGCATTCTTGACAAGTCCAACAGGAACTGACGCGTCCTTGTGTCTCCTGATGATCTCAATAGCCTTTGAGAAATTGGAGTGGCGCTGTCTGCTCTTTGGATTGTAGAGGGAGATCACGAAGTCGCCTGCTGCTGCAGCATCAAGGCGTTTCTCGATAACTTCCCATGGTGTTAACAGGTCACTGAGACTTATAACTGCAAAATCATTGACTATTGGTGCTCCGAGTACGCTGGCTCCTGCTGTGATGGCAGTTACTCCGGGAAGCACTTCAATATCGACATCAAGATCTTCATGTTCAGCAACTTCCAGGACAAGGCCGGCCATTCCATAAACATTTGCATCTCCTCCGCTGATCATGGACACAACGTTCTCTTTTGCAAGATGCACTGCCTTTTTGGCACGGTCTACTTCTTTGCCCATGGCGCTGCGCACGATCTCCTGCTTGTCCAGCAGACTATCCATCTGATCGAGATAAGTGCCGTTTCCTACAATATAATCTGAATTCAGTATAACATCTCTGGCACGGACAGTAAGCTGCTCAACAGAGCCGGGTCCGATGCCGATGATGAATAATTTCCCATCTTGGTTTTCATTCTGCGATTGCAATTGTGATCCTTCCATATACTTTCTTTTTCAGTATCAATTTCTTATTATCAGATAAGGCTAATGCTGCCGGTTCGGCAACACCTTTAAGGCCGAAACGGCTGGCCTGTGAATCCGAAGGCACTTCAAATCCGTTGAGAACATCATCCGGTAGGAACTTTATCTCAAATCCAAGTTCCCGGGAAGCTTCAATAAGGCCAGTCTCATTCTCTTTAAGGGTGGATGATGCAAGCATTCGAATGTCTGTTTTATCCCTTCCGACCTCTTCCAATGCAGCTTCAATAGCATTGAGGACTTCCTGGGATGACACTCCTCTGCGGGCACCGATTCCAAAGTACATTATTCGTCCGCCTTTTCTTTTTTCAGGACTGATACATCGTTCTCAACGATGACTATTTTTGGCCCCTTTATTTCCAGCACTTCTACATCCTGATCCAGAAGGGCACAATTCACATCCCTTGTGGATTCTTTATTGACAATATCATAGCCAAGTTTGGCTGCAATACCTTCGACAGAATTGCGGTTGTGCACTTCAGTAGCAGTTGTAATGACCGGAACAACTCCCATCTCCGATATCCTACGGACAAGTTCGTTCGCTCCGTGATGACCTCCGAGCAGTGAGATCGCAAAGTTAAGGTTCGAGTCCACTACAACAACTGCAGGGTCTTCCCATTTATCAACTACCAGAGGTGCGATCTCACGCACGACTATCCCTGTTGCAAAGATTGCAACTAATGCCTGGTAGTCTTTGAAGATTTCCTCAAAGATTCCTTTTTTGTAAATAATAACATCTGCATCGATGTGATCTGCGAGTTTGTTAGCCACATCGAGATTACGTTCAAATGTTATTACAGCGGTTCTTGTGCTACTCCGTATAAGTGTGACCTCCTGTAATCGACAGGGTCTACTACACCGCCGATAAGGATCATTGCGGAACGTATGATACCTTCATCCTTTACCTTCTGTGCAATGTCCGCGACTGTGCCATAAACGATCTTCTGGTCGGGCCAGGATGCGTGGAATACAACAGCCACTGGAGTATCATCTGAATACTCGACCTTTTCCATTATCTCTTCAATTTTCTGTGTGCCAAGGAACACTGCCATTGTAGAGTTGTGTCTTGAAAGCCCCTTAAGATCATCTTCTTCCAGTGTTTTTCCTGCAGGACGTGTAATAATGAGTGTATCGGAAACTCCATTGAGGGTGAGTTGCGTGCCAAGTGCTGCAGCAGTTGCGAAAACAGAAGATACTCCCGGTACACGTTCTACTGTAATATCGTACTTCTTCAGCTCTTCCATCTGCTCAACGACATTACCGTAGAGGGATGGATCACCACTGTGCAGGCGTACGACCTTCTTTCCTTCCTTAATGGCATCTGCCATCTTCTTTGTGATCTCGTCAAGGGTCAGACCATAACTGTCGATCTTCTCTCCCTTGCAGTAGTTGACGACTTCAGGGTTTACAAGTGAACCTGCGTAGACAACAAGATCTGCTTCTTCCAGTTTCTCGCGTCCAAGAAGTGTGATAAGTTTTGGGTTTCCCGGTCCGGCACCCACAAAAGTAATTACATTATCTGTCATTTAAGATGACCTCTTTAGTCCTTTTTCGCATACACGATGCTGAAATAGTTTCCTTTCTCAGGGATCTCTTCTGAATTCTTGATAATAACTTCCCTGTCAGAGAAGAGTCTCTCTGCAAAGACGAATTCGTTATAACCTTCCTTTTTCATGTCTTCAATGATCTGTTTTGGATTGACTGCCTTGAGTCTTATCCTGTGCTTTTTCTCAGATCCATCACTCACTTCAAAGGTGCTGTCAACTTCTGCATCAGCTCTTGAAGCAAAGGATGTTATTGAACTGATACCGGGAATAGTTGCAGTTTCAACGTCCGGGTAATGCTTTTTCATAACACGCTTCAGGTGTGTGAAAGTGGAAAAGAAATTAGGATCTCCGATAAGACCGAAAGCAACAGTTCCGTTCCTTGATTCTTCCGCAATGAGGTCAGCATTCTTCTTCCATACCTCGTTGAGAACATCATAATCCCTCAACATGGGGAAATCCAGTATCTCTGGTGTTACATATGGTTCTACTAGTTTTGCTGCCATATCTCCGGGTACATACACTTTATCACTGTTCTTGAGAATTTCCACAGCTTTTAGTGTAAGAAGTTTCGGGTCACCTGGGCCAAGTCCTACTCCTATCAACATCTTTCTATCTCCATAATTAAATATAAATGTCACTTATAATGTCAGTTCAGTTTTCATTCATTCTGCAGTTTACCTACTACAATATAGACCGGGTTCTCTGGTTTGAACATGGTTTCGCCTGTAAGTTCATAACCTCTGGTAATAGTGACGTGGATAACCTCTGAGAATATTCCCAGTTCTTTCATCTTATTCATCACACTGACCACGGTTTCGATCCTTACCGCGTTAACAACAATATTTCTTGCCTTTTTCTTATAGAGCACATCCAGTACCTTGGATATGTTCTTTGTCCCGCCTACAAATGCACAGTCAATGGTTCCTATCTCAGCGTTCTGATCAATAGATTCGGAAGATTCACCACTAATTAGTGTAACGTCCTCAACGCCGAAGTTCCTGAAGTTCTGTCTTGCAACATCGATAGCTTTTTCTCTCGCATCGATGGCAACGACCTTAAGACCACGTGCTATCTTTGATGCTTCAATAGAAACAGCACCTGTTCCACATCCTACATCATAGAATGTGATCCCATCTTTCAGGTCCATTTTTGATAGTGATATCGCAATGACCTCTGGCTTTGTTGGCCCTCCGCTTATGTGCAATAGATCTGACATTTTTCACCTAACTAAAGTAAATTGGAGTTAATTAGATATAGCATAATAAACCTTGTCACATAAAAGGTTGTTGTGAATGAATACTAAAAAACATTTGTTAATACTGGGTACTGCATCTCATGTTGGCAAGAGTGCAATTGTGACTGGTCTTTGTCGCATACTTTCAGCTAACCATAAGGTTGCTCCCTTCAAAGCACAGAACATGAGTCTTAACTCATGGATCACACAGGACGGGAAAGAGATCGGTATCGCTCAGGCAATACAGGCGATGGCAGCAGGTATTGAGCCAACTGCAGATATGAATCCTGTACTGCTTAAGCCCAAAGGGGATCGTGTCTCACAGGTAATACTCCTGGGAGAACCTTATGCTGACAAAAGTGCAGGCTCATATTATGATTCTATAGAGGACACTCATGAGGTTCTAAGGGGTGCACTTCAACGGCTTGCAGATGAGTATGATCTCATTGTTATGGAAGGTGCCGGCGGTGCTGCTGAGATCAACCTCTATGAGCGCGATATTGTTAATATCGGAACTGCAAGGCTGACCGATGCGCCTATTATTCTGGTAGGGGATATCGAAAGAGGCGGTGTTTTCGCCAGCCTTTATGGTACTATTGAACTCCTGCCTGAGGATGTGCGTAAGAATGTCCGTGGTTTTATCATAAACAAGTTCAGAGGTGATCCTACTATACTCGAGTCAGGTCTTACTGAAATCGAAGAGCGCACGGGTATTCCTGTTCTTGGTGTCCTTCCACATTTCAAGCTGCGCATTCCTTCTGAGGACTCTGTTTCTATTGGTGACAAGTCTTCTGATGATCCCGGAATTCATGATGTTGATATTGCAGTTATACGCCTTCCCAGGATCTCCAACTTCACCGATTTCGAACCTCTGGAACGTATGGCAAGGGTCAGGTATGTAGACCTGTCCGATGATCTTGGGACTCCTGATGCTATCATAATTCCTGGTACAAAGAATACGACCAGTGATCTGCATGCTCTCATGGAAAGTGGGATGGGCGACAAAATAAGGTTCTTTAATGGTAAGATCCCAATACTTGGTATCTGTGGTGGTTACCAGATGCTTGGAAATTCAATTGTTGATTCAGGAATTGAAGGCGGCGAAACTGCTCGCTTTGAGGGTCTTGGGTTGCTGGACATTGAGACCGTGTTCGATGCATATGAGAAACGTACCGTTCAGGTAACGAAAACCGTTAACGAATGTGGCCCTATTTTCGGGAACATAAACGGTGAGGATGTAAACGGATATGAGATCCATATGGGCATGTCAACATCAAAGAAACCGGTTTTCGGAGATGATGGTTGCGCTGATGAAAGTGGTCTTGTGATCGGCACATATATTCATGGATTATTTGAGAACCAGAATATCAGGCATGCTCTTATAAGATATCTGGCTGAAAAGAAAGGTCTGGCCTTTGAATATGAGGATATTCCGGAGAAGGATCCGTATGACGAACTTGCTGATGTTATGCGCGAGCGTCTGGACATGCCTCGTATCTATGAAATGCTTGGATTGGATTCTGAAGGTTTCTGATCAGTATTTTCTACTTTCTTTTTTCTTTTTCTTTCGATTCAGGGTTTAAGCTATAATTCTTCTCCTTTTGTTTTCTGCTGATGTGTCCATATTGTCAGGTTCAGCAGCGGCTGTGCTATATGTGTGGGGCCTGATGCGCGATTTGTCTTCTTCATTTAGTTTTGTCTGTATGTAAATTGAACAAAGTTTATATACAAAGACATTTGTTATACATTATTGTACACAATTATACATTAATGCAAGAAGGTGTCAAGATGAAATATTATCTCCAAAAATTAATTGATGGTTATGATCTGACAATGGCCGAGGCAGAAGCAGCCATGGAGCAGATATTTGAGAGTGCAACAGACACACAGATCGGTGCATTTGTAATGGCCATGAAGATGAAGGGTGAAACCCCGGATGAGATCGCAGGGTTTGCAAAGGCGATGCTAAAAGTGGCCAACATGATATCTCCTGAAGTGCAGGGTACTCTTGTGGATACCTGTGGTACAGGTGGTGATCGTCATAATACTATTAATATTTCAACAACTGCCGCCATTGTTGCATCGGCTGCAGGGGTAAAGGTAGCAAAACATGGTAATTATTCATTCACCTCCCTTTCAGGAAGTGCGGATGTGCTTAAGGAGCTTGGTATAAAGATCGACCTTGAGCCGGAATATGTAAAAAGGTCAATTGAGGACATTGGCATTGGTTTCATGCTAGCCCCGAAGTTCCATCCTGCAATGAAAAGGATGGTAGGTCCCAGAAAAGAGCTTGGGATAAGAACAATGTTCAATATCCTCGGTCCGCTGACAAATCCTACTGGTGCAAAGTCACAGGTTATAGGTGTTTTTGACAGGAACCTGTGCAAGCTTATGGCAGAAGTTCTCTGTAAACTTGGCAAAGAACATGTATTGGTGTTCCATGGTGATGGGATGGATGAGATCAGCACTCTTTCTGAAACATATGTTGCTGAACTCAAAGATGGTGTTGTGACCACATATACAATAAGTCCTGAGGACCTGGGTATCCCAAGAGCTAAAGCTACAGATATCGTAGGTGGTACTCCGGAAGAGAATGCCGGTGATATTCTTTATATCTTCAATGGCGAAAAAGGTCCTAAAAGGGATATTGTTGTTGTCAATGCAGCAGCAGCGATCTATGTTTCAGGAATGGCAAATTCCATAAAGGAAGCTATTCCAATTGCAGAAGAGGCAATTGATAGCAAGAAAGCATTATACAAACTTAAGGAGTTCATAGAATTCACATCAGGTAAAAAGGTGGAAAATGCATCACTCAACGCGTGTCAAAGTATGCGGCATGAAGTCTGTTGAAGACATAGATATTGCAGTAAGCTCAGGTGCAGATGCCGTTGGTTTCATAACCGATGTTCCTGTAGAAACGCCAAGGAAGATCGATCTCAAAAAGGCAGCAGAACTTGTTTCTCATGTGCCTTTTTTTGTGGATTCTGTATTGGTTATCATGCCAGAGTCTGCCAGTGATGCAATTGACATGATTAATTGCATAGGGCCTGATGTGGTGCAGATACACACTCCTCTTGATATTGATGACATGAGGTATGTTCGTGATAATACAGATGTAAAGGTAGTCCGTACATTTCATGTTCCTTCCGGGGATAATATACTGGTGAATGAACTTGTTGATGAGGTCAATTCACTTTCATCTGAAGATATTATCGATGGGATCCTGCTGGATTCTTATGTTTCCGGTAAGGTCGGTGGTACAGGCCAGGTTCATGATCTTTCCATAAGCATGGAGGTCGTAAAACTGGTGGACGTACCTGTGATCCTTGCAGGTGGTTTGAATGCTGACAATGTTGCAGATTGCGTAAAGCGGGTCTCTCCTTTTGCTGTGGATACAGCTTCGGGTATTGAAACTGATGGGAAGAAGGATGCTGAAAAGATAAGGCGTTTTGTAAAAGAAGTTAGGTGTGCCAGATGATATCGTTCGATCTTACAAAAGACGAATTCACAGAACTCGTGAATACTTCGGAAAAACCTGCACTTGTGCAGCTTATGGCTAAAGTTAGGTCGGATTGTTCCCCATTGCAGCTATATACCACGTTTCAGGATGAAAATTACTCTTACATGCTGGAATCAGTGGAAAAGGAAAAAAGGCATGCAAGGTTTTCGTTCGTCGGTGCTTATCCTGACGTTGTGGTTAAGATAAGTGGACGCAGGCTTACTCTTGAGTATAAGCTGAGCTCTGTACTGATCGATACAATACGTTCAAAGCTGGCTTTTGAATGTGAGAACATTGTGGATGATGGTTCTATCCTGATGGCTGACATAATGGATGGGTCTGATGTGGTGGATGCAATGCGTGCAGTGTTCCCTACAGCCGATGGAACTGTTCTTCTGAATGAAAAAAGGTTTGACAGGCAGACCTTCCTTGGAGGTGCCATCGGGTACAATGGTTATGATATGGTGTATGACTGCTGGTTAGACATTGAAAGGGCACACCAGTCAGATGTACCTGATATGCAGTTCATTCTCACAACAAAGACATTCGTTTTTGATCACCTGACAGATGAAACCTACATGGTGCTTACTCCGTTTGCAGGTGTGGGTAGTGATCCCGGAAATTTGTACGATAATGCGTTGAATGAAGCGGAAAAAATGTGCAGATGTCTCCGTGTTGCAGCTGATGTCAGGCTGGGGGAACTTCCTCAGTTGTCTGGCTCATCAGAAGCGGTCTGCAATATGGAAAAGGATGCTTTTGAAGATGCGGTCAGAGCAGCCAAGCAGCATATCCTGGATGGGGATATCTTCCAGGTTGTGTTGTCCAGACGTTATTCAATGGAAATAGAGCAAACTCCTCTGGAGTTATATCGTACCCTCAGGGATATCAATCCCAGTCCGTATATGTACCTGTTCAGTTTCCGCGACCTGAACATTGTGGGTGCAAGCCCGGAGACTCTTATGACCGTCCATAAGCGCAAGGTCATAACAAACCCAATTGCAGGCACATGTCCCCGAGGGAAAGATGAAGCTGAGGATGATGAATTTGCTGCTGCGATGATGTCCGATAAGAAAGAGCGTGCTGAGCATGTTATGCTTGTGGACCTTGGTAGGAACGATGTACGCATGGTCTCAAAGTCCGGTTCGGTGAAGGTCAGTGATTTCATGAATGTTGTGAAATATTCTCACGTGCAGCACATAGAGAGTACCGTTTGCGGAGAACTTCGACCCGAGTGTGACCAGTTCGATGCCACACGTGCCATCTTCCCGGCAGGAACTCTCTCAGGTGCTCCAAAAATAAGGGCTATGGAGATCATTGATAAGTTCGAGCCATCGGCAAGAGGGATCTACGGTGGAGGAGTTGGATATTATTCCTGGAACGGCGATGTGGATACTGCCATTGTCATAAGAACTGTGATCATAAAAGACGGGGTTGCGAATGTACAGGCAGGGGCCGGTATCGTTGCAGATTCCGATTCGACGTATGAATATGAGGAAACAGAACGCAAGATGGCTGCTATGATAGCTGCTATGGGAGGGAAACGATGAAGGTACTTTTCGTTAACAACAGGGATTCCTTTGTCTGGAATCTTGTGGACTATGTTTCCATGTTCGAATCAGATACTGTGGTTGTTCCTAACACAATATCTGTGGATGAGGTCCGAAAAATATCTCCTGATGCAATAGTCATATCTCCAGGTCCGGGAAACCCTGGAAACAGTCGTGATGTCGGAAGTTGCATTGAGATCATCCATGAATTTGGTGATACAATCCCGATACTTGGGGTTTGTTTCGGACATCAGGCTATAAACACTGCTTTTGGCGGATCGGTAGGTCATTCGAAGGGTGGTTCGGTTCATGGCAAGGCTTCAATGGTAATACATGACACTTCATCTCTGTTCGATGGGGTCCCTACTTCATTCTATGCAGGCAGGTATCACTCCCTTTCAGTTGAAAGGCTGGCAGAAGATCTGGAAATAACCGCACAGGATGAGAATGGTCTTATCATGGGGATAAAGCATAAGGAATATCCGATCTATGGTGTCCAGTTCCATCCGGAGTCAGTCCTGACACCTGAAGGTTTGAAGCTCATTGAAAATTTCCTGAAAATGGCAGGTATGGGGACGAAGGATTAATGTCCATTGGCAGCATGTGAATATGCATGATCATCGGACTTACCGGAACTCCTGGCACAGGAAAAACCTCTGTTTGCAGGATACTTGAGGGTCGTGGGTATCGTGTTATACACATGAACGACCTTATCAAAAATGAACATCTTTACAGTGAGGTCGACGAGGAACGGGATACCGTTGTAGCTGATATGGACAGAGTGCTCTCTCGTGTATGTGAACTTGTGGGTGACGATGAATCTGTGACCATACTTGACAGCCACATGTCTCACTACATTGCTGACATCGTGATCGTGTTACGTACTGCTCCTTCTGAGCTTAAGAAACGTCTGGAAGCTCGTAATTATTCTGATCCCAAGGTGCAGGAGAATGTTGAAGCCGAGTGTCTGGATGTGATCCTTGTGGAATCTGTTGAATGGTGTCAGCTAGTCTATGAAGTGGATACTACTGGCAGAGATACTGATGATGTAGCGGAGGATGTTGAACGGATCATCTCCAGTATTCTTTCGGGAGATGATACTCTTGTTTATTCCCAATACAAACCTGGTTCGTTTGACTGGAGTGAAGAGATCTTTTAAAAACGGTATGCTTTATTTTGGAATTGGCTTGTCGGGTGTAACTCCGTAATATTCGGTTCTGGCTTTCCCCCATATGCAGCCATTTTTTCCAACGATCTTCAGTTCCATTTTTTGCAGTGCTTTACCTATGCTATTTCCTGCTCTTGCAGCTCTGCAAACAGGACAGTATTTTTCACAGAATACCGGAGCTTTTCCTTTTGATGCTATCATTTTGCTTCCTCTTTTAGTTTGTCTGACGAAACTTTGATTTTGCTTCCTCAAAAAATATATGTTAATGTCAGCTAATATATTTGACTGTCATGAATCTATACAAAACCGAATGTGATGCATTAATATAACTCTTTTTTTGAAGACAAATTTTGATATACTTTTCAACCATTTAGTTATACATCTCATAAGGGAGTATTTTTATGAAATTCGCAAAGATAGGAATGATTTTACTTTTGATGGCCGTACTGGTGGTTTCAGGTTGTTCTGATTCAAAAGAAAGTCCGGAAGAAGTTTCCGAAATAGCTGAAGATCTCGGAGTTGATGTGATCAGCACATCATTTGATGATTTTGGTGTGGTTTACTGTGATCCAGAAACTTCACAGGATGAAATTGTTGCTCTTATTGATGAAGAGTATAAGGGTAACTTCGTCCAGTGGACAGGTACGATATATGCAGTTACTGACAATGGGAAGTCATATACTGCACAGGTGCAGCATTGTCCTGATTCTCTTTCAGATGCCGCTGTTACTTTCAAGCCAGATCAGAATGAAGCAGCATCTAATCTCATAAAAGGTCAGGATATCACATATATTGGAAGGCTAACACGTTATCAGAAAGGTGTTGGTTTCTGGGTAGAAGAAGTTTCTATTGTATCCTGAATGCTAAAAAACGGTTCAAATTGTCATGGTGGTGCTGTCACCATCTGTCTCTTTTTTATTTAATAGTCGAACCCATCGGTTCCGGATACTCGTTTTAGACGCCTTACGCCATCGATCTCATCGATGACATCTGCAACAGCATCAGGGACAAGATGTTTCCATTCCTCATCTGCAAGCATGCGTCTTCGTATCTCTGTGCCGGAATGCTGTTCCCTGAGGTACATTGGTGGCTGCTTTACAGTGATTTCTGCCTCTTCAAAAAGTTCGATAACAAGAGGATTGTTGGTATAAGCTGTGTCAAAAGGAGGAGTTCTTGATGTTACGTATGATACCCATACTGGATTTTGCTGTATGTCGTCAATGGGTAAAGCATAGAAGTGAACATCAATGTCTTCGAGGGCATGTCTTATCATCATAACTCGCTCACCTGCGGTGAACGGATTATTCGCTTCGTGGGTCCTTTGGGCACTTCCTATCCCTATAATAAGTTCATCAACCTCTTCTGCAATACTTGTTATCACAGAGTAGTGACCAAGATGAAATGGCTGGAAGCGCCCTATGTAAAATGCCCTTTTCATATTCATGGTACAACAATTTCAGCGGAATCCGCCATCATCGAAGGAGAATTTCTCACAGACATCGAGATAGTGAGCAGAGTTGTTGTCATGTTTCATCTTTGCAAGTTTCTCGATAAGTCCCATTCCTGGTTTTGGATCTTCCATGAACTCAAGTTCACTTTCGACCATCTTGAAGTACTTCTCACCGGCATCGGTGCGTATCAGTACACAGTTCCAGCCATCGGGGGTACCTACTGAACCTACTGAGATGTCAGCAAAGACTGATGTGTAGTCATTGCAGTGGTGGCATGGGTTCCTTGCGTGTGGAGCGATCTTTGAGATAGGTACGTTGTGCTCTTCACCGTCTTTGGTGTATGCCCAGAACTTACCCTTTCCGAAGTCCATCTTTTTGACATCTTCGATGTTGACACCCATGATCTCCGGGATGATTTTCTCGGTCATGACATCATGATGGAAGCTCTCCATACAGAGCAGACCTACGATAAGTACGATCTTGTCGTTGACATTTTCTGAGATGAGCCTTGCACCGTGTGCCTGGCATGGTACACCTACCACAGCGATCTTTTCGTACTGGCTGAATGGATCTCTTAGTGTGGAAAGAACTGAATCGTATGTGTATTTTGTACCTTTTGCCTTCTCTACATCTTCAGGGTCAGTAAAGACTACAAGCTCTGTTTCCCATTTTTCGTTCATAGTGATACCGACAACACAGTCGATCTCACCCTGTCTAAGGAGTGACCGTGCAATAGCTGAGGTAACACCGCCGTCCTGACCGGCAATGTTGCTCTTTGCAGCAAGGAAGCTTCTGACATTTGCGAACTCATCCTCAAGGTAACCGTCCACTACAGGACAGATCCTGCTGCATGTAAGACATCCCTCACATACATTAGGGGCAGCACCGTGTGAGTAAAGCTCAAGGTTGTCAGGGTCGCGAATCTCCGCAGCCTTGCCCATTGTTATTGCACCGGCAGGACATGCTGATACGCATGCCCCACAAGCAGTACAGACGTCAAACTCGATGACGTCCATAATTTTTGGATGAACCATCAGTTTCCTCCGATGATCTCCTTTCCGATGAGTTTTATTGCTTTTTCTTTGTTTGGTCCGATAGGTGAACCTGCAACGATCTGGGTCACACCGATGTCAAGCAATTCGTTGATCCTTGCCTTACAGTCATCCGGTGTACCGGAAATGGAGAATGAATCCATCATGTCATTTGTGACCATGTCGCCCATGAGTGCTCCGAAGTCGCCCTTTGCGATAGCTCCGCCGATGTCTGTCTTTGCAGCGACATCAATGCCGTGGCGCTCGAGGACCATGTCAGGTGAACCTGCAACGATGAAAGCTACAACGATCTTTGCTGCACTTCTTGCTTTTGCAGCATCCTTGTCAATAGAGAAGCATGCGTATGCTGCAACGTCTACGTCCTTTGGATCCCTGCCCGCTTTCTGTGCACCGGATGCGATCTGTTTGACTGCTACTTCAAAGTCCTTTGGATGTGATGCGTTGATCAGTACACCGTCTGCGACCTCACCAGCGAGCTCGAGCATCTTTGGACCCTGTGCACCCATGTAGATAGGTACGTTTCCGGTCTTGAATGCCATCTTTGCGCCGCCGAACTTGACCATATCGCCATCCATTGTGACCTTTTCGCCTGCGAAGAAGGAACGAAGTGCGGAAATATTCTCCCTTGTGGTTGTTAATGGCTTGTCCCAGGTGATTCCCATTGCGTCGAAGGTTGCCTTGTCACCAGGGCCGAGACCTAAGATCGCACGTCCGCCGGATATCTCGTTAATTGCACCGATACTGGAAGCTGTGATTGCTGCATTCCTTGTGTAGGGGTTTGTAACGCCGGTACCGAGCTTGATGCTGTTTGTGTTCATGGCAAGAACTGCCAGTGTTGAGTAAACATCACGGTTGTTGTAGTGGTCTGTGATCCACACATTGTCAAATCCCTGCTGTTCTGCGAGCTTTGCGTAGTGTGCGATCTTAAGCACTGGATCATTTGGCACGAATTCTATTCCGAATGTCATTTAAATCCTCCAATTTAATAATGCTATTCAGGATTACATGCATATATTAAAACCTTATTGGTTTATCCCGAACGTCTGGTTATTATTGTGCTATGCTTATATCTGTTTGTACGATCGAATCTCTAAATTGTAGAATAATTATAGAAATAGTTTTATATTTTTACGAAAGATTATCTTTATATGGCTTTTTCTTTTGCCTGTAGCTTTCTGGCAGTCCTTTGTGCAAATGCCGATATGTATAAATATTGATCTAACCTATTTTTAAGAGTAAGGACGAATCCATAATATGTGATTCCAGGGACTTTCCGGGGTTATCTTTCAATACATTTGGGAATTGTGTTGATGGAATGTATTTTCAGGCAACTGTCAAAACATTTCCTTTTATTGTGCTCATAAATCATTATCATGACATGTATTGCTGATGCCTTTCGGGAAAATATCCTGTGCAGTATAGATGTTGAGTAATATTGGAAAAGCACTTTTTCGAAAAAGAATCAGGTGATCGAATGAAATGCTATGAATGTGCAAAGAACGGAAAAGACTCAGATGCCGTAGGTATCTGCATCGTATGTGGCAGAGGGGTTTGTAAAGACCATCTTGTGCGTGAGAAGATTCCTGAATGGGATGGTGAATTTGACATCAGGCTCAGGTGCATGGGTGATTCCTGTAAACTAAAGGACATGCAACCACTGCTTAAGATATTGTGCACTCCATGCCATGATGCCTTAGTGGAAAACCCTAGTGGAAAACAAGTGAGGTGAGTATCATGATGAAATGTTATGACTGTATGGAAGAAGGCAAAGACACTGAAGCTGTAGCTGTTTGTATCGTATGTGGAAAAGGTCTTTGCATGGATCATTCGAAAGAACTTGTACTTCCTGTTTCTGTTGGAAAACCACCTGAGGTCACACGCTTGCACAATGCTCTTCCAAGGATCATGTGCAACTACTGTCTGAGCAATACAATAGTTGATGCATTCGATTGATATTCATTATGGGGTACTTATCATTTTAAAGGGAGTGATCAGACATGAGTGAAAGCAGGGAAGTAATAGAAAGTATCGGGGAAAAGATGGGCTTTACGCCACAAATCCTTGAAACACTGGAGGCCATAGATCCTCATTTTGTCAGGAAATATAGCAGATGTGACCACAATATACTATCCGACGGTGCCCTTCCGGCAAAAGTAAAGATCTTGATGGCTCTTGCTGTTGTGGCATCCAAGCAATGTGAATCATGTACTGTGGCACAGATGAAGAGCGCATTAAAGCACGGTGCAACAAAAGAAGAGATAATGGAAACAATGGAAGTGATATCCATCACATCAGGGGCACCTGCTATTGCAGCATGCCGCGATGCACTGAAGTTGTTAAAATAACCTATCCTTCCACTTTTCTAGTGGAACAAAAGGTACAATCCATAAAGGATCGCATTTTTTCCTGCGTTCCTCTTTTTTTAAGGATTGTCCCTCTTTCAATTATTTCTTTCAATTATATATCGCTACAATCTATCGAGGGGGATTTCGCATAAGGTCTATTCACTATTGTTTTATCCTGTTACTTTTCGCATCGTTCGTCCTGCTGGTCACAGGTACTGCTACTGCAGCAGAACCTACCTCTGTTGGTGAACTTGATTCGGATGACTTCGTAAGCCAGTCAAAGTGTGCCAACTGTCATGCTATAATACGTAGTCAATGGCAGGGGAGTATGCATGCTTACGCCTACACTGATCCACTTTATCAGGCAGAATTGCTAATGGCAAGTGAAGAGACCGGTGGCCAGACGGATGAATTCTGTTCACGCTGCCACACACCTATAGGTGTATTGGCTGGTGAAGTTCCTCCAATCGATGGTTCTATGGCAAGTGATGTGGCGTTAGAAGGTGTTCAATGTGATCTCTGTCATACTGTCCCTGAAGGTGCAGGTATCGGTGACGGTGCATTTGTTTCAAGTCCCGGTGATGTAAAGTGGGGACCACTTGATGATGCACCTTCGGCCTTCCACGAGTCGGAGTTCAATGAGTTCTACACAGAAGCTGAATATTGTGGAATGTGTCACAATGTGAACAGTCCTTTCAATGGTCTGCCTCTTGATGACACCTACACATCCTGGGCAGACAGCCAGTATGCTGAGGAGGAAGTTACCTGTCAGGATTGCCACATGACTCCTGGAATAACACAATTTGAGGCAAACCCCGGAAGATCTGCATCCAGTGCTCCGAAGAGGGAGCATATCTCCATACATGAAATAGTTGGGGGAAATGTCTTCATGCTGGAGGTCCTTAGCGATGGTCTATATGGTGAAAAGGCCGAGGAGAGGCTCCAGAAGGCTGCAATAATTGAAGTATCTGTGCCGGAAGATGCAAGTTCGGGTGAAGATATCACCATTGATGTCTCAATAACCAATTCCGGAGCCGGACATAAGCTTCCAACAGGTATTGCTGAGGTTAGGCAGATGTGGCTGGAGGTTTCTGTTACCGATGCTGAAGGAAAACAGTTGTATGGTTCAGGACGGCTCGATGCGGAAGGCAACATCGAAGATGCGGTCATATATCATACTGTCCTTGCTGATCCTGACGGGCAGATTACTACAAAATTGTGGGAAGCTGAATCCATTGTTTCTGATAACAGGATCCTTCCGAAAGAAACTGAAGTTGAATCCCATTCTTTCGTCATGCCCGAAGATGCGGTGGATCCGATACTTGTTGAAGCAAAGTTATTATATCGTTCTGCACCGCAGGATATGGTAGACGAACTATTTGGTGAAGGTACTTACGATGTTCCTGTGATCGATATGGCTAATGCCTATGGCTCTATCAATGGTGAGGCTGATATTCCATCTGAACCGACGCCTGGTTTTGGTGCACTCTTGCTTGTAATGTCCCTGATCGCAGTGGTTTGTATCTGCAGGACCAAAAAATAACGTTGGAGGAATTAACATACCTGGTAATGTAATAAAACTGCTTGGAATATCCGGGAGCCCTCGAAAGAAGGCAACAGATCGCATGGTCAGGGCGGCTTTGGAATTTGCTGAGGAGAAATATGATGTGGAAACTGAATATTTCTCTGCAAAAGGAAAGGACCTGAAGTTCTGTATCCATTGTGATCATTGCATCCGGACCAAACAGGGTTGCATACATAAGGATGACATGCTGGAACTCTATGATAAGATGCAATGGGCAGATGCCTGGATAATCGGCACTCCCGTCTACCAGGGAACGCTTAGCGGGCAGACGAAAGTTATGATGGACCGGTGCCGCGCTGTGGTTGCCCGTGATCCGAAAGTGTTCATGAACAAAGTTGGAGCAGGTATGGCTGATGGTGGTGATCGCATAGGTGGGCAGGAGCCGGCTTTGCAGACCATTCACAATTTTTATATCATAAATGAGATGCTCCCCGTGTCCGGCGGTTCCTTTGGTTCAAATCTTGGAGGCACTTTCTGGTCACAAGACAAAGGTGCTGAGGGTGTGGATGCAGATGAGGAAGGTTTGAGGAGTATGCGAAAGACCGTCCGCAAGCTGATTCAGACAACTCAGATGGTAAAGAATGCATCTATGGAGGGCAAGTAAATGGAATTTGAAGCACCTCTTACTGAGATAATACAACAGACTCACGATGTTAAAAGCTTCAGGTTCGAAAGGCCTGACGACTTCGGGTATAAAGCTGGACAGTATTTCTTTGTCAGTATTCCTGTAAACGGTGAGGTCCAGCGCAAGCCTTTCACAATATCAAGCAGTCCGACTGAAAATGGCTTTCTGGAATTTACCAAGAAGCTCACAGGACATGAGTTCTCTAATAAGCTTGATTCTATGGATGTAGGTGATGTTGTAGTCATAAACGGTCCATATGGAAGGTTCACTTTCGAAGGTGAGTTCGATAAGATCGCTCTTATCAGTGGTGGTATTGGTATCACTCCTCTGGTCAGCATCTGCAGGTATTGCAGTGACACAAGGTCAGGCACGGATATCATTATTCTGAGCAGTAATAAAACAGCTGAAGATATTGCATTCAGGGATGAACTGGGGGAAATGGAAAATAAAAATGCCAACCTCAAGGTTGTGCATACCCTGACGCGTGCGGGAGACGACTGGCTGGGTTGTACAGGACGTATATGTGATACTATTATCATGGATTACATCCCTGATCTCATGGAACGTGTTATCTACGTATGTGGTCCTTCGGCGATGATGAAAGCAACGGAAGAATTGCTACTTAACATGGGTGTGCCTAAAAAACAGATCAAGAAGGAAGCATTTGTGGGACTATGAGATGTATTTATTAACACTGTTGTTCGAACTATGATAAAATGAGGTGGATTATATGGAATTAAAAGGAACTGAAACCGAAAAGAACCTGTTGAAGGCTTTTGCAGGTGAATCTCAGGCAAGGAACCGGTATACCTACTTTGCATCAGTTGCAAGAAAGGCAGGATACCAGCAGATATCTGCCATCTTTGCTGAAACTGCTGACAATGAGAAAGAGCATGCAAAAAGACTCTTCAAGTTCCTCGAAGGTGGTATGGTGGAAATAACAGCTTCCTATCCAGCAGGTGTCATCTCCGATACAAGAGCCAACCTTGAATCTGCTGCTGAAGGCGAGAACTACGAACACACAACAATGTATCCGGAGTTTGCAGAAGTGGCTGATATGGAAGGTTTCCCTGAGGTCGCAGATGTGTTCAGGCACATCGCTATCGCAGAGAAAGGTCATGAAGAGCGCTACCGTAAACTTGCTGCTAACATAGATCATGAAATGGTCTTCAGGAAAGACGGTACTGTTGCATGGAGATGCCGCAATTGCGGATACATTCATGAAGGTCCGCAACCTCCAGAAGAATGTCCTGCATGTGCACATCCACAGGGCTATTTCGAGGTAATGGCTGAGAACTATTGATCGTGAGGTTGTAATATGAAACGTATAGCATGGGGTATTACAGGTTCGGGAGACCAGATCGCTGAAACTTATGAAGTAATGCATGATATTAAAGAACGTACCGATATCGAGTTCATGGTTTTCCTTTCGAAGGAAGGGGAGACCATAATGAAATGGTATCGCATGTGGGATAATATCCAGAGGGATTTCCCCAACTTCAAGACCGATGCCGGTCCGAACTCACCATTTATTGCCGGTCCTCTTCAGATAGGTCATTATGATGCTCTTATCATTGCACCGGCTACAGCGAACAGTGTTGCCAAGATCGTCTATGGTATTGCCGACTCGCTGGTAACAAATGTAGTTGCCCAGACTGCCAAGGGTGATACTCCAATTTATATTCTGGCAGTTGACCAGAAAAGAGGAACTGTGGATACGGTTGCACCAAACGGAAAGAAGATGACACTTAAGATGCGTGAGGTGGATGTGTCCAATTCGGAAAAACTCGCACAGATGGAGAATATCACATTGCTTGAGAAACCCGAAGACCTCTATGCTCTTGTGGGTCTGGATAAAGAATAAGTATTTTGTTGAGTTCATGCCGGGGGAAATACTCCTCCTCTCTTTTTTTTTACTAATTATTTTGTTAATCGGATTTGATCTTATGTTTCTTTAATCAGATATCTCTTTAATTTATCCTTAGTCGTAGATCATTCCTTCTGAAATGTATTCTTCTGCTAAGGGCATGTCAGTTGCCATCTCCTGCAATGCACGATAGGATGCATATGCTGCAATTATGCTATCAAGGGCATCACCTTCTGTATCCTCAAGAGCCGCTTTCATGACTTCCTCTTCAAGTTCAATTTTCCATTTCTTTATAGCGGATAGTATCATGCGGCGGTTTTCCAGTTCCCTGTTGTTCTTTCCTTTGTAGGGTACATAAATACCATTTCTCTTGAGTGTACAGGCAGGGCAGATCTCTGCTACGGAAGCCTTATGCTGCAGTGGTTTCTGTATTGGTATTATGCGGGCAGCCTTTCTCTTTAGCAATGGTTGCAGTATGTATCTGATGCCATAGTATGTCTGCCTGTAAAGCCTCAGGTTGTAAACACAAAAAGGAGCTTTTTTCTGATGGTCAGTTGTACGCTTTATCTCCTTGTTGCCCGTGCTATTACGGCATTTGGCACGAAAGTCATCAGGAGATTCATATTTGGTCGAAAAATTCAGTATTGAACTTTCCCAATCCTGGCCGTTGAGTATTGCTTCAGGCAGTCCGAATGGGAAATCAAGGCCGAAGATAGCCTCTGTTTCAGTTGAAATAAGGTCCTGGAGAAAAGCAAGGCAGTTATCCCTTTCCTTCCTGATGCTTTCGGGCATCAGGTCGGATATTGGGCAACAACTGCTGATATGAAGTGTTCTTTTATGTATCGTGCCCCTGCTGACCCATATTTTCTTACATGCGGTCTTTGAACCGCTGAAGTCTACCCCATAAACAAGGGTTTTCGGGTTGGCAGGGGATGAGGGCATCGGGAGCTTTAATTTTCTCTTTTACCTTCGATAAATTCGTTTGTCATGCGATATGCATCATCGTCAGGGAACTGTTTTGGTGGGTGCTTCATGAAATATGATGCTGGGGAGTAAAGTATTCCACCTGTTCCTCTGTCCAATGCTATCTTGCAGCAGCGGATTGCATCGATGACCACGCCTGCGGAATTTGGTGAATCTTCCACTGAAAGGCGGAGTTCGAGGTTCATTGGCACATCGCCGAAAAGCTTACCTTCCATTCTGAGGAAGCATAGCTTGTTGTCCTGCTGCCATGGTACGTAGTCACTTGGTCCGACGTGGATGTTGTGATCATCCAGTCTCTCGGCAAGCACTGACTGCACAGCTTCTGTCTTTGATGTCTTCTTGGAAGAAAGCCTGTCCCTGTTGAGCATGTTGAGGAAGTCTGTGTTACCGCCTGTGTTAAGCTGGTAGGTCCTTTCAACTTTAACTCCTCTCTTCCTGAAAAGATCTGCAAGGGTTCGGTGTGTAATGGTAGCTCCAAGCTGAGCTTTTATGTCATCCCCTATGATCGGGAGTCCCTTTTCTTCGAACTTTTGTGCCCATTCAGGATTACTGGCGATGAATATTGGCATGTTGTTGATAAAAGCAACTCCAGCATCCAGTGCACATTGTGCATAGAAACGAGTTGCAATTTCAGAACCTACCGGAAGGAAGTTCAAAAGGATCTCTGCGCCGGATTCCTTTAATGTGGAGACTATCTCCTCGTCTGTGGCTTCCTTCTCGGTGGAAGGGACGAACCTGTAGTCATCTTCATAGTCCACCATGTGTTCGGAGACACCATCCTTGATGTTTCCCATCGTGACCTTTACGCCGGTCTTTGGCACATCGGGACAAAAGACTGTTGTGCAGTTAGGGGCTGCAAAAATAGCATCTGCAACATCTTCTCCAACCTTTCTCTCATCAATGTCGAATGCTGCTACTACTTCAATATCAAAAGGTCTGTACCCGCCAACATCCCAATGCATCAATCCTATCGCATCTTTTTCCGCTTTGTCTTTGTAGTACTCAAGGCCCTGGATCAGTGAACTTGCGCAGTTACCGATTCCTGCGATTGCGATTTTTATTTTGTCCATAACACTTCCTCTTACTAAAGTGAACGATATTGATGATATAAAATATATTAATCGTTATGCAATGTCCTAATGTTTACAGTCAAATAAAAAGGTTTCTAACAAAGACGGCTTCCTGGAAGTACATGTGGCTTTATGTTTCCTGCTTTCAGAAAGGTTTTTAAGTCGTGAAAGCCGTTTCTTTTTTGGGGAAGTTCATTTCTGTACTGATGGGGAAACAAACGCAGGTATCAAGTTATGCCTGTTATTTCTTTGGCAATATACAATAAAAGGAGATGGTATTATTCAGGATGTATCAAACGAATTATCTGATGTGGGAAATATCGGTTCCGTTGAAGATGCTGTGAAGCTGGGAATCTCTTTTGAGGACCAGGGCAGGGATTTCTATCTGGAGTTTGCAGAATCTGCCACAGATCCTGCTGCCAAAGACATGTTCCTGTACCTTGCAGAAGAAGAAAAGAAACATGCTAAATATCTGCAAAGTTATCTGGAAGGTGAATATCTTTCCATTGAGGAGGACACAGATATGCCTGATTTCAAGGAAGCATTCGCTTCAGAGTTCACTGGTGAGGACCTTGGTGAGGTTGGTGTGATGCTGGCTGCCATGCGGCTTGAGCGAAAGACCGAAGACCTTTACCTGATGCTTTCAAGTGTATCTTCTGATTCCGGACAACGCGAATTCTTTGAAAATCTTGCTGCAGTCGAAAGGGGTCACTACGACCTGATCGACGGATTGCTTGCATCAGTTACAGGTTTCAGGATGCAGACCTGATCCTTTGAGGTATATTTCATGGGTCAAAAAGATGAAAATCTTGAGATTGCAAAAGGCATTTACTGGGTAGGGGTTGTTGACTGGAACCTGCGCGACTTCCATGGCTATGCAACTCCTAAAGGTGGTACATATAACGCTTATCTTATCGTCGACGAAAAGATAACACTTATAGATACTGTGAAAGCGGAATTTGCTCCTGAGATGATCGAGAGGATACGCAGGATCGTCAATCCGTCTAAGATCGATTATGTGATCTCAAACCATGTGGAGATGGACCATTCAAGTGGTCTGCCTGCGATCATGGAGCTGGCAAAGGATGCTAAGGTTTTCTGCACAAAGCATGGTAAGACCGGTTTGAATGAACATTATGAGGCTGGTGGCTGCAGAAACTGGGATTTTGAGGTTGTGGATACCGGATATGAACTTGATATCGGTTCACGTACCTTGATGTTCATTGAAACTCCAATGCTGCATTGGCCGGATAGTATGCAGACCTACCTGAAAGAGGATAAGATACTATTCTCCAACGATGCTTTCGGACAGCATCTTGCTACCTCCGTAAGGTTCGAGGATGAAGTGGAGGGCGGTGCTATTGAGGATGCTGCTATTTACTATGCTAATATCCTGATGCCATTTGGGTCAAAGGTCCTAAAGTATGCTGAGAAGATCGCAGATCTTGGTCTTGAATTTGATATGATCGCACCATCGCACGGTGTGATCTGGAGGGAGGATCCTTCCCGTATCGTAGAAGCTTATCTGAGGTGGGCAAAAAGGGAAGTAATTCCAAAAGTACTGGTCATTTATGATACTATGTGGAATAGTACTGAGATCATGGCAAAGGAAATTCTCGAGGGCGTCCGTGAGGGCGGCGTTGAAGCTAAGCTTTTCCATTTGCGTAAGAATGACTGGAGCATGATGGTAAAGGAGTTGATGTTCTCTCCTGTAATTGCTCTTGGATCTCCTACTATGCATGGTACTATGTTCTTTACAGTATCGGGGTTCCTGACATATCTAAAGGGGCTTCGTCCTAAAGATAAAAGTGCTGTTGCATTTGGCTCATATGGCTGGGGCGGCGGTGCGGTAAAGGGCGTGGAGGAAATGCTAAAGACATCTGGTTTTGACATCACGGAACCCGGCCTGCAGGTTAAGTACAGGCCTTATGAAGATGATCTTAAGACTTGCAGGAATCTTGGTATAAGACTTGCAGAACTTGCATTGAATAAAGCTAATTGAATATAAGGAAGTGATTGAAAATGAAATTTGAAGGCGAACTTGAGGAAGAATTCTATCAAAAATCAAAGAAAAATGCAGAAGCAACCGGATATAAACTGAATCCGGATTATGATATCATCACCACTGCTGTAAAGGGTATTTGTAACAACAAACGTGAATTTGGTGAATTGTATTGTTTCTGTCAGAAGAGGTCGGGGGATGCGGAAAAGGACAAGAAGATCATCTGTCCATGTGCTGCTCGCAGTCGTGATGTAGAGATGCGCGGTTCATGCCGCTGTGGTCTGTACATCAAATAAAGGGCCTTGTGGTCCTTTCAAACTTTATTTAGTCTCATCTTTTTGAATAGGGATTATGTTATCGCAATGATCCCTGCTTAATTGATCTATAGGATAGTTAGCTATATTTAGAAGGATGTGTTTTATGATAGATGAAGGGCACAGTTTATCATTATTGGACAGGCATAAACAGTAGTTAGTGCCCATATTAATATCACAGATCATTGATCATATCCGGAGATACAAAAAATGAAAGTATTGGTAAGTGATTCATTATCAGAGGAAGGAGTTTCAAAACTTCAGGAGCATTTTGACGTCGATGTTTCAACAGGTCTTTCAGAGGATGAGCTTGTAGAGAAGATCGTTGATTTCGATGCTCTTGTGATCCGCAGCGGTACTCAGGTAACAAGAAGGGTCATCGAAGCTGCAGACAATCTTAAGATCGTCGGAAGGGCCGGCGTTGGTGTAGATAATATTGATATTGATGCTGCAACTGAAAAAGGGATCATTGTTGTTAATGCACCTGAAGGTAACATGCTTTCAGCAGCAGAGCACACTATTGCTATGATGATGTCCATGGCAAGGAACATTCCTCAGGCAAACGCTTCTCTTAAAGCAAAGAAATGGGAGCGTAAGAACTTCATGGGTGTCGAGGTCAATGGCAAGACACTTGGAGTTATTGGTCTTGGCCGCATTGGTGCTGAGGTTGCAAAACGTGCACAGGGTATGGAGATGGATATTCTTGCATATGATCCTTTCATTACAGAGGAACGTGCAAAGGCTATGGGTGTCGAGCTTACGACTGTTGATGATATTGCAAAGAGGGCAGACTTCATTACTGTTCACACACCGCTTACAAAAGAGACACGTAATATCCTTGATGCAGCTCAGTTCGACCTGATGAAGAGCTCTGCAAGGGTGATCAATTGTGCTCGTGGCGGTATCATAAACGAAGAGGCTCTTGCCGATGCACTTAAAGCAGGTAAGATCACAGGCGCTGCTATTGATGTTTTCACCAGCGAACCACCATTTGACTGTCCTTTCATTGGTCTTGACAATGTGGTCGTGACGCCTCATCTGGGTGCTTCTACTGAGGAAGCTCAGGTAAATGTTGCAGTTTCTGTTGCTGAAGAGGTAATTTCTGTCCTAAACGGCGGCTCTGCTCGTAATACTATTAATATTCCTGCTGTCAAACCTGAGGTCATGGCTGTACTGGCTCCATATATAGGCCTTGCTGAAACCCTGGGAAGTGCAGCAGCACAGCTCCTGGGTACAAATTATGACAAGATCGAGATCTCCTACAAAGGCGAGATCTCTGAAAAGGACACAAGGGCTGTGACAGTTGCGGCTATTAAGGGTGTTCTTGAGGTTGCATTGGGTTCTGCTGTGAACTATGTGAATGCACCGGCTCTTGCAAAGTCAAGGGATGTTGAAGTTGTGGAAAGCAAGTCTGAGACATCTGATGAGTATGCTTCTACTATTCGTATCGAGCTTTTCCAGGATTCCAATTCCAGGTCTGTTACAGGTGCTGTGGTGGGAAGTGAACCAAAGATCATAACGATCAACGGTCAGCATGTAGATCTGGTTCCGAAAGGTTTCATGATCGTTTCTAACCACATCAACCGGCCAAATGTTATCGGACCATGCTGTATGGTTCTTGGTGATAACAACATCAATATTTCCGGTATGCAGGTCGGACGTGTGGAGGTTGGTGGACAGACTATAATGGCACTTAATGTGGATGCTGAGGTTTCAGAAAGGATCCTTGATGAGATCCGTGGAATTGACGGCATACTTGATGCAACACTTGTGACACTTTAATTTATATGTCACCAATGCATGGGTTAATACGCCCATGTTATTATTTTCGGATCAAATGGGAGTATTGATCACATATGATGAGAAAGCGCGTATACCACCGATTCCCTCATAGGGAGGTCCAGTTCGAGCAGAAGCACCGTTACTATTCCGACCTGCCTTTTTTTGTAAAGGTCATGGCAGGAATGGATGGCAAATTCGGAATGTTCGTGACAGAATCCACGACCAAGAAAGGGCATCGTATTCAGGCAAAAAGGGAGATCGGTGTTGAGGTCGCGATGAACAGTATGGATTTTGCTCCTCTTAACTACGAGACCGTAGATTCTGTGATCGATACGATCGAACCTGAAGGTATCATTGATTTCAGGATGACTCTCGCCTATAGTTATCTTGATGGGAAGTATAATCGGGTACCTATAAGGGGTGATGTGTATCTTGTGCGTGCTATCCTTGAGTCTGAGGTACTTACCTTGAGGGTCAACCACATAGATGGTCAGGAGCGCACTGAATGTGGCCGGGTGGCAGACACGATCATAGATGAACTTCGACGTGGTGCATGATGGATGAACTTAGCCTGGTGGTGGCTTCACCTTTCAAAAAGAATGCCACATCTTCTCTTTCTATAAAGGATTTTGAATTTGCTTTGTCCTTTGACCTTAAATGGATGTCTCCGGCACAGGCATCAAAGGTCAGGGATCAGGCCATCATGTCTTCCATCCTTAAATTTGAAAATGGTGAACTTGTCCTGAACATGGATGCTGATGCAGTGGATATTCCTGCAGGGTTCAAACCATCTGAAGATATCTTTCGGGAAAAAGGCAATATTGAGAAGATAATGGACCTTCTCATTACAAATAGCGGTATGAGCAAAAAAGAGGTTGCTTCACGCATAAATATTAAACAGGATTCTCTGGCAGGTCTTATTGATGCGGAAGTAGCAGCTTTGCTGGTGGCTCATGACCTGGGATGTGATGCCGGGGACCTTTTCGATGAGGTCTATCAAAGAGTATCAGGTATTTCTGATCAACACTAACATTCGTATTTCGCATAATCTTTATGTACTATTAATATAATTATGTGCAACTCCAGTTAATTATTAACTGATGCATCTTCAAAGATGTTCGAACGCAGAAATGCGTGAGTAAGAAAATCTTGCGGAGGGACATTATGGGAAAAAAAACACAAGCTAAAATCTCACGGAAAACCAATCCAAGAATTCCATCGTTAATCGCAGTGCTGAAAGACTCAGCACGTGACAACGACGCACCGATCTGGAAAGATATGGCAAAGAGGCTCGAGAAACCTAACAGGAACTATGCTGAGGTAAATATGAGCAAGATCAACAGGTATGCAGCAGAGAATGAACTGGTAATGATTCCTGGTAAAGTACTGGGTGCCGGTGTACTGGGACATGCTGTAACTGTTGCAGCATTAGGTTTCAGCACAACTGCTGTTGATAAGATCACAAGTGCAGGTGGAAAATGCATGACCATTGAACAGGTTCTGGAAGAAAATCCAGCAGGTTCTGGTATCAAGATCCTGAAGTGAGGTGTTTCAAATGACGGTAATCGATGCAAATAGTTTAATTATGGGCAGACTTGCAAGTAACGTTGCAAAGAGACTGCTTGCAGGTGAGAAGATCGCAATTGTAAATGCCGAGAATGCTGTAATCTCCGGTTCAAAGGTAACCACTTTTGAAGAGTATGATGAGATCAGGAACATGGGCACACGTGAATTCGGTCCTTACTTCCCAAAAAGACCAGACAGGATCCTCAAGAGGACTGTCCGGGGAATGCTTCCATACAAGCGCGCAAGGGGCAAGGAAGCAATGGCTAACCTTAAGGTCTACGTAGGAATTCCTGCAGAGGTCGAGGGGGAAGAACTTACAACTGTCGATGGAGCAAACATGACGCGTTTAAGTTCTAACAAGTATGTGACCATTGGTGATGTAAGCCGCAAATTAGGTGCTAAGTTCTAAGGGAGATTTATTCATGTCTACTAAAGTTATCAATTCATCAGGTAAAAATAAGACTGCAATTGCACGTGCAACAGTTTCTGCAGGTACAGGGAAGGCAAGGGTCAACAAGAAACCTGTTGAGATCTATGAACCCGAGTTTGCAAAACTTAAGATAATCGAACCTCTTATGCTGGCAGGAGATGCAGTTTCCGGCCTTGACATTGATGTTAAGGTAAGTGGCGGCGGCATCATTGGTCAGGCAAATGCGATCAGAACTGCTATCGCAAGAGGTATTGTTGAGTGGACCAACGACACCGACCTAAGGGATGCTTTTATGGCATACGACAGGAACCTTCTGGTCAACGACTCCAGACAGAAGGAGACCAAGAAGTTCGGTGGACCTGGCGCTCGCGCTAAATATCAGAAATCTTACAGGTAAGGTAGGTAGTTACAATGATTCCAGTTCGCTGTTTCACATGTGGAAAAGTAATTGCAGGAAGCTGGGAAGAGTATACCAGGCGTGTAAAGGATGGAGAAGATCCTGCTGCGGTACTTGATGATCTTAACTTCACAAGATACTGCTGCAGGCGTATGTTCCTTGCACACGTCAACCTTGTGGATATAATGGCTCCGTATCAGTGAAAGGGGCCGTAGGGTAGCCTGGACCATCCTTCGGCGTTCGGGACACGGCTCTTCTTTCAAGTCTGTGCGAACCACGCCGGTACCTGAGTTCAAATCTCAGCGGTCCCATGATTCCCTTTACAGGGATGACCTATAGGCAGCAGAGGTTGTATATGACCATATTCGGAGGGATTCCGAATGCTATTTCATATTTAACAGACCAAACTAACAAATGAATAAAACTACTTTTGGTTCATGGTTATTTGTTAATATATAATATCACTTATCGATATATCCAAATCGTTCTTTCTAATGACGGACTTTTTATAAGGTGATCAGTTGAGCAAAGAGAAGTTTACTAGATATGAGCGTGCAAGGATCATCGGTGCAAGATCACTTCAGATAGCAATGGAAGCTCCAATACTGATCGAAGATGATAGCACTGATTCGCTGCACATAGCCACATTGGAATTTGAGAAAGGTGTTATACCAGTTACAGTGAAGAGAAATTAAGAATAATTGAGGTGAATTTATGGAATCTACAGAAAATATTGAAGTTAATGCTGAAGAAAGCGCAGCAGCACAGGAAGCAAACGAATCAACATCATTAGTGCCTATCGATGAGTATCTGGCAGCAGGTGTACACATTGGTACACAGCAGAAGACCCAGAACATGATGAAGTTCGTCTACCGTGTAAGGACAGATGGCCTTTACGTGCTTGACATCCAGTCAACCGATGAGAGGATCAGATCAATTGCACATTTCCTTTCAAAATATGACCCATCCAGAATACTTGTTGTATCCGCACGTCAGTACGGTCAGTATCCTGCAACCATGTTCTCCAAGGCAATAGGCGCAGTTTCAAGAGTTGGAAGGTTCATCCCCGGTACTCTCACAAACCCTGCACAGGAAGGCTTCTATGAGCCAGATGCAGTTATTGTTACAGACCCTGCAGGAGATGCACAGGTAATTAAGGAAGCTGTCAGCGTGGGCATTCCTGTAGTAGCATTTTGTGATACCAACAACATGACATCCAATGTCGATCTTGTTATCCCAACCAACAACAAGGGTAGGAAAGCACTTTCTCTTGTGTACTGGCTGGTTGCAAGGGAAGTTGCAAATGAAAGGGGCATTCCTTTCAACTACGAGCTAACCGATTTTGAAACAGGTCTTTAAACGACCTGTTCTCATTTTTCGTTGCACCATTACTCATACAGTAGATGTTCCATTGGGGGGCGTAAGAGGTGACAATAGTATGAGACAACCAACCGTTGCAGGCCAGTTCTATCCGCTAAGTCCGAAGACCCTTAAAAAAGAGGTTTCCAGATGTTTTAATGGCATTGAGATCACTCCTCGTGATGTGATCGGAGCAGTGGTCCCTCATGCAGGATATGTGTATTCAGGGTCAGTTGCAGCAAATGTTTATGCAAACTTGCCTAAAGCTGATACGTACATCTTTTTTGGACCGAACCATACAGGGTATGGGTCCCCTGTGGCAATGTCACAGGATATATGGAAGACCCCACTTGGGGAGATCGAAACCGACAAAGATATTGGCAAACTTCTTGCAGGTACCATTATCGATATGGATGAGATCGCTCACAGGTACGAGCATTCTATAGAAGTACAGATACCTTTCCTTCAGCACAGGTTCGGGAATGATTTCAAGATCCTGCCTATATGCATGGGTTTGCAGGATGAGGAAACTGCTGTGGAAGTAGGTCAGGAAGTTGCACGTGCAGCCAAAGAGTCCGGAAAGAAGGTAGTTTTCATTGCATCAAGTGATATGTCACATTATGTTCCGGCAGAGCATGCTGAGCGTGTAGACCATTACCTGATAGAAGCTATTCTGGATATGGATGTACCTGAACTTTATCGCAGAAGATCTGAGGAGAACATCACAGCCTGTGGATATGGTCCGATCTCAGCAATGTTGAGTGCTGCAAAGGAATATGGTGCAAAGAGCACCAAATTGGTCAAATACGCCACAAGCGGAGAGGTTTCAGGCGACCCTATGGTTGTAGGATATGCTGGCATCATTGTGGAATGATATTCTGTACAAAGGGGCTTTGAAGATGATCACATGTTCCGCACCGGGGAAAGTCTATCTTTTCGGTGAACATGCCGTAGTTTACGGTGAACCCGCTATCTGTTGTGCAGTGGATATACGCACACGTGTAAGTGTTGCCCCTGCAGATTCCATTACTATTAGTTCCAGCCTCGGGACTACAGTCATTAACTTTAAAACCCACCCTTATGTTTCAGCGGTTGTAGAGCGTTTCCAGGATATATCCTCTCTTGAAGGTGTAAGCATCAGCATCGAGTCTGATATACCCGTTGGTTCCGGACTTGGATCGTCTGCTGCTGTTACTATAGCAACAATAAAGGCATTGGATGCTTTGCTTGGTACTGATCTTGAGCTTGATGATATTGCGCGAATGGGACATGAGGTCGAGCAGAGGATACAGGGTGCTGCAAGTCAGACAGATACATATGTCTGCACCATGGGTGGTGTTGTCATGATCCCCCAACGCAAGGGACTTGATCTTATTGACTGTGGCATCGTTATCGGTAACACCAATATCTTCTCTTCCACAAAGGAGCTTGTAGCAAACGTTGCAGAACTTAACGAGAGCTTCCCTGACGTTATCGGTCCTGTTCTGTCATCCATCGGGAAGATGTCAGTTACAGGCGAGGATCTTGTGAATGCAAAGGATTATGTTTCCATAGGCAAGCTCATGAATATAAATCAGGGTCTTCTGGATGCTATTGGTGTGGGCTGTTCTGAATTAAGCTCATTTACATATGCTGCCCGTAACAGTGGTGCATATGGTGCAAAGATAACCGGTGCCGGAGGCGGTGGCTGTATGGTGGCGATCGCTCCGCATGAATGTGTAGATGGTGTAGCTGCTGCCATTGCTATTGCAGGCGGGGAAGTTGTTGTGACAAAAGCAACGGATATTGGTGTAAGGGTGGAATCCCTGTGAGTTCAACAAACGATATCACAATATTGAAAATTGGCGGGAGCGTCATCACCGACAAGAATTCGGAGGATGGTCTTGCCTGGGAAGAGGAGATAGTCCGCATTGCGCGTGAGATCTCAGGATTTGAAGGAAAACTTATCATTGTGCATGGGGCTGGTTCATTTGGTCATCCTCAGGCGAAGAGGTATGCACTTACCGAAAGGTTCCATGCAGTGGGTGCTGTTGTCACCCACAAGGCTGTAAAATCATTGAACCGGATCGTCGTGGACATCCTGGATGAAGAAGGTGTCAATGCGATCGCAGTGCATCCAATGGGTTGCACTGTTGCAAAGGATGGCAGGATCTCAGAGATGTATCTGGGAAGTATTCGTTTGATGCTTGAAAAGGGTCTTGTGCCGGTATTACATGGTGATGTAGTAATGGATACTGAAAAAGGCGTATCTATTGTATCAGGTGATCAGGTAATACCTTATCTTGCAACGGCACTTGGTGCTTCCCGCATCGGTGTTGGCAGTGCTGCAAATGGTGTCCTTGACGATAAAGGCAACACTATTCCTGTGATCACTTCGGGAAATTTTGAATATGTGAAGAGGTATATCGGTGGCTCGGCAGGTACGGATGTGACCGGTGGCATGCTTGGGAAAGTGCTTGAGATGCTGGAGCTTGGAAAAGCATCAAGTATAACTTCATATATATTCAATGCAACAGTTGCAGGGAATGTTTCGAGTTTTCTGAATGGTGAAAATATCGGGACTGCAATTAAAGATTCATAATATACATTTACAGGTTTGATAAATTTGAGTACATCCAAGAGAAAGATAGAACATCTCGAGCTTTGTGCGCAGCGTCCGGTAGAATCAAGGGATGTCACATCAGGATTCGATGATGTGATGCTTGTACACAAAGCACTGCCTCAGATCAATATGGACGAGATCGATCTATCCACCAAATTCCTTGGACGGGAACTGAAGGCACCTTTTTTGATAGCATCCATAACCGGTGGCCACCCGGATACCAAGCCGGTAAATGCAGCACTTGCAGAAGCTGCTGAAGAAATGGGTGTTGGTATTGGCGTGGGTAGCCAGAGGGCTGCCATAGAGGACCCTGAGCAGGAAGATTCATTCAGTGTCGTCCGCGATGTGGCACCAGATGCATTTATCTATGGAAATATCGGGGCAGCCCAGCTCAGGGAATACGATATGGAAGCCATTGAAAGGCTTGTGGAAATGCTGGATGCGGACGCAATGGCAGTTCATCTTAATTTCCTACAGGAGGCCATACAGCCTGAAGGTGACAGGGATGCTACCGGTGTGCTTGAAGCTATAGAAGAAGTATGCTCATTGAAGGTCCCGATCATTGCAAAGGAAACAGGTGCAGGAATCTCCAAAGAAGATGCACAAATGCTTAAAAGAGCAGGTGTCAGTGCAATAGACGTTGGAGGAGTTGGCGGAACCAGCTGGTCCGGCGTGGAAGTCTATCGGGCAAATGAAAGCGGTGATACAGTATCCGAACATCTGGGAAACCTATATTGGGATTTTGGTATTCCTACGGTTTCCAGTGTGCTTGAATGCAGAAGTTCACTTCCTGTGATAGCTACAGGTGGTGTCAGGACAGGCCTTGATATTGCAAAATCCCTCTCTCTGGGAGCATATGCTGCAAGTGCAGCGCTTCCTTTTGTTGGGCCTGCACTAATTGGGAAAGATGCGGTGGTAGAAAGTTTGTCAGGCATGCTCAATGAACTGAGAGTTGCAATGTTCCTTTGCGGATGTGGAACTGTCAGTGAACTTCGCACTGATTCAAATACCGTGGTCACAGGCTGGACAAAGGAATACATAACACAGCGTGGTTTTGACATAATTGAACTTTAAGTAAGGTCGTATCTGTAAAAGAGCGATCAGGATCAAAACGACAACAACAATTCACATTCATTTTTTGGTCAAGGGACCAAAGGAATAATTTGTATTGAAAGTAACCTAAATTTATTGGAGGAAAATATGACAGATATTGGAATAATAGCAGTTGGCGGATATAATGAAATGGGCCGCAACATGACTGCTATAAGGGTTGACGAAGACATCATTATCGTAGATATGGGTCTTAGATTGGATAGGGTCCAGATCCATGAGGATGTGGAAATTGATAAGATGCATTCTCTTGAACTGATCGAAATGGGTGCTATACCTGATGATACTATCATGAAGCAGGTCAACGGCAACGTTGCTGCTATCATTTGTACACATGGGCACCTTGATCACATTGGTGCTATCTCAAAGCTTGCACACAGGTACACTGCACCGATCATCGGTACTCCGTACACCGTTGCTCTTGTTAAGCAGCAGATAGACTCTGAGCGCAAGTTCGGTGTAAAGAACAGGATCATCCCTGTTGAAGCAGGTGGTATCTACCAGGTCAATGATGATGTATCTATTGAGCTGATACGTGTCCAGCACAGTATAATCGACGCTGTGTTTGTAGCAGTCCACACACCAGCTGGTGCTATACTTTATGCTTGTGATTTCAAGCTTGACCGTACACCTACGCTGGGTGAGCAGCCGGACTTTGACAGGCTCAGGGAACTCGGACAGGAAGGCGTTATCTGTATGATGGTAGAGAGTACCAACGCAAACCGTGCAGGAAAAACACCTTCTGAGAGGATCGCTCATGACATGGTTCGTGATGTACTTCTTGGTACGGAGGAATCCGATGTTGGGATGATCGTAACGACATTTGCTTCCCACATAGCCCGTATTAACTCGATCATCCAGTTCGCTGAAGAGATGGGTCGTATTCCTGTATTGATGGGTCGTTCCATGGACAAGTATGTAGTAACTGCAAAGAATATGGGATACATTGATTTCCCTGATAATGTAGAGATCTACGGTAAGAGGAAGGATATCGATAAGGCGTTCAAGAAGATCATGAAAGAAGGTAAGGAAAAATACCTGCCTATTGTAACCGGTCATCAGGGTGAACCTGGTGCTATTCTTTCACGAGTTGCAAATGGTAATACTCCTTATGAGGTTGAGTCTGGAGATCGTATAATCTTCTCTGCAAATGTGATCCCAAGTCCAATGACCCAGGCAAACCGTTATGCACTGGAGACCAAGCTTCGAATGAAGGGTGGCCGTATCTATGATAATGTGCACGTTTCCGGACATGCCTATCGTGAGGATCACTGGGAGCTTCTGAGGTTGATCAATCCGGAACACGTCATCCCTGCGCATGGTACTATCGAGATGCACAGTGCTTATATTGAGATGGCAGAAGATGCCGGATACGTCCTGGGCGATACCGTACACCTGTTGAGGAATGGTGAAGAACTATATATTGAAGAATGATTATTTGAATTATAATATGGTCGTGGTTAGTATGGATCTTATGGATGAAATTAAAAAACGAAGTGTGCATGTTGATAAGGGAATAGGTGAACTGCTCCCTATCACGCATCCTGAAGAGCTTTACAGAGCATCAAGATACTTGCCGGATGCAGGTGGGAAACGTCTCCGTCCTGCAGTCCTTATGCTTGCAACTGAAGCTGTGGGTGGCGATCCCATGTCAGTTGTTCCGGCAGCAGTAGCTGTGGAACTGGTTCACAATTTCACCCTTGTCCATGACGATATAATGGACAATGATGATGTCAGGCGTGGAATGCCTGCTGTCCATGTAAAGTGGGGTAGTGAAGGTGCTATCCTTGCAGGGGATACTCTCTATTCCAAGGCTTTTGAGATCCTTTCATCTATGGAAAAGGATCCTGAACGCATATTGAAGTGTGTTGCTCTTCTTTCAAAAACATGTACTGAAATATGTGAAGGGCAGTGGATGGACATTGATTTCGAGACCCGTGATTCTGTTTCAGAAGAAGAGTATCTTGAGATGGTGGAGAAGAAGACCTCTGTGCTCTATGGTGCAGTAGCAAAGGTCGGTGCCCTGCTTGGCGGAGCTTCCGATGAGGTTGCAGATGCACTTTATGAGTTTGGTCGCCTTGTAGGTATCAGTTTCCAGATACAGGATGATGTCATCGACATGGTGACCCCTGAAGAGATCCTCGGCAAGGTCCGTGGAAGTGACCTTATAGAAGGCAAGAGGACACTGATAGCTATTCATGCTCTCAACAATGGTGTTGAGCTTGATATATTCGGAAAAGGTGAGGCTGTCACACCAGAGCAGATAGATGAGGCAGTTGCCATACTTGAAAGATCCGGTTCTATTGGGTATGCACAGGAACTTTCCGCATCTTACCTTGAAAATGGTAAAAAGATGCTCGATATTCTTGAGGACTCTGAAGCAAAGGACCTTCTGCTTGCTATAGCAGACTACATGGTGACCAGGAACTATTGATCTTTTCTTTTCTTTTCCTTTCCTTTCCCTTCCATGGTGGAGGGGAATGTTTCTTCTTTTTTGCTATATTTTTTGTTTTAATCCTTATTCTACTCTAGTCCTGTCGATTCCATTCAACTCCATTCACACTAGTCTAATCTATTACATTTTATTCCACTCTTCTTAATTCCACTCAATTTCATCTCATCTCGTTCCATTCTATTCAAAGAAGGGTTTTTAAGCATCTATGATAATGTTGTTCTGGGGAATTCTAATGCTTAAAGAGGCAATGTTCTATGAAAAATTGGATGAGGGGAAAGTACGATGCAACCTTTGCAATCACAGGTGCAAGATAGCTTCGGGTAAGAGAGGAATCTGCGGGGTAAGGGAGAACCGTGATGGTACGCTTTATTCCCTGATCTACAACACAGTTTCCAGTGAGGCAGTTGATCCGATAGAGAAGAAACCATTGTTCCACTTTAAACCGGGTTCAAAGGCTTATTCCCTGGGTACCATCGGATGTAATTTCAGGTGCAAGCACTGCCAGAACTGGACCATTTCCCAAGTCAAGCTGGATGAGGCTGTATCCGTGGAAATAACTCCTCAGGAAGCAGTGGACAGGGCCATTGCGACAGGTTCTGGCTCCATTGCCTGGACCTACAACGAGCCGACCATCTGGTATGAGTACACTTATGATTCTGCAAAGCTGGCAAAGGAAGCTGGACTGGGAACGGTATATGTGACCAATGGTTACATCACTCCGGAAGCATTGCGGCACATATCTCCTTATCTTGATGCTTTCAGGGTGGACATCAAGGCATTCACGGAAGAGTTCTACAAGGAGACCGTCGGTGCAAAGCTTGCACCTGTGCTGGAATCTGCAAAACTGGCAAAGGAACTCGGAATGCATGTGGAGGTCATAAATCTCATCATCCCGACACTGAACGATTCCGAGGATGAGTTGCGGCAACTCTCCATCTGGGTATATGAAAATCTGGGTGCCGATACTCCTGTACACTTTACTCGCTTCCAGCCACATTATAAAATGAAGCACCTGCCACCGACACCGGTGGAAACGCTTGAGATGGCTCATGGTATTGCATTGGATGAAGGCTTGAAGTACGTTTACATTGGAAACGTATTCGGTCACCAGTATGAGAGTACATATTGCCCTTCCTGTGGTGAACTGCTGATAAAGCGTGGACTCTTCGATGTGGGCGAGTATAATATAACTCCGGAGCACAAGTGTCGCAATTGTGGGGAATCTATCAACATCTATGGCGAATACGGCGGTCTTTGAAGGGTATTTTGAGGCGGTACCATGGCTCAAAATTGCTAAATTTCCTGCTTGTTGCGGGCTTTTTTGCGTTTTCGAACAAAAGGTTTAAATTCCATAACTGCATTAGGAGAAATCGTGCGTTGAAGCGCAATCAAGTGCCGCTATAACTCAGCTGGTAGAGTGTCTGGCTGTTAACCAGAATGTCGCAGGTTCGAGCCCTGTTGGCGGCGTTTTCTACTTATTCTTTTTTGAGGGCCTATAGCTTAGTCAGGTTAGAGCGCCCGGCTCATAACCGGGCGATCACCGGTTCAAATCCGGTTAGGCCCACTCAATTTCTTCAGAAAGTCCTAAGCAGATATCGATATTTGCAAGAATTAGGTATATAATTCTCTGTCTTTTTTGTACTTAACCTCAGTGGTAAATGTGTAGCCTCGGGCAGAAATTAAACCAGACTATACCAGCCGTTAATTTCTCGCCTAGATGACAGAAATTAGTTTGAGTTAAACTACTGCTTATTTTGTATGGGGCCGGGCACAAATTAAGCAGGATTGCATCGGTTGGAAAGCTACAGCCCACCGGTACTAAGCATCACACAAGGAAGTATGCATACTTTCATAATAAGCAATTGTATTGCAATCGCTTCAAAACGAGCGTAACCCAAGATCAGAAATAAAACAAAAAAAAGAGTTAGAAGGATTTGTTATCAATCCTTCCTTCTCAATCCTTCTTCTTCCTTCTCCTTCCTTCTCTTCCATAAGATGAAGAACACTATCAAAAGTGCGAAGAATAGCAGCAGTATACCGATTACCGGAGTTGTCCCGGAGTCATCTTCCGTTCCATCAGTTTCTTCAACAACTTCCTCTTCAGGAGTTATCTCATCAGGAGTTACTATAGTTGCATTACCGATTGCATCTGAACCGGAAGTAACATTTTCTTCAGGCTCTTCAGCTTCTTCCGGAATCGGTATGATTGTTGCATTGCCAACACCTCCGGAAGAACCGCCACGTCTACTTTCGTAGACTTGGGTCGATGCCGTTAAATTTGACCAGTTGCCTATATTTCCAGCAGCGTCAACCGGACGCAGACTGTAATTATAGGATGTTGCGGAAGTCAATCCAGAATCTACATGGGTAACACCGAACACATCGATAACGTATACATTATCCCTCCACAGTTCCACATGATCCATGTCAGGTGAAGCGTCCCATGAAAGGGTGATGGAACTGCTTGTATTTCCTGCAACCGTGAGATTAGTAATGTTTGCAGGAGGTACGGTATCGATCAGTGGTAGATGGTCTATGTTATTTCCGACATCAAGATCGAACTGAGTGTCACCGAGACCATCACCATCGCCATCAACACCAGCATAATCTGACCAGTAGTTACCTCCAAGATAGCTACCACCCACGATATTCGTGCCTGCGGTCTTTGTGATATTCCAGATATTTCCTGAATTTATATTTGTAAATTCAGTATTATCCGTGTTGTCGAAGTAGTTGTTGTAGATGAGATTGTAGTCGGAGTAATCCATCTCAATGCCGACATAACCATTGCTTAACACCATGTTGCCGGTCAGCGTGTTGGAGTCTGAATCATCCAGATCGATGCCTGATCCGGTATTGTCTGACATCGTGTTACCGACCACGCTGTTATTGATGGAATGCTCTATATCGATGCCGTCCTCAACGTTGTTCGACACCGTATTGTTGGTCAGCGTGTTGTGGTCGGAATTATCCAGATGGATAGCGTCATCAGCAAAGTTGTTCGACACTATATTGTTGGTCAGCGTGTTGTAGTCGGATTCACTAAGCTCGATGCCGCCACCGCTGTTGTACTCCACCGTGTTGTTGATCAGGTTATTGTTGTTGCTGGAGTCTTCCATATCGATACCGTCACTGCTGCTATACGAACACGTGTTATTGGCCAACGTGTTGTAGCTGGAATCATCCATCTCGATACCCTCGTCTCCATTGTTCGAAACCATGTTGCCGGTCAGCATGTTGTTGTCGGAATTACGCAGATAAATACCATCCCTATCAGGCCAACCTGTGTTGTAACCGTTGTTCAACACGTCATTGTTAGTCAGGGCGTTGTTGCTGGAGGAATCCAGCATGATACCGGAATCGCCGTTGTTCGATACCGTGTTACCGATCAGCTCATTGTGACTTGAAGTAGTCAGGATGATACCACGTCCATTGAACTCCACCGTGTTGTTGCTCAGGGTGTTGTTGTTGCTGGAGACATCCACATCGATACCGTCGTTGGGGTTGTTCGATGCCGTGTTATCGGTCAAGGTGTTGTGGTTGGAATTTTGCATAAAGATTCCATTGACAAAATTGCCAGTACTGAACGATGCCGTGTTGTCGGTCAGGTCGTTGTAGTCGGAGGAACTCAGCCAGATGGCATTGCCAACGTTGTACGTCGCCTCATTACCGATCAGGGTATTGTTGCTGGACTCAAACATATAGATACCGGCATAGACATTGCCTGACAGCGTGTTGTTGGTCAGGGTGTTGTTGTCGGAATCACTCATCTCGATGCCGGCGTCATTACCTGGCGCTGTGTTGTTGGTCAGGTTATTGTAGTTGGAACCAATCAGAAGGATGCCGTGTGCATTGTTCGACAACGTGTTGTTGATCACCATGCTATTGTTGGAACCATTCAGATAGATGCCCGCCATACCCGCATCCGTAGCACCACTTACACTGAATCCGCTGATGGTCACCCAATCAGCAGTTACGTCGAAGACATGGTCGCCGGATGTTGTGGCAATGACATTCGTGACGGCAGCGCCACCTGTTGACGTGATGTTTAGTTGTTTATTCACGTCCACGTTCTCATTGTACGTGCCTGGATACACAAGAATTGTATCCCCATCAGTTACAGATGCATTATTTATTGCAGCCTGTATCGAAGTAAAATCTGCTATTGGACCTGTACTGTCGTTCACTGTGTAGGTAGCTGCTGCAGCAGTGCCTGCAGTCATCAATACTAAAGCTATTCCAAAACAAATCAGTATACTTAGTTTAATTCTCATTGCTTCCACCACCTTATTATAATAATCTTCAGGATCATCTACATCTGTGAAAATCACTATCAATAAGGCAGAACATGCCAATAAATATCAGGTACAATAAAGGCACAGTGCTACCTTGCCGCCCCCACAGCCGAATATGAACCTCTATTAAAATATTATATCTGATTTTATAAGTACATTGTTAAAGAATATATCATATTGTGCAAAACGTGTTAAGAATATCTGCGTACGTTAACGCCGTTAACAAAATGAAATTAGTAAAAGTCGATTTTATCAAAAAAGTGTCTGGCCTGTTTTGCCTAGGGTCATATTTTTAGACTGTTAAATGCATAAAAAAGTCAAAAATATTGGACTGAAAAAACGCTAAAACTCCATCAGACACCAGCCCAATTAAAACTCAATCTGATTGTAAGATTCGAACCAAATTCGAATCAAATCCGGCCACATAAACAATCAAAAACAGCACAGGCTGACGTTAGCTATCATTAAACAAGAGAAACGATTCGATTCGAATCAAGCGACTCAACAGTGTAAAGTATCCGAAACACTCAAAATGACAAAAACATTGTGTGCTGGCGTTGTGCACCTTTTAATTATACCGAGTTATAACGAAACGAACCAATACAAATTCGAATCAAAAATGCAGAAAATTGCACATTTTGACAGGCTGTTTAACTGCAATATCAAAGAAATTGCCATGTTAGCAAAGATGATCAAGAAATATTCACATGGAATTTTTGAATCAATTACAGCAAACATCAGTAATGGTGCGGAAGGGGGATTGGAAAATAAGATCAAAGCAGCTTTTAAAAGATCATATGGTTTGAAGACCGGGAAATGTGGGAATGCAATGATTTTCTTAATGGCAGGAAAACTGGTTTTACTCATTTGATGTTAATGATAACTTAATTATTCACATTTAGTATGAAGAATGGCAATATTAATATAACTAGTGGGCAATAGGAAGTTCAATGAATACAAAGGAGATCATTGCTGACTACTGGGACCACAGGAGCAGTTCGTACAAGAACGGGGTGAATGGGTTTGATGAAGAGGAACGCTCCCTCTGGAGAACGATCCTCCGCAACCATACAGGTGATAGGACAGGATTGAAGATTCTGGACATCGGGACAGGGGCTGGGTTTCTCGCATTGCTGCTTGCAGAGATGGGGCATGAGGTGACAGCCATAGATATCTCAAGATCCATGCTGGAGAAGGCAGGTCAGAATGCAAAGTCACTGGGGCTGGATATCAATTTTTGCCATGGGGATGCAGAGGATCTGCCGTTTGAGGATGATCATTTCGACATCGTTGTGAGCAAATACCTTCTCTGGACACTCCCACATCCCGACAGGACCGTGCAGGAATGGAAACGGGTATTAAAGATAAATGGCAGGATACTTGCCATCGATGGGAACTGGTTTGACTCCCGATTGGATATACGTATCAAACGCGGGTTTTCCAAGATTATGACCCTGCTCGTTGAAAAAGGATATTATTGTCATCTATTCCAACGATGTTACGGACCTATCCGCAGGTATCTCCCACTGTACGAGGACATAAATCCCCACAACGTCTCTGCTCTCTTTGACAGAGCAGGGTTCACGAGCACGACCATAGACCCTCTGAGGGAGGTCCACAAGTATCAAAAGAGTCAGTTACCACTTTCAAGAAAGTTCATCTATACCAGTTCCATATTCCTTATTATGGGAGAAAAAGAAGGTAGATGATCTCTGCATAATTTATGAAGTTACGGTCTCTCAGGTGCAGCCGCTGATGATCTGACTGCGAACACAACGGTATTGTAAACCGGGGGTAGAGGGTGGATCCTGCAACATTCCTTAAACTCATGGGCTAATTTCGCAGGAAGGCCAACAAGGATGCTCCTGTCCAGTAATCTCCTGAGTCCCTTTTCATAGATCCTGCAGGATATCTTAGTCCCTGCTGGCAGTGCCTTTGCCAGCTGCTCGATGATCTCTTTTTTAGGTTGGGCCTGAGCAGCTATCATGATAAGGTCTGCCCCCTCACTTAAAGGCAATTGGAAATGGTTGCCATGGATTATCTTGATGGCATTGGAAAGTCCCAGTTTATCCACCACCTTTCTTGAAAGTTCAGCCCTCTGCTCATCCTGTTCGATACCAATCCCCTTCAATCCGTGCTGATGGCACATGAGTATCAGGGTCATAGGCAAGGGTCCACTTCCAAGGAACACGACCGTATCATTGGCTTTAAGTCCGGCTCCTTGATATTCAGTTCGTACCAGCTGACAATAATTCGGATAAAATGAATAAATTTTCAGCATTTCCCATGGTTCATTACTTGTGAGTATGGAATTTGCATATTCGGTCTCAAGTCTTATGGTATAAAGATATATGAACCTGATAATGGTATCAAGTGCCTGATCGAACCCATGACCATTGAGGATGGCTTCTGCAGCTTCATAATCAATGGGTAGTGTGATCAGGTCATCCAATCTCTGATAAACGTTTTTAAGATGATCCGAAGTATCCTGAAGTATCTCTTCATCTTCAAGATCCTTGATGGATGAATAGATCTTTAATATCTCTTCGATTATTGATTCTGATGAATGGTCCGTGATGCTACACACCTCCACATGCTAATATGTTATTGGGCAGGATATAAAGTTTTAATGGTGATCGTGGCTGTGCAGGAACTTCCGGACCTCCTCATGCGTATGCTCGTGGATATGGAGGTGGATGTGTCCACTGCCGCTTTCTATCGTCCTGGTGAGAAACTCTACAGCCTCATCGATCGACATGGGCAGGCTATCGCAGTCGTACCCGAAATATGTCAGTACCTTGAACATCTTGAACACGTCTGGTGCTTCTAGATGACTCATTTCCAGAAGTTCTGAATTGGAGAATATCTCCCGCGGCGTTCCCTCAGCGACGATCTTTCTGTTCAGCACATAGACGCGGTCGGAGAGGGTCGGGAGGGCGTTCACATCGTGCATGGCGATCACCGTGGTGATCCCGTCCTTGTTCAGGTCATTGATCACCTGTATCAGGTCTGCCCTGCTCTTTGGATCAAGGTTGGCTGTTGGTTCGTCCAGGATCAGTATCCGTGGTTCCATGGACAATACGGCCGCTAGTGCTGCTCTTTTCTTCTGCCCATAGCTCAGGTTGTGCGGAACCCTGTCCTCAAATCCCTCAAGTCCGACACGGGACAGAGCTTTTTTCACCCGTTTCTCCACTTCCTCTTCATCCAGTCCCATGTTGATGGGACCGAATGCCACATCATCGAAGATTGTGGGCATGAACAGCTGGTCGTCAGGGTCCTGGAACACGATTCCCACCTCTTTGATCCTCTCTTCGACTTTCATATCGCCTAGATTCTTTCCAAAGATCCTGACCGTGTTATCTTTGCTCTTGAGAGTGCCGTTGAGGTGAAGGAAAAGGGTGGTCTTTCCGGCACCATTGGGTCCGACGATCACGATCTTCTCACCTTCATGGATGACGATATCGATATCCTTTAGGGCTTTTGTCCCATCCGGATACGAATAGCTCAAACTGTTGACAGATATCGCTTCTTTCATAGGAACACCCGTTGATCAATGTACAATAGGATTGCAACCAGTATCAAAGCTAGGCTTAATAGATATTCCTCTGCCTGGAGGTTGAACCTCGTCAATGTTTTTGGATTGCCGGTATATCCTTTTGCCACCATTGCCTGATACGCCCTATGCGCCCGATCATAGCTTTTGATGAGCAGCATCCTTATGATGTTTCCTGGTATGGAAAGGCCGTAAGATTTGTCTTCAGTTCAAAGCCCTTAGAGCCCATTGCCCGCCACATACGCTGGAACTCGTCTATATAAAGATACAGTGGAATAAATACTTATATTTTATCGATACAGCCATGCAAGTAGCGGGAAGTTCTCAGTTTTCTCTTTACAGTTGTAAATACTCAAAATGAACATACACACAACATCAATTGCTGACCTTGATCTTGTTAAAATTTTGATCTATTCTATTTGTTGATCTAAAAAATAAGAGGAGCACTAAAGGCTCATGGTTCCACTTTGTACTTCCTGCCTTCTTCTGTTGGATGATAGATTATCCAGTTGCCACTTTTCTCCCTATGAATAAGTCCATTGTCCACAAGGATCGAAAGATGGTAGGAAAGTTTTGAATCGGGTATATTTGTGATCTCCTTGATCAGGCAGACACATAGGGGCTGTACCAGCACAAGGTTGAGTATCTTCAGGCGGATAGAGGATGATAATGCATGATGTATGCCACTTTGTCTGGCAAGCTTGTCATCATCTGCGATTCTCAGTGCAATGCCTTCAGTTCCCCCAAGCATCTTCACTTCATTTTCGATCGGTTCAGGAATTATCATTTAATACACCCATTGGAAATAGTATTGAGTAAACTCTGTTACTATTATGGTATTCATTATGGTACCAGAAGTGAAATATCTTTTGTAGCGTAAGATCACTTCATATGTCTGGATTCCATCATCCTTGTGATAGCAGATGGTCAGTCAAGTTCGTTGGAGAGGTCGTGTAGTTCCTTACTTTTTTCAAGCAGCTTCCCGTCATTTGTGATCTCATGTATGTATTCAAGGAGTTGTTCGGGGGATAAGGAATAGTCCAGCCTCCTTCCACATCCGTCTTCTTCCAGTGCAGTAGCGTTGTTCTCCTGTTCGTTGTGTCCAATGTCCGGGAAAGATAGCATCGGGATGCCAAATGAAAGTGCTTCCATCATCGTACTGTGGCCCCCGGGTGCAATGACAAGGTCGGAACTTTTTATGTATGGGAACTGGTCCTCAATGAATCTGAGTATGGTCACGTTCTCCGGCAGGTCAGTGAAGTCATCGGGATCAACGCTTGGTCCGGAAAGGAGCGTATAACTAATTGTAGGATCAAGTCTTGCTGTTTCTATAACCTTTTGAAATATGGGTTTACGATATCCGAAACCACCAACTGTGGAAAGCACATGTGGTCTGTTAAGGTCAGCTTCGATCACTTCTTCATACTTTTTTCCGACAAGAGGTCCGCTGTAGAACACAGCTTCTTCCGTTTCATCCTCAAGATCAAGGTTCAGGCGACAGATGGTATCCGGCATGGGATAATCCGGTATGATTATCCCGTCAACCTTCCTGAATATAGTATTATAAAATCTCTTTGTGATTCTTCCAATGAGCTTCATGAAAAATCCTTTATTGTAGAAGAATTCCTCCATGTTGGACTGGTTTATCATAAGGTGTACAGGGATCTTTTTGAACATCGCAGCAAGGGTTGCAGTGTAATAACTGTCTGATACTACTACCTGGGGGTTGAATTCGTTCAGTTGCCTGCTGACTTTTCTGATCCCGAGCAATTGACCACTTTTGATGGTAGCAACGACTGATCTCTTAAGATCAAGGCTTCCGGCATCACCCACAAGCTGGATCTCCGGCGGGATCTCTATGGTTTGCAGTCCCTTCTTTTCAATAAGTTCCCTGGAATACCCATAGGCACCGATCATTACGTCATGGCCTGCTGCCTGCATTTGTTGTGCAAGTGGGATGCAGCGGCTGGTATGCCCAAGGCCTTCCCCGCAAACAAAGAGCATTATTTTCATTGTGATATCCTTCTCTTACTCTCTTTCTCTTTTTTTGTTCCCTGTTCGTCTTTACAGGTCATCCTTTCGGAAAATCCTACTAATATTCTCGCGGTATCTTGTTGCAATATAGTAACTTGTAAACGCCAGCATTATACCTCCGATCATATCTGTGATCCAGTGTATTCCCAGATACAATATCGTGAACTGGATGGCAATGGTAATTGTAACTGCAATTGCCTTAAACCCTATGTGTTCTGCCTTGGATATTATGAATAACATTGCCATAAGGGAAAGTGCTGCGTGAAGGCTTGGGAAGCAATTGTCAAGTGTCGGGTCACAGATGCGTACGAAATGTACTATGGACGGATCAAGTGTGTAAAGCAGTGGTGCCATATTGGGTAACGTCTTACTGGTTACATCCACAGGGAACAATATGTAGAACGGGTATGCTACCAGATAGATGAGTGTAAATGCTATAGAGAACTCCTGCAGGCTTTTTTCATCCTTTTTATATGCGAATACAAGGAATGTACCGATCAGGAGGCCGGAGAATCCGATAAGGTAGACAAAGGCTGAAATGTATGTAAGCCACGGTGTGGCAAAATCCTGTAGGTGAGTTACGGAACCTCCTTCTATCATGACCATGAATCTTGCATAATTCAATGCCGGGTTAATTTTCAGCAGATGTTCAATGTCTAGCTGCAGCAGCATCAGACCAAATACAAGGGTTGCAGCAAATGCATAAGGAAGGAAATTGGATGTCGGGTGCTGTCCGTTGTATGATCCCTTTCCTTTTCCTCTAATAAATGCATCTTTCTACATTTTTACCCCTCTCATCATTTTTACTTAGGATGAATTAGAATGCATCATATTTATGCATTATGTATATAGTCTGACAAGTCGATATATCGAAACAAATCTGTTATATGGGACTACAGATATATTCAGTAATATTGTTTCAACTGAAAAACCCCGTTAGCTATAGGAATGATCTATGTGAACAAGTTAAGAAAATGGCTGTCAGTTTCGTTTCTCATAAGTGCCATTTCCATTGTTCTTGTTATGTTCTATACAATAGATCCTCAAACACTGGAGCTTATCCATGATATCAGGCCGGAGTTCCTTCTGGCTGCCGTATTTCTTCACTTGAGTTCCTACGTGGTCTGGGGATTGCGGACAAAGACAATGTGCAATTCACTTGGTTTCAGAGTGGGCTTATCCAGATCGATAGAGATCGTTACTTCAAGCACTTTCCTTGCATCCGTCACTCCATCATCAATTGGTGGAGAGCCTTTGAGAGTACATCTGCTCAATCAGGACAATGTACCTGTGGGAAAGGCTACTGCAGTAGTTCTTGGAGAGCGATTACTTGACGGCATCCTGATCATGATGTCAGCCCCGCTTGCCCTTCACATGTTCCGCAGGATCATATCTTCATCCGGACTGGACATCGTGATAATGGCTGGCGAGTTGTTTCTGGTACTTGTGTTTGTAATGGTGATCTATGCAGTCTGGCATCCTCGCCATACAAAGAAAGCGCTTTACTTCATACTTCATCGGATTGCAGGATCTATGGGTAAAGGAAATGATCCCCGCCTTGACAGGGTTCTGGAAAAGATCGATCTGATCATTGAGGATTTCCATGATAGCATGGCCTTCTTTGTGACAAAGGGCCGTAAAGGACTGCTATTTGGTAGTGTTTACACTATCCTTTTCTGGTTGGTTGAATTTGCCATGGTCCCGGTGATCCTCATGGGATTGAACCAGCCACCGTCTATCATTATCTCATTTGCTGCACAGGTCCTGCTAATGATCCTTTTGGTCATCCCGGTCACTCCGGGTTCAAGTGGTGTGGCTGAGCTTGGTGCAACTTTCCTGTTCTCGGTGTTCGTTCCGGCTTACATGGTCGGTATGGTTGTTATTGCATGGCGTGTTTTCACACTTTATATGAACCTCATTGTAGGTGGCTTTGTAAGCTTCAAAATACTCAAGGATGCAGATTATATCCGGAACCTTATGAAATGATGTTCTCGAATACTTGAACGAATGACTTTACAAATAGCTGAACTGGAATCTCTGTATGAACAATGACCGGGACCGATACTTGAATTAATGAACAATGCCTATGCGAGTAATAGAATGTTTCCAATAATAGCCGTTGACATCTCAGGTCGTCACAGGATAAATAAGGAGTACTACATGGTCTGTGCTGCTGTTGCAGTTGATGTCTCTGCAAGTCATATCGAATCAGTTTCCCAGATCGCTATCAAACCGTTCCTGACAACTTCAGCACCAGATATTGCAGATGTTGTTAGCATTATCGAAACAACGGTTGCGGAGATCAAATTCCCTGGTATCATTGTGGTGGAGCACGGCGATCTGTACAATCAGCCGGAATGGCTCTCAAAGAGAATGTTCTCACGGGAGTTCAAGTATCAGGAATCTCTAAGCGAAAGACTGGCAATAGAATTTGCACACCATGTGTCCCTAAGTTCCAGAAATCTCCTTATGAAGGAATTAGGTATTGCTTGATCGATCGATCGATCGATCGTTCATTAATCGATTGGTCTATCTCTTTATCGATAAACATCGGATAATGTATCTGCATAATCCAATTCAAGGGTGTACTATGAAAAAAACCATTGTTGTCCAACGAAATGATCCGAATGCTGATGATGCCTCAAATGAGCGGAAGCTGGCAGAGCTCAAGGAGCTGGCGCATGCCGCTGATTATGTGGTTGTTGGCGCATTGGTGCAATCAAGGTATCCTGACAGGAAGTACCAGATAGGTCGTGGCAAGGCAGATGAACTCGCAGAACTTGTAGAGGCTCTGGACGCTGAGAAAGTTATCTTCAACAACCAGCTTTCAACGACACAGATCTATAATATCTCCGAGACCTGCAAATGTGAGGTAATGGACCGGTTCCAGCTTATCCTTGAGATCTTTGCTGCAAGAGCTACCACAAGGCGTGCAAAACTGCAGGTAGAGCTTGCAAAATTACAATATGAGCTTCCTAAAGCAAGGTCTATCGTTTCCCTGCTGAAGAAAGAGGAACGACCGGGGTTTATGGGTCTGGGAGGCTATGAGGATTCTTATGAACAGGATATTAAGAAAAGGATCGTGAGGATCAGGGCCGAACTTCTGCATTCATGCAAGGGAAGTGAGTCCCTTCGCAGTTTCAGGCATGAGAGGGGGTTTTCTCTTGTAGCTCTGGCAGGTTATACGAATGCAGGAAAAAGCACCCTTTTCCAGTCACTTGTGAAGGAAGGAACAATAGTCGAGGACATGCTCTTTACGACATTATCTCCTACAACACGTTCTCTCACGATCAATAAAAGAAGAATGCTTCTGACAGATACTGTGGGATTTATCGAAGATCTCCCGCACTGGATGGTGGATGCTTTCAGGTCAACGCTTGATGAGATCTTCCTGGCTGATATCATCCTTCTTGTGGTGGATATGAGTGATCCTGTGGATGTCATCAGGCAGAAACTGGTAGTCAGTCATGATATCTTCTGGAAGAGAACAGAGGGTGCTGTGATAGTTACTGCTCTTAACAAGACAGACCTGCTTCCGGAAGAAGATCTGCAGGAGAAACTAGATGTTATTAGCTATCTTGCTCCACATCCGGTTATGATATCTGCAATATCGGACAAAGGTACTGATGAACTTAAGCAGCTTCTATATGAAAACCTGCCAAAATGGGAACATTCCAAGATCTCCATTCCGATGTCCGAGGAGGGGATGTCCACGGTCTCATGGCTTTATGATGAAGGTATTGTGCACACTATCGAGTACGGGGATTCCATTCTCATGGAAATCGAAGCGAGGGACGAGATCATTCAAAAGGTGAAACCTTTCGTCATCTCTTCTTAATAATATTAAAAGAAGCTTAATAATCGTTCGCATTTATACGAAAGGTTTATATATGTTCGGGTCGTTTGTACAATTGCGAACGGGTTTCTTCATACATCCCCTAAGTACTACACCACAAATCCCCTATGTAATCGACTTGATTCACCCCGTTCGCTTTTTATCCTCCATTTTTATTTTTTGACCAATTATGCAGGGCATTCTTCAAAAACTTTATAACTGGAAAGCACAGCATTCTCTATATGCGTATTGATCTTCATGTCCACTCCTGTTTTTCAAAGGATAGCAATGCTGAAATAGATTCTATTCTTAAATTTGCAAAAAAAAATGGTCTTGACGGTGTTGCAATATGTGATCATGATACCCGAGAGGGCGGCCTTGCCTGTGCCAGAAGAGCAAAGGAGTTAGGCTCTGATATGATTGTGATCCCTGGTATTGAGGTCACCTCTTCTAAAGGACATATCCTGGTGCTTGCTCCCGATGGGGACATCGAATCAGGAATGACCCCTGAGAAGACCATAGAACGTGCAAGGGAGCTTGAAGGTGTTGTGATAATCCCTCATCCTTTCAAGATAACATCTCATGGTATCGGGTACGTTGAAGGGCTTGATATTGATGCTGTGGAGGTCCTGAATTCCAGGTGTGTGACCGGTGGTTCCAATAACAAGGCAAAAAAGGTGGCTAAAGAGCTTTGTCTCCCGCAGGTCGGTGGAAGTGATTCACACGAAGCGAAGATGGTTGGTTGTTCCTACACTGAGGTAGATGCCTCGGAAAGGACATTGGAATCCGTACTTCAGGCTATACGTGATGGGAAAGTAACTTCCGGAGGACGAAGAACTCCTGTTTCCTATGTTGTGAAACAGATGATCGTGGGTACCGGGAAAAAGATAAAGCGTGCTTTCGGTATGCGCACATGATGTCGTTTTTGTATTGATATAGCTATCCTTCAAAGATATCATCTATTAGATATCATTCCTGAAGATATTCCTCATTGAACATCTTCAATACCAAAAGGAATGTTGAGATCAATAATGGTCCTACTACAATACCTATGATCCCGAAGAGGTAGATACCCACAAATATTCCGAGCAGGGATACGAAGGGGTGCATTGCTCCTACTTTTTTCTGAATTAAAGGCCTGAGGACATTATCTATATTGCTGATAATAATGCCCATTACAAGTATTGCAACACCTGCAACATAGTTCTTCAATGCAAATTGTATGATAGCTGCAGGGATCCATACAAGGGGGGCACCGACCACAGGCAAAAAAGACAGGATCGCAGTGACAGCTCCCCAGAGTGTTGCTCCTTGTATTCCTACCGCATAGAAGGTCAGGCCAATGAGAACTCCCTGAAGGAGTGCTATCAACAGTGTGGCAATGAGGGTGGATTGTATGACGTTCTTGAGCTCTCTTATAAGTATTTCAGTGTTCCTGTTGTTGAACGGGACAAATTCCCTGAGCTTGTTATCAAACCCTGTGTTAGTGGATGTGAACAGGTAGTATAGCAAAAAGAACATGATGGTGAGGGAGATGATCTGCCCGCTGATGTTCTGCAGTGCTGATAAGAGGTACCTGCTCGTATATGAACCTACAGTGGATGCGATGTTGACCACTTTTTCCTGGATGTTCAGGTCAGGTGCAATTTCATTCAGGTAGTTTATGTTCTCTGTGATGTCAACATAGCTAATGTTGGTGGCAATGCTGCTGATAACGATTTCGAGCTCTCCTACGATAGAAACGAACAGGAAGTAAAGTGGTATGAGCACCAGTATTATTGACATCATCATCACGGAAAGTGCAGATGCATCCTTTCGCAGTTTAAATCGTTCTGTAAGCAGGCAATATACCGGTTTGAATATTACATAAAGGATGAAAGCTCCCAGAAAAGCATTAATGTAGGGTAGCAGTGCGTAGCTTAGCACGATCGCAAGTATGATTATACATAGGAGTGCTAAAACCATCTTTACAGATCGTTCTTTTCTCATCACAATTCATCCAGTCTGATTATTTATAGTGTTCGAACAGAACAAAAGAGTATTATGGGATTAAAAGATACGGGATCAAACAGACAGCATAACTGTGAATGTTGTGCCAACTCCGACCTCACTTTCCACAAAGATATCTCCCATGTGTGCTTCAATGATCTTCTTACAAATATGCAATCCGACACCAGTGCCTCCATATTTTCTTCGGGTCGATCCATCGACCTGATAGAAACTGCTGAAGATGTTAGGTAAAAGCTCCTCAGGGATACCTATGCCTGTATCTTTAATCTTTATTTCTACGGTATCATCGTAGGTGGAGGCGGAAACTGTGATCTTCCCTCCGGTAGGTGTGAACTTTATTGCATTGTCCAGGAGGTGGGTAAACATCCTTTCCAGATGATCGATGTCTCCAAGGATGGCAGGAAGGTTTTTCGGTACATGACTTTCAATTGTCAGTTCCTTCTTTTCTACATATAGAGCTCGATCCTCGAGGATGTCCTCAATAAGTCTTGCCGGATAAAGTGGTATTATATTGTACTTGATGTTCTGGTTGCGTTCTCCGCTTACGTAAAGAAGTGAGTCGATCAGATGTCGAAGCCTTTCAGAATTCCTGAGGACCGCATCCAGTGCATTTTTTTGTGAATCGTTTACTGTCCCCAGCTTCTCTTCCATTAATAGTTCACAAAAACCTTTTATGGATATCAGTGGTGTCCTGAGTTCATAATTAAGATTTGTCAGGAACTGGTCCTTTATATTATCGAGTAACTTGAGTTCCGTGTTCGCCTCTTCCATTGCGTTCTCTGCAAGTTTTCTCTCCGTGATATCATCACCGGAACTAATAGTTCCCACAATGTTCATTTCATCGTCCCGGAGTATGACGTCGTGCCAGAGTACCCATCTTTCGTCTTTATTTTTGGTAATGATGGGCTTCTCTGAGAACTCAGGAGGTTCAATAGTACCATTAATAACTCCTAAATACCCTTTCTTTATATCCTCTCTGATGTATTCCGGTACGAAAACATCGAACCAGTTCTTTCCCATTACCTCTTCTTTTGAGTAACCAAGAACATCACAGGCTTTCTGGTTCACGAGGGTAATCCTGAAGTCCCTATCAACAACTCCGATGATCGAACCTGCGACATCAATATATCTTTGTACCTGATCCCTTTCTTTGACAAGTTCCTCGTGCAGATGACGCATACGAAGAAGTGAACGTACTCTTGTGGTAAGTTCCAGTTCATCGACAGGTTCTATGAGGATCTCATCCGCATTTTCCTTAATTGCATCTGTCTTTTCTTCATTTTCGAGAAGGGAAGTAACCACTATTACAGGCAATAGCTTGTTCCAGAGTTTTTTCTTTATTGTCTTGCAGACATCGTGCCTTTCCATATCAGGCAGGTCGCTGCCAAGAAGAATAAGTTCGGGATTTTCTATTTCTACTAGTTCAAGGGCTTCATTGCCTTTAGTAGCCCTTATTATATCGTAGTCGGCTGAAAGAACAAGGCTCAAGCTTTCAACATCAGGACCTTTTGCTTCTACAACAAGGATCTTTGATCTCTTGTTTCCGTTATGTTCCCTGGTACTTGTCTTCATTAATGCTCCTGTAGAATTCCATCAATAGGATGGTATTACAGTAAATAAAAATGTATAATAAGGTTATGGTCGTTCGTTTGTTTTGAAAGAACTATTATCTGGGAAATCTGATAAATATGACACTTGTTATTTGAGAAGTCCGATATTCTCTTTCTTGATCACGTGGTCATAGTTCTTATATCCGAGGATATCTGCTATCACATTCGTCTGTTTACCTTTGATGGCTTCAAGTTCTTCGGATGTGTAGTCTGTGATACCTTTTCCAAATACTTCTCCATCACATTCCAGTTTTACTATGTCGCCTCTGTCAAAGTTGCCGATGACCTCGACAACACCGGATGGGAGCAGACTCATACTGTTGGAGATAGCCTTTTTTGCTCCAGGATCGACTATGACGGTTCCGGATGCTTTCCCAAGTATTATCCAGCGTATCCTGTTCTTGTGAACGTACTGGTTTGCAAGGAAGAGTGTTCCAATGGTTTCTCCGGCAAGTATTCTGGTAATGCCATTATCCACATTGCTATTGGCAATGACCATGTAGCAGCCGGCCATATTGCATATCTTTGCAGCTGCTATTTTAGTGCGCATGCCTCCAACACCTTTCATGCTGGTAGGGCTTCCGCCATAGCTTTCGATGGTAGGTGTGATATCTTCCACGGTATTCAATAGGACTGCGTCATCATGCCTTTTCGGGTTCTTGTTGAACAGGCCGTCTATATCGGTCAGCAGTATCAATAGGTCAGCTTCAGTCTTACTTGCAACCATTGCTGAAAGCTTGTCATTATCGCCAAGTGTTGCCTCGATCTCATGAACACAGGTTGGGTCATTCTCATTGATGATCGGGATAACGCCGTAGCTTAAAAGTGTGGAGATACTGTTCCTGAGGTTCAGGTATGTTAACCTGTTAGTGAAAGAATCGTATGTCAGGAGTATTTGTGCCACGTTAAGGTCATGTTTGTGGAAAGCTTCCATCCAGTGCTGCATCAATACACCCTGTCCGACAGCGGCAGCTGCCTGGCGTACGGGTATCTCTTTTGGGCGGCAGTTCAGGTTCAGGATCTCTATACCAATTCCAATTGAACCGGAACTGACCAGTATTACCTTCTTTCCGGCATTATGCAGCTCAGATACCTGTGCTGCAACCTTTTCCATAAATTCAGTATTAAGGCTTCCATCTTCCCTGCTGATCGAAGTTGTACCTAACTTGATGACTATTTTCTTAGCATCACCCAGTATCTGTTGCCTGTTGATCAAAGTGGACACCCTTTTGTTATTATCAGTTGTTCAAAGCATCGGATAGTTTACTATCGATTACCCTGTGGGTGAATGGCTTTGGATCATTTCCGGCATAATCGGAGACCTTGTCCCCATTACCCAACAATACATATTTGTAAATGACAAGTCCTTCCATTCCCACCGGTCCACGTGAATGTATCTTGTTGGTGCTAATGCCAACTTCTGCACCTTTGCCATAGCGGAACCCATCTGCAAACCTGGTGGAAGCGTTTACCATGACACTTGACGAGTCCACAAGATCGATGAACTGCTTTCGTTTTGCTGCATCTTCTGTGATGATCGCATCTGTATGGTGGGATCCATAGCTGTTGATATGGTTGATCGCCTGCTCAATGGAGTCAACGAGCTTTACTGAAAGGATCAGTTCATTGTATTCTGTTTTCCAATCTTCATCGGTTGCCTTTTTTATGTTCTTCAGGCCAAGATTTTCTGCAATAACGTATGAATCCTCATCAAAACGAAGCTCAACTCCTGCTTCATCATACCTTTTCATCATTTCGGGCATGAAGTCCTCAGCTATTTCCTTGTTTATGAGCAGGGTTTCCATGGCGTTGCATACTGCAGGGTATTGTACTTTTGAGTCGAAGCATACATCATACGCTTTGTTCATATCAGCACTGTTGTCCACATAAACGTGACATATCCCATCTGCGTGGCCGAGCACCGATATCTTTGTATTATCCTGTATATATTTCACGAATTCGTTAGAACCGCGTGGGATCAGGAGGTCAATATAATCATCAAGTGCGAGGAGGTCCATGACCTCTTCCCTTGTTTCCATGAGCTGGAACGCACCGTTTGGTATCCCTTCTGTATTTTCCATTGCCTTGACAAGTATATCGAATATTGTACGGTTGGAGTTCAATGCTTCGCTACCACCTTTGAATATGGTGGCGTTTCCACTCTTGAGGCAAAGTGACATGATCTGTGGGACAACATCCGGACGGGATTCGAAAATAACTCCTATAAGTCCGATAGGGCAGCTTACCTGATAAAGGTCCAGACCAGTGTCAAGTTCAAGCGTTCTCATTGTTTTACCGGAAGGGTCCTCAAGTTTGATAACATCACGAATACCGCTGATCATTCCATCGATCTTCGAATTGCTGACCTTAAGGCGGTCTACGAGTGCCTGTGAGAGTTTACCTTCAGCTTTCATTCTCCCGGCTTCTTCGAGGTCAGCGTTGTTTGCTTCTATTATTCTGTTGCGGTTTTCGTCAAGTGCTCTGGCCATGGCTTCAAGAGCCCTGTCCTTTGTCTGAGTGTCTACACTTGCAAGTGTAATGGATGCCATTTTTGCTTCCATTACTTTCTTTTCTATCTCTGTAGCCATGAAGTGATCCCCTTGTAAAAAGATAATATAGTAATTTGTTCGAAGTTTTGTTTTTCAGGTCCGGTTTGAATGCTTTTGATGATGATTACTTCCCTGATATAATTATCGATTTACCTGCTTTCTTTTCATATTTGTAATATCCTGAAGGTGTCTCTAGTAAAACGGTTTCCATCAAACAAAGCTTTCGCTCATGAAAAAAATGTTATATCAAAATAAAAAAAGCGGACTATTATGTCCGGATCTAAAAAAAGATAGAAAAAAGCAGGCAAAGCCTACCTTTTCAAATTTATGTTTATTTTGCTGGGATGATGAGTGATCTCTCACCAGCTGGCTCGAACTCTCTGATTGCGCCTCTTCCAAACTCTTTCCTTGGTGCGGTAAAGTCGAATGGGAGAAGTTCATCTGCGAAGCAGACCTTGATCAGTGGGTTGACTGCCCATGCATCTCCACGTCCTGCGTGTGCTGCTGAAGTGATTGCGGCGTAACCACCCTGGTGACCTACATTCATTGCGTAGTTAGGGTAGTTTGGACCACGGAGCTCAAGAGGCAGACCTTCGTCGGACTGGAAGGAGAATACGTTTGTAGCACCACACTGGTCCTGCAGGTCGAAACCGAAGAAACCAAGACGTCCGAGTGCTTCCTTGTGCAGGTACATTGAAAGGTACCATGCGGAAAGACCAGCGTTTCCGTTTCCGGTTGCGAGTGCTGTTGCACTACCTGCTGCTGCGGAGAGTACTGTTGCTCTCTGGGAACCACCGAAGTGGTCTTCGAGTGCGGTTGGGTACTTCTCGTAGTTCTCGATACCATATATCGTGGACTCTGTTGCGATGTCCTTGACAACATCCATTGTTGCCTTTACCTTGTTGTCGGTACCCTTGTTTGCTGCACCATCGTACTTGTCGTTGATGTAGTCAACGTTGTAGTAGATGTTGTCATCAAGGATGTTGTTGGTGTATGCAGCGGTTGCATACTGTGTGAATCCGACACCACCAGACATGTAGGAACCAAGCCAGATCTGATCGTAGAGCATACATCCTGCACCGACTACCTCAAGGGCTACGTGTGCTGGGTCTTCTGCGTCAACACGGCTTGTCTGTATGATATCTGCCATGTGACCGAAGGAAATTCCACCAGGCTCGTTTGGACCACGTGCACGTCTTGCTGGAAGCATATCTCCCATTGAGATAACCCCAGCGTGCTTTGCTGCGTATGAAAGATCAGCTACTGCTGCTTCACCAGCACACATGTTGTATGCTGCGATGAAGGACATACCGACCTGCATTGCCATCCACCTTGAGGTCTGTGCACCATCTGTTGTTCTGCTTACAACGGTTGGGATGTGTGCTGCCTGCCAGGTTGTCTTTCCGATAGCTGCTTTGAGTGCTTCTGCCTGCTCTTCTGGGAACTGCTTGTTGATGTCAATGAGGAACTGGTCATCGATCTCATCTGCAAGCTCGTCGTCACCGGTGAAGATCTTACAGTAACAGTCATCTACAAGAGCTGGGTGTGTTTCGACCATGTGCTCCTGAACAACTGCTCCGCCAGGGAGTGCGTGGTTGAGCACTTCAAGGTAGTGGTTGATCGTTTCTGGTGTGACTTCTATACCGAGACGCTTCTCGAGTGTCTCGTGAGCCATGTCCATGCCGACGATGGTGGTTCTTCTGATGTCATCCCACATCTGCTGCATTGCAGCGTTGTTGACGTAGTGGAGGTCATCGGACTCGACCATGATGTCAGTGCCGGAAATGAATGATGGGGTAAGTGCTCTCTGACCGAGTGGGATACCACCGCAGTGCATCATTGGGTTGTAACCAACGAGTCCCCTCGCAGCTGCCATTTCCTGACCTGCTTTCTTCATCTCGACTTTTCTTGGGTTCTGGTCAACACCAAGACGGTAGTATGTCACTTTCTTGTCAGTGATCTCTCCGCCTTCCATCTTGTTGTCGCCGTGTTCTTTTGTGAATTTGACTTCCAATTCTTTCTGGAATAATCTCTTTCTATCATCTGCCATTTATCTCACCTCGATTACTCTGGCTTGAATCCATATGCGGTTCTCTTCTCAAATACTGTGTGGACCCATTCGATGACCTCTGCGTCATCTCTGAATGCAACATTGTCCACACGGTAGATTGTGGTTCTCTTGGCAGCCTCGTCCTCGGACATTGCTTTTCCAAAGTCGACCTTCTTGTCGATTGCCCTTCCTACCTGGTCCTTGTGCATGATAACTACGCCGTTCTCGAGGCGGCATCTGTCAAGCATGTCAAACATGATTCCATCTTCTGGGAGACGGAGTGAGTGACCGTGGACAGTTGCGCCACGAAGGCTTGCAAGTGCTGGACAGGTCATTTCTGTCTCGAGCTGGAACTTTGCAATCTCTTCCATGTCTCTCTCACGAGCTTCAACGACCTGACGACCGGAAAGTGTACCTGGATCGACACCTCTGTAGTTGATCGCTGCTGCGTAGGACCTGAAGTATGGTGTTGATGGTGCGTTGTACATTGAGTCGACGAACTGAACGTACCTTACCCTGTCACCAGCTTTTGCGCCTGGTGTTGGTTCGACCATTTCTCTGACTGAGCATTCTGGTTCACCCATCTCAGCGAGTGGTGGGTGTGTGCTTGGGTAGTCACTACCTGGTGCACGGTGTCCGAGTACTAATGTAAGGTCGTCGTCAGAGACTTCCCTGAGCTTTTCGACGTTTCCGGACATGTGCTTTCTTCTGTTTTCTGCAACGGATGTTGCACCTGGATAATATTGTGCTTCGTATGCCATATTATACACTCCTTAGTTATCAATAGATCTCATTGTGTTCTTTACGGATTTCACGAGTTCGTTCAACTTGTCTCTTGGACATGATTCCCCTCTTGTGACTCCTGACACAATATCCATAACTTTTCCTTTTGTTAGGGTCTCGTTATTTTTAGGCTTCACAAATTTGGTCTTAATTCCTCCCTTGGCAAAATCTTCAAAGTCGACATTTGTCTGACAGACGATTATTGCCGGGACCTCTGCATCCTTTAGAATTTCCCTTACTTTTTTTACCACATGGTCTCGTATGTTCCCTGTATGGATAACTGCCAGTTTATGCCTTGATATCTGCGCAACTTCTTCAGGTGTTATCCCGAATGCGCCTGATCTCATTGGTGTATCAGGTATACCTGATCCTGAGTTCAATACCAGAACACTGACCTGTATATCCTCCCTGCGCATGCCGTATGTGAGTTCACATATCGGTTTTGTGATGTGACGTCTGCCGGGACTCATTGCGACTGTGATGACATCAGGGCGTCCGGTTTCGGAAAGAGTGCCGCGTTGTGCAAGCCCTCCTCCGCGTCCCAGGCCCATTCCATGCCTGCAGTCTACAACTTGTGTTTCCCGGTCAAACATTTAACATCATTCCGCTGGATTTAAGGTACAAATACGATTACCCACTTTGCCTTTTGGATCTGCCAGTCCAAGGACTGTCGGATCTGCTTCAGGACCACGTTTTGCATAGTCGGAAACGGTCTGCTTTTTTTGTAAGAAAAGTCCTTCCCTGAACTCGAATCCCATCGGGAGTATTCGCTCACAAACTTCCCTGATGTTGTCTCTTATTTCAGAGTTGAGGACTTCCAGCCTTATGCGGCCAACGATCACAGCCAAGCTAATGTCCGTTTCACCAATACTGATCGTGTCACTGAACTTATGGTTGACATCCTGTCCTGTCGCAGGACCATATGGTACGGTCACTGGAAGTCTTGGGCCCTGTACGAATGCCCTTGTGATGCCTTCTATTTTGCTCAGTTCGACGAGTAGTTCCTGTGCGGTTTCCGGGCTGAGTAACCTTCGTGGAAATATCTCGATCTGTATGAGGTTCTCTGTGTTTGATGCAGAATCGACCATATTGATTACCTTCAAGATCTGTTAGAGCTCTTGTATTAGAGTGCCCCTGCAACTGCTTTGATTGGCTCTCTGAATTCTTCGATTGAACCGAACACATTTCCAACAAGTCCTGATGTCTTCTCGATGGTAATCATCTGAGTACCTGCATCGAGTGAACATGCAGCGGATACACAAGGAATTGCGAATCCTCTGGAGTGTCTTGTTACAACGTGGTTACCATTGAAGATACCTGGTCCACCGCCACCATAGATTGAGTGGCTGAAGAAAGAGAATCCGACTCCAGTACCCTGTGCTCTACCCATGTCACAGCCTGGAAGACCTGTTTCCTTCTCGAGTATATCGTTGAAGTACAGGATGGTTGATGATACGTTCTGAGCTGCTCTGCCTGCTCCACAGTTTACGAGTGTAGCTGCGAGCTGACCTGCTGCTGCGTATGCGTTCCACATGGAAACGTCATTTGCCTTGTAGAAGTTGTATCCGGATGGTGCCTTGTGGTCGACCTCGATGATACCTGCTTCGATTGCCTTGTCGACAACTGTATTGATGACTGTACCGACTGTACCGGTCTTGCCGTTCTCTTTGACCATTTCGTAGACAAGGTTGTTAGCGTTAAGACCCTGGTATGCGAATCCGAGTAACTGGTGTCTCTCGAATGAACCTACTGCATTACCCATCTCGTACATACCTGCCTGCTCGTATATTGAGGAGAGTGCAGCAGCGTTGAGTGCTTTTCTGCCTGTGATAGCAGCGACGTGGTTGGTCATGATGTTCCTCAAGGAGAAACCGAGACCTTCATTCTGCTGTGGTATGCTGAGAATTGATGCAACGTTACCGCCGCTCATGTCCATGGTTTGTGGATAGCTACCCCAGACAGCACCCTTTACGAGTGGTGCATCGAACATGTCGGTGTTGTATGTGTCAATGATGGTCTGTACAACAGCTGCTGCACTTACTGTACTTCCTGAAACGAAGTCAGCACCAGCGTCTGTTCTTGAGCTTGGGACCTGCACAAGAAGCTGTTTTCCGCCACCGATCACTTTTACGTTTGTGTCGTCATCATCGCTTACCTTTACAAAGTTTGCAACAGACTCTGCGATAGCATCTGCGTTCCCTACGATATCATATTCAAGACCACGTCCGAGAATCTGACGTCCTTTACCACCATACTTGCCGGTTGCGAGACCTTTCTCGATACCTGCAAGATTGATAGCAACAGTTCTCTTTGTGTCTTTGATGATCTTTCCGATTGCTGCATTTGTTGTTGGGGCGAGTGCCATTATGTCGACGCCGCTTTCCAACAGTGTACCTCTGTCGTCATATATGTCTATTTTGTCAGACACGATATTTCCTCCTAATTTTATTCCAGAAATCCCTATGGAAACCACAAATTTGAGCGTTGGCACAGAAGTTTCCTACTGGTGCCGGGTATGTGTTGAATGATGTTCCCATTTGGTCTTTCTTCTAATTGATTCAAATTTGGAACGTTGTTTTCAGGTTTAAAGCTTTTGGATTTGGCGTGAGGTCACCAAATGTAATCATCATTAATCATTATAATATATGTGTATAATGCGGATTAGTCTGAATTATTCCAAGAAATTAACATACGAAATGCATACGTATGGGTAGTTTTGTGTGAAACAAGGGGTCATCTCTATCTTCATAAATTAATTTTGTATGGAATAATAATCAATGTCTGTCCTCTCCCGTTTTTTGCACCACAAAGGTTTAGTACTACATACATTAAGGTACCCACGATCGATATGGAAATAGTCGCAGATGTCGGTGGAAATCCCGGCGTAGATTGTCGCGGGTTTTGCAAGTACTGTTATTTTAAGAAAGTAAAAGACGTACCTGCTTTTGGGTGTAAACATTGTTTCCCTTTTTCAAAGGGATGTGACTATTGCACACGCGGCGTTAAAGAACTCTACTCCGGCTTCAAACCTGCTCAATATGTAATGGGTGAAGTTTCACAAGCCCTGCATTTTGGTTCAGGGGAAGCTGATAAGTTTACCATAAGTGGTGGCGGTGACATCAGTTGTTATCCAGAACTAAAGGAGCTGGTCTCTTTCTTATCACAGTTCAAAAAACCGATACATCTGGGGTATACCAGTGGCAAAGGATTTACTTCTGAAGATGATGCTGCCTTCTTCATTGAGAACGGTGTTACCGAGGTATCATTTACCGTATTTGCAACAGATCCGGAAATTCGTGGAAAATATATGAACGATCCCGAGCCGGAAGCATCCCTTGCTGTACTTCGTGATTTCTGTGCACATTGTGAGGTCTATGCTGCAATTGTTATCATTCCAGGTGCCAATGACGGTGAAGTTCTTGAGAACACACTTACAGATCTGGAAGCGATGGGTGCCTCAGGTGCGATACTCATGCGCTTTGCTAACTCAAGGGAAGAAGGCCTGATACTTGAGAATGCCCCTATTATGGACGGTATAGAGTCTCATACTGTTGAAGAGTTCACTCAGATAGTACGTGATGCTGCTAAAAATCACAGTTTCAGGGTTACCGGCACACCTCTGGAAGATCCTCTCTTTGGATCCCCGTTCGCGATCAGGTTGCATGAGGATCTGCTCGAAAAGTTGCCTGAGGTTACAAAGGAAGCTACAATAATCACAAGTAAGGTTGCAGAAGACAGGCTCTCCGGGATATTTGGCAAGCTGGGAGGCACTGTGAATGTAATTGGGTTGAACAAGGACATCGGTTGCCTTATCACTATCGATGATTTCCGTGATCTTGACCTTTCCAATGTCAAGGAGACTGTTATTATTCCTGGTCGTGCTTTTGTCCATGATCCCGAAGTAAAGGGACTGCTTTGCAGCGATGGTGTGGACCGGCTCGTAAGGCGTGGGCCTGATACATTGACAGTTGACGGCGAGATGTCAATAGGTATGAGCGAAGAAGATGTTCTTGAGCTCGAAATTAAAATGTTCACAGAGCTCATTCAGCAGATCAATGCCATAGGCATGCCTGTGCAGTGATAGCTGTCGGTAATAGACTTGTCCGATCAGTTGCTTAATATATCGATCTGCTAACGAATATATTATACACTGATCGATTGTATTTGTACACTAATATATTGCAGCGTTTGCTGCAATATTTTCACATAAAGTCTGAAAGTCCCATCTGTTTGGACCTGTCATTTTCAAAAAGTGACTTCATGTCATAGCCTATCAGTTCAATGCGCTGTTTTGTGTAACTTGAAACATTGTACTCTTCTGCCACTTTCATTGAAACCTCAAAGTACTTTTTGACAGCTCCCTCGTGAACCGTAAGGATAACCCTGCCACCACATTTTTGACAACTACCTGTAAGTGGTGGTCTGCGGTACTTAGCACCGCATTTGACACATCTTGTCCCCTGTCTTGAGAAAGCTCTCAGGTTTCCGAACATATCCGGCAGGAAGTGGGATATAAGTACCCTCTCTGCGACGTCCGATGCATCAACAGCACGTATCTTCTTCCCCAGTTCAAGCTGTGCATCCATCTTCTCAACCATGCTTCCAAGTGTCTTGTATGCACTTTTAAGCGGACCTGCCGCAATGTTGGATGTGTCGTGGGTGAACATGAACTTTTCATACTGTAATGGGGTGCCAAGTCTGCTGCTGATAAGGTCAAAAGTGTCTTCAAACTCCTTCGGGTTTGCGATCCTCTGTGTGGCTTCGTAGAACTCAAGCGGATATGATTCACATACATCTATATTATGTGCTTCCTTGTCAACCTCGCTGGGGTCAAGGCGTGTGGTCAGAACAAGGGGTGCATCCATCTTTCCTCCCCTTTTGTCCGGCAGGTACTCACGGGAGAAGTTGAGCAGACCATCCATAAGCAGCATGACGCAATCTTCATCCCCGTCACAATTACGCCTTTTTGCAGCATGGAAGAACGGATGGGCATATCCAACCGCAGCTGTGGTAAATCCTACAAGCCTTCCAAGCACTCCTGCTGATGTATGTGGTGCCAGTCCCATCAGGAGGATGCCAACTGTATCATCCCTGGTCTTTGCATTATAATATGGGTCAACTTTGTAATATTTGACAAAAAGATCGTCAATGTATTGCATTGTCCTTAGAAGATAATCAGCACAATCATATGATATTACAAGGTCCTGAACTTTAAGGCAGAGTACCTGCTCGGGGTCTGTAAGCGGTTTTCCATAGATGTCTTCTTCATAGCCAAGTTCCTTAAGTTTCTCGCAAGTGACGCCTATTTCGGAAGGTCTGATGTGTGTGAGTGGTATGTCCGACATGTCATAACGCACTGTTCCATCCTTGAAAGTGAACAGGTCATGTTTTGCCCGGAGAATGCCTTTTTCTAGAGGTTCGGGTGTCATGTCTTTTGACATCATTCTCTTTACACCTTTGAAGGAATCGAGTTTGTCTCTTTCACCTACCTTCTCGAATGCTTTCTGGTAAATGCTTTTGAAATCGATCTTTCTCATACTTGTGCAGGTTGTCTTTGTACCGCACTTGGGACATTCCTTTTTGTTCACAGAGATCCCGCATCTTGGGCAGAATAGTTTTGGTATGGTATATTCGCCACAGTCACATCTGTATTCGATGGTTTCCACGCCACATGCCGGACATATCCTGTTCCCGATCTCTACGGTTATCTCGCCGACCTTTGCATTTGTTGATGCCTTGAAGCTGGCAGCATTCTCAAGTTTTCGTGTATTGCCTCCAGATTCTGCAATGGGGAACAATACATGAGGTGCCGGTGACATCTTTCTTTTATCAGATTTCTCCGGTCTTCCCATCCTTGCACCGATGCGTGTGGGAGCTCTGGGACGTACTTCAAATTCCGTTATCTGATTGATATTGTCAAGTACTTCTTCATGTTCAAGAGAGTCCCACTTCTTTCTGAGTTCGTCATCAAGTCCAAGAGTATATATGAATGGCAGCGGTTCCTCGATCAGTATCATTCCACCGCTGATCTTGTGAAGGACAAGTAGTAGCTCAAGTGTTCTTTTCACCCCGCTTGACAGGGCGGCATCGTATGGCAATCTGAGTACTGTTCTCTCGCTCTCAAGGATGCCATTCTCAGATATAAAATCAGCAAGTTGTTCGAATTTATCATTTTCAATATCATGCCACAGGTATGTGAACTTAGGATGCAGGGCTACTCCATACTTTTTACTGATGTCCAATGCAACATCCTGGGGTGGATCTTTAAGATCTTCTTCATCAACTGACTGATCTCCTCCGGCTTTCCTGTATTCCTGTATCCACCACTCGAAACAGTAGGGTGATGGCGCAAGAGGGTGGTTGTTCTCAAGGAAATCGCCATAATTTATCAGTATCTCGCCGATGTCAATGATCTCTTCTACTTCCTGTCGTAAGTTGTATGCCTCATCTATGCGGTCGATCCTGACAACATCTCCGGATCTGAGCTTTACAGTGGGACCTTCGATGGAATCAACAGGAGCCATTCCTGCTGCTTTTCCAGGTCTTTCAACTTTAAGCTGTGTTCCCGGTGCGATGAAATCGTCCATCACGATCATTCCGGAAGGATTTATTCCTGCGGCTGCAAAGGACGTATTGCGCGACCTTCCATAGCGCAACCGGAATCCTCCCGGTCGGGATGGGTGGGAAAAAACAGGTCTTCCGGCGATCAGGTCTCGCATATACTTATCCTTCGGCTTGATCCTCGGTTTCTCTTCCTTCTTCTCTTCGCCACTGTCGTCAGCTGCGCTCTTTGTGCCGGCAATAAGCTGATCGAGCCATTCCCAGCCATCGATCTTAAGCTTTTTTACATGCTTCTGTATCTTCGGGGCTTTTAGTGCCAGGCCTTCAGCAAGTACCAGGGCCATTCCACCACGTACTCTGTTAGTTCCGATCCTGTCCAGATTACGGTGTCCTTCAACCTCTTCTGCTTCTGTTGGCTCCCCGTCGATGCATATTGGGCAGTTCTCCACGATCAGCCGGATCTCCTCTTCGGATGGGGTGTACTGGAGACTTGCAACCCTTTTGTAGAGCATGATCTCCTCGATATAGCGTTCAACCTCTTCTTTTCGGGGTTTATATCTGTCAATACCAACGCCTCTGCGTACATAATCACCAACAAGGACAGATAGTGCCTGTGCAGTACCTCCTGCACTGCGTATCGGGCCGGCATAGAAAATGCTGACGTATTCTGATCCGTCATCGTTCTTTCCGATCCCTGCACGGTCAATTCCTTCAATTGGGGCAGCAACAACTCCTTCTGTCAGCATGGCAACAGACACACGGATCGCAGCTTCGATTGCATCAGATTTTGAATCAAAGGTACCAACTTTTCCCTGAGCTACTTCTCTTCCAAGGGCCAGTGCAGCTTCTTCTCTTGACCTGGTTTCTTCCAGTTTCCGGATTAGCTCTGCTACACCTTTAACTCCGATAAGGTTCTCCACTCTGTCGGCAAGATCTTTTGCAAGTGGTATTTCAACATGGGGTTTTGGATCTTTTCCCTTTGAGCGCGCATTGTTGACTATTTCTATCTCTTTTTTCAACGTGCTCTCAAGCGTATTGAAGTACTCATGCATTTCCTTGCTTGCTACAATTTCTGCCATGTTGGGTTGATCTCCCTGATTTCATTGACTATAGCTTTTGAAATTAAATAGATGTTGATATTCTTTTAAATTGATTCCATCGAATTTTTATATTTTAAATATTATATGAATTTACATATTAATACGGAGGGGTTGTATTGAACAGGACTATTCTAACATTATTGGTTATCGCGACTTTATTTTCAGTACCTGCATCAGCTGATCTTTTCAGTGAAATGGATCTTATGGTGAATGAATATAACCTGAACGCAGATAGTGTTCCTGGACCCCTTAAGAGCCTGCTTGGCAATGAAGATATTTTTGCAGCAATTGATATGAACAACGGAAGTACTCTTGCTTTGAAAATAGTGACCGAAGATATGTTCGTGACCGAATTTGTTGCTGTTGATCAGGATGAGTCGGATTTTACCCCTTCTATTATCATTAACACTAATGAGAAAACTGTAAGAGAACTTCTTGGATCTGATGATCCGGTGAGCGATTTCCTTGAGGCTTATGATAGTGGTAATATTGAAATTGAAGCAGTAAGTATTGTTAATAAAGTTACTCTTTCTGTTGGCAATGTTATATTGAAATTGTCACAGTTATTGGGATTTGTATGAGCGACTTTATGATCTTGTAATATTCTCAAACACTTGTAATATTGTTTGATCTTCAGGCCGAAATGCCTGGTAATTCTTATTTTTAATTGACCATTCATCCTTTTCTTGCTGTTCTTGTATATCGGGATTCGTTATGGATGCATCACTTATGTTTTATTTCAAGACAGATATGTACAATTTATCCAGTTACTTATATATGCTTACCAGAAAGTACATAAAAGGAGATGTTTAATTATGTACAATTTAAGCTTATCATGAATGCAAACCCCGGATCGGGTCTAAATAGATCTAATTATGAGGTAAAATTATGTCAGTAAAAATCACGGAAACAATTCTTCGAGATGCACACCAGTCTCTTCTTGCGACACGTATGCGAACCCGTAACATGTTGCCGATCGTTGAAAAGTTGGACGAGGTCGGGTATTACTCTCTTGAGATGTGGGGAGGTGCTACATTTGATACATGTATCAGGTACTTGAATGAGGATCCGTGGGAGCGCCTGAGGGAACTTAAAAAGCAAATGGTTAACACTCCGGCACAGATGTTACTTCGTGGTCAGAATCTTGTGGGATACCGTCACTATTCAGATGATGTTGTGGAGAAGTTCGTAACCAAGGCCCATGAGAATGGTATCGACATATTCAGGATATTCGATGCGGTCAATGACATCAGGAACATGGAAAAGGCAATAAGCGTTGCAAAGAACGTTGGTGCTCATGTGCAGGGTACCATCAGCTATACCATTAGTCCGGTACACACCGTGGAAAAGTATGTTGAGTTTGCAAAAGAACTTGCAGATCTTGACTGTGATTCTATCTGCATCAAGGATATGGCAGGTCTGCTTGCACCCCATGAGGCATACGAACTTATAACCTCGCTCAAAAAAGAGGTCGGTCTTCCTGTTGCACTTCACTGCCACTGCACATCAGGCATGGCTTCGATGAGCTATATGGCAGCATGTGATGCTGGTGTTGATGTTCTTGACACTGCATTATCTCCTCTGGCAGGTGGGACTTCCCAGCCTCCAACGGAGTCAGTTGTTGCAGCGCTTGCAAGGACAAAATATGATACTGGTCTGGACCTGGAACTCTTGGCCGAGCCATCACGATACTTCAAGGAAATCAAAGAAGAATACAGGGGTATACTTGATCCGATATCCGAACAGATAGATACGAACGTCCTGCTTTATCAGATCCCGGGTGGTATGCTTTCCAATCTTGTTTCACAGCTCAAGGAGCAGAATGCTCTTGACAAATATGATGCTGTACTGGAAGAGATGCCACGGGTACGTGAAGAACTCGGATATCCACCACTTGTCACTCCAACCAGCCAGATAGTGGGTACCCAGGCTGTATTGAATGTTCTTATGGGCGAACGCTACAAGGTCATACCTAAAGAAGTGAAGGACTATGTGCGTGGTCTCTATGGAAGGTCACCTGCACCTATCAGTTCAGAAATGATCGCAAAGATAATTGGTGACGAAGAACCTATAACATGTCGCCCGGCAGATCTTCTGGAACCTGAGTACGAGAATCTTAAGAAAGAAGCGGAAGAACAGGGTCTTGTAAAGAAGGAAGAGGATGTTCTGACCTATATACTGTATCCTGCTATCGCACCAAAATTCCTGCTCGGTGAGGCTGAAGAAGAGGAACTGGTTCCTGCAACTACTTTACAGGCTGCTCCACAGGTCGACATGGCTATCCCAACCGATTACCGTGTTGAGGTCGATGGTGAGGTCTTTGATGTCAAAGTAGAACCTACCGGAGGTTCTGTTCAGGTTGTCGAGAGTTCGAAACAGGTGGTGGAATGTGAAGGCGCCGTTACAAGCCATATGCAGGGGATGATCCTTTCGATCAATGTCAATGTTGGTGACACTGTTGAGGAAGGGGACAAGATCTGTGTTATCGAAGCCATGAAGATGGAGAATGCGATCCATGCTCCAGGTAGTGGTGTGGTAAAAGAGATATTTGTCTCTGAAGGCGATCCCGTTGGTACGGGAGAAGTACTGATGGCAATCAATTAATCGGGGTATAGATCATGTTCAACAAAGTTCTTATAGCCAATAGGGGTGAGATCGCCATACGCATAATGCGTGCTTGCAGGGAGCTTGGCATCTCCACTGTAGCTGTTTATTCCGAAGCCGACCAAAATGCCCTTTTTGCAAAATATGCGGATGAGGCATATCTGATCGGTCCCGCTCCTTCAAGCCAGAGCTATCTGAAAATGGATACTATTCTGGAAGTTGCGAAAGAGTCCGGTGCAGAAGCGATTCACCCGGGATATGGTTTTCTTTCTGAGAACCCGGTATTCGCAAAGAAATGTGAGGAAGCCGGCATAACTTTCATCGGTCCTTCAAGCGAGGTCATCGAAAAGATGGGTAGCAAGATCGCTGCCCGGGCACTTATGATAGAAGCCGGTGTTCCTGTCGTTCCCGGGTATGATAAGGCGATCGATGATGTTGATGAAGGACTTGAGATCGCAGATTCTATTGGATATCCTGTAATGATCAAGGCATCTGCAGGTGGTGGCGGTATCGGTATGAAGATCGTCCACTCAAGGGATGAGTTCACTTCATCACTGGAATCCATCCAGTCAGTTGCACAATCTGCTTTTGGGGATCCGACAGTATTCGTCGAGAAATATGTTGAAGAGCCACGCCATATAGAATTCCAGATACTTGCTGATAGTTACGGTAATATCGTTTATGTATCAGACAGGGAATGTTCCATACAGCGCAGGCATCAGAAGCTCATGGAGGAGGCACCTTCTCCGATCATGACCCCTGAACTTCGTAAAGAGATGGGCGATGCTGCAGTAAAGGCAGCGGAATCAATAGGTTATGAGAATGCAGGTACAGTAGAGTTCCTTTATTCAAAGGGCGATTTCTACTTCCTTGAGGTCAATACACGTCTTCAGGTAGAGCATGGTATTACGGAGCTGGTCACCGGCATCGATCTTGCAAAACACCAGATCCTCATCGCAGACGGGGAAAAGCTTCCTTTCAAGCAGGAAGATATCAAGATTCAGGGCCATGCTATTGAATGTCGTATCAATGCCGAGGACCCTCTGAACGATTTTGCACCATCACCAGGTAAGATCAGAGGCTATCGTTCTCCGGGAGGTCCGGGTGTACGTATGGACAGTGGCGTCTACATGGGTTACAGCATTCCGCCTTACTACGATTCCATGGTTGCAAAATTAAGTACGTGGGGTAATGACCGTGAAGAGGCCATCAACAGGATGAAACGGGCACTTTATGAGTTTGTGATATAGGGTGTTACTACCAACATACCATTCCATAAATCGGTCCTGGATAATGATGCATTCGTACGTGGTGACCTTACAACCCACTTCATTGATGACAACAATATCCTTGAGGATGTTGTAAGGGTTGTCGAAGAGGATAAGGAAACTGGCGTTACTCTGGGATCAGTACTTTGTTCAAATTCAAAGAATGTTGCAGCCGCAGGGGTGGCGGTTAGTGCCTATGTGAATGCTGCAAAACAGAAGATGAACAATCAACAGACTAAATAAGGTCTGTTGATATATTGTTTTATAATAATTATTTGATCATATTGGGGGTTACTATCTTGGTCGACAGGAAAATGGATATTCTCAGGGCTCTGAAAGGAGCAGGCAAAGAACCTATCTCTGGGGAAGAACTGGGTGAAAAGCTGGGTATTTCCCGGACAATGGTATGGAAATATATTAAGACCCTTGAAGAGGATGGCTATGTTATTGGATCATCCCCGGGTTCAGGCTATGTTCTTGTTTCCGTTCCTGACAAACTATATCCTTCTGAGATCAGCATTGGTCTTGATACCGACATCATCGGGAAAGAACTCCATTATTTCGAAACAGTGGATTCTACCAATGATATGGCAAAGAAAATGGGCTTTAAGGCTGAAGAAGGTACGGTTGTAATTGCTGAGATGCAGGAAAGTGGACGCGGTCGCAAAGGCGATCGTTGGGTATCGCCTAAAGGTGGTATCTGGCTTTCGGTCATCCTCAAACCGGGGATCTTGCCTGTTCATGCACCAAGGTTGACCCTTATGGCAGGAGTTGCTGTTGTCAGGACCATAAGGCAGTTTGGTGCCGATGCATCTATCAAATGGCCAAACGATGTTGTCATTGATGGCAAAAAGGTTTGTGGCATTCTGACTGAAATGGATGCAGAGGTTGATCATATAAGTTTTGTTGTGATCGGTATTGGTATCAATGCTAACGTATCCGTCGATGAGCTTCCGGAAGAGTTAAGGGAGGGTTCCACGAGTCTGAGTTCTATTAATGGGGAAAATATAAACCGGGCTGCATTCGTGCAGGCTTTGCTTAGATCCCTTGAGGCGGAATATCTGCGTTTCAAAGTGGAGGGTTTCTCGAAGATCCTGGAAGATTGGATCTCTTTATCTGATACAATTGGAAGGCAGGTTGAAGTTATCACTCCTCAGAAGATCATTGCAGGTAAAGCAACTGGAATTACTGCCGAAGGTGCTCTAATTGTAGAGACTGCTGAAGGTATGCAAGAGGTCATGGCAGGTCGATGCATCTATAAAATAAATAAATAAATAAATAAATGGTGTGGGACGTGAGATACAGTAGAAATAACAGGATACGTTTCTTTGTATCCTTCCTTTTTATTTTATTACTTCTTATACTGCCAGTGTTCGGAGCTCAGGTAAAGGCTGAGGTGCTAATGGATGGTGCCAGTATATTCATTGAGACCGGAAATTTCTGGGAGTTCAGCCAGGGTTATATCTTTGTTATCAAAGATGTGAATGCAGATGGGGGTGCATGGGTAGAACTTTCGCTTGATGGTGTTAGTCTGAAGGACGAGGTTCTTTATGAAGGAGACATTTTTGTTTATTCTCGTGATTCAATAGAATTATTCAATATGACCGTTGATACTATCTATTATGGTCCGGGTGATGATCTGGTGACCTTTAAACCCGTTTTCCAATATCGTGATCGCTCACTTCCAGCTCCCATCCTGGAAGAACCTGAAATATCTCTAAATGATTCCTATACATCTTCGGAACCGGATGTAACTCCTGAAGATCGCATTCCGGGTTTTGGTCTTATAACAGCGATGTTCTGTATGGTCGGTGTTTTTATTTGCAGTCGCTTTTTTGAAGCGAAATGATTAGGTATATCGACCGAAGCTTCACTAATGTTTGGTATTGACCCGTGTACAAAAGCAGTCAGGGACGTAAAATAAAAATTAAAAATAAGAAAATGTTAAGGGAAATTAAGTTTAGAACTTAATATCTCCCTTTTCCATTAACAATTTGAGGTCCTGCAGGCTCATCTTCCCTGTCTTTTCGAACTTCTCTTTTGCTACGTTATGCTTTTCATCTATCTTCTTCTCATCTTTTTCAAGCTGGATGTCGTTGAGCTTGTCAAGATATACACTGAGTTCATCCCTGAGTTGTGATATCTTGGTTTTAAGCGGGTCGATCTTTTCCCTTATCGGAGATACTACATCATATGTCTCCTTGATCTGTGAGTGATACATATCCGCTTCTTTGCGAAGCTCATCGACCTTCTTGTAGCTATCAAGCATTGCAAGATGATGTTTCTGTGATTCTTCTGCTAGATCCTTAATGCTCCCGCTTACAGTTCCATCGGATTTGTAGATCGATTCGGATTGCTTGTATGTTTCTACTATCTTCTTGTGGATATCGTCTGCATTGCTTGCGGAGTCGATCCTCTGTTGAAGTTCTGTCAGTCTTCCAAAGATATCAATCTCGTGTTTTAGTGGAATGTCAGCATTCAGGAACTTGTCAAGCTCTGCAGCATATGCTTTTGTGAGAGATTCCACACTTCCGCGGGAAAGCTTATTGTACTCGTCACGTTTTGCTTTAAGCTCCGAAATGCTGCCTGTGATCTTGTCCTTTTCGCCACGTATCTTCTCATTTGAAGCTTTGATCTCAGCGATCTTCTCGTTCACTGCATCACGTAGTGTTTTTTCTTCACGTGCCTTTGTTGCCAGCTCTTTTACCTGTGCATTGAGCTTGTCCCTTTTTTCTTTCAGCTCATCGATGTTCGTTCGGTGTAGCTTTAGATCTCTAAAAACAGCTTTTAGGGTACGCTCGTTCTGTGAGATATTTGTCCTGTAGTCATTGACTACATTTTTAAGATCCCTTTCGGTCATGGTTGTTGCATCCGGTAAGTCGCTCATGCGTTTGCCCCCTGGGTATTTTCTTCGCTGGATGGAAGCTTTTCCCAGTATTCAAGAGCTTCATTGTGACTCTTTATTCTATTGTCAAGCCAGCCGTGGCGAGGTGAGACTTCCTTGAGTTCATCTCTTGCTTTTTGGAAGGCATTTTCAAAGTTCTTCTCAGTGCCGAATATACTTGCAAGTTCGGTACTTGATATTATTGCTTCATTTACCCTTGTCCTGATCTGCTGAACGGCTTTCTGGACGTCTTCATGGGTTCCCATGCCATTCAGTTTATTGAGAAGCTCATCTACGATCTTCTTCTCTTCATCGATGTTAATAACACGCTTTACCTTCGTGATGTCATCGTTGATGCCATGCATCAGCTTATTGTCCAGCAGTTTTTCATCGATAATGTCAAACATTTCTTCGAGTATATTCTCTGCCTGGTGGTATAACTGTTGACGCTTTTCTTTTAGCAGTTCAGTTCGGCTCAATACATCTTCCTTGTCTTTCTTAGAAGATTCTATCTTTTCGTTCAATGCCTTTACTTTTTCTTCGAGTCCACTGAACTCTTTGTTGTATTCTTCTAAAAGGCGTTTGTGCTTTGTGATCACATTCTTGATCAATTCATTTTTGTCAAGAATGGAAACTTCATTATTTTGTGTACTCTCACTCATAGTTCCACCAAATTTATGTCATAATTGTAATATTTTATAATTTATATAATTGTGCATGTGGTATTCCTTCAATATATATAACGCATCCGGAGTCGATCACGCCTGCATCGATGGCGCATTGGACTGCACGACTGCCAAATATGTTTGCCGTTGTGGCATTTGATATGGCTTCGATGATCTTCTCTTCAGATGTGATCTCACCTTTGTAGAATGTCTCAGTGATCTCGAGAATCAGTTCGCCCTTTTTGAGCTTTTTACCTATCAGTTCCTCATCACAGACCGCAACGATCATCTGATTCCCGGTTTTGTGTATTTTCAGGTACATGTGTTCACTTTATCATGCTATTTTTATATGTTTATTGTCAGGTGACAGAAGGTCTCCCTGTCTTCTCATTTTAGTGATAAGTTCTTCTGCACGTTCCCGGTCTATATCTTCATTCTCAGCTTCTGCATAGACCTCTTCAAGAGGTGCCTTGGAACCTGCATGCCTTTCACTGACTCGTGTAATAATGTCTTTTATCAGGTGTATCTTATCCCTCTGGCTCTTGCTTGTTCCGGATGCGATCACATCCACATCGAATACTCCGGTGTCCGGGTCGACTCCTACCTGTCGCATACATGCCATGGTAATTCGGGTAGTCCTTTTCGCATCATCCATTGTAACTACATTACTTAAACGCATGCGTGCACTTGCTTCAGCAATTCTTACAAGTGCTTCGAGCTGTCTTGCAGTGACAGGTACGGGTGAATCTTTGCCTTCTCCCTGTCTTCGAAGGTCAAGATAGAAATTAATGAGATGTTCACGAGCATCATCTTCCATGATGGGGAATACTTTCCTTCGTGCATAGGCTACATATTTTCTCATCAGGTCATTTCCGATCGTAGGAAGTATGACCTCGATATGTGATTCTATATCTTCTTTTGTCACAGTGGATGATGGGAGTCTATTCTTCTGTTCTAAAAGTTCTCCTGCATATTGGGATTTCAATATGTGGTTTGCAATATTGCTGTCCTTTGTGCGGTCAGGAACATCGAGAAGTATGAAAAGAAGGTCGAATCTGGATATGAGTGCAGGCGGCATATTGATCTGTTCGGCAAGTCCTTCATACTTATCGAACCTTCCGTATTTAGGGTTGGCAGCACCAAGGAGTGCACATCTTGATTTAAGTGTTGCAAGGATGCCTGCTTTTGCGACACTGATCGTCTGCTGTTCCATGGCTTCGTGCAAGGCACTCTTGTCTTCCCTGCTCATCTTGTCCATTTCATCCACTGCTGCAAGACCCATGTCTGCCATTACCAGTGCACCGGCTTCCAGTGTCCAGCGTCCGTCTCCGAGGTCGTCTTTAACTGCTGCAGCTGTCAGACCGCTGGATGATGCGCTTTTTCCTGATGCGAATACTCCGCGGGGTGATATTTTCACCATATAGCGAAGTAACTGACTTTTTGCGATACCCGGATCTCCCACCAACAGTATATGTATGTCACCCCTGACACGTGAACCGTCGGGTAGCATCTTTGGGACTGCCGAGAATAGTTGCAGGCTGAGTGCTTCCTTTATGTCCTCATAACCGTAGATGGATGGGGCGATCGATCCGGTTATATTTTTATAAATGTTCGGATCTTTGCTCATTTCGACGATTGTCTCCTCATCCTCCGGAGTGATGTCAAGTTCATCGAATTCCTGATCTACATATTCGATGGAATTTGCATGAAGAACGAGGTCGTAAAAAGTGGATTTGCCCTCCCTGAGGGTTCGCTGGTGTGAGCGTAGTATTCCGTTTATTACAAGACGGTCACCGGGTTTGACAAGTCCTGCAAGATCATCCTCTGCATCAACATCAAGGCTCTGTGGTTGTGCGCCGCCTTTGAGACTTTCGGGTGATTCCTGTACCTGAAGTTTTTGTGCATCCACAAAACTGGATTGGTCGATAAGTAATTTGAACGGTCCCTTTTTGCCGCATGATTCGTTCTCACATTCGTTCGGTTCTACGAACTTCGGTCCATCCTGTGGCTCATAGCTTGTGTTCTCACACCGCATGCACATGAATGCTGCATTTGTTATCTTTGGCCTGACTTCCGTGGCCTTGCGTATCATTCCTTCAATGGATATGAACTTCAGCAAGTGCTTGCTACGCAGATCTCGTATGGCAACACGGTTTGGGATGTTAATGAACTGTACATGTGCATCATCGAGTTCCTTCTCGATAGGGATATCAATTTCACGAAGCGCTTGCTCAGCATATGGTATTACATCATCGGGGTGTTCGAGCAGCTCATATGCAAGGTCTGCATCGAATTGCTCAAGGTCCGGAAAATCGACTGTAATGCTACGCAGTTCAGGGTATTCATTTGCCAGCAAGAGTATATCGTCCCAGCAGTATCTTTTTAGGAAATCCCTGAATTTTTCATCCCATTTAACTTCGCTCATTTGATTCACATTTTTCCTGTTTTGGAATGGTACTTAAGGTATCGAAGGTTATAGAACATCATAATACATATCAATATTTCGAGTCGGAATATGGTCCGGGAGTATTTGCAACGATATGATCATTTAACAAGTTGTTGTATCCTTCCAAAAAATCCCCTCAATGTCTGCACTTCTCTTGGCATGAGCTGTGCCCTACCGAATATCCTTTTGAACATAAGGTGTGTTTTTTCCTTTTTGTGTTCCGGGTATTGGATATCGTCCAGAAGTTCTCCAATATGCTCGTGCAGAAGCTTAAGATCAAAACCCTCAGCAAGCTGCTGTTCTCCTGCATCGATCTGACTCAATTCATATAGTATGATAGTTGTGGCGTGTGACAGGTTCATTATTGGATAAATATCTGAAGTTGGGATACTTACTATCATATCGCTTAGTTTAAGCTCTTCATTGGTGAATCCATTATCTTCCCTGCCAAAGAGGACCGCAATAGTTCCGTTAGTACCATTGAACTTTTCCTTCAGTTCCTGAGGTGTATATGGGGGCATGCGTATATGTTCATCGATTTTGAGTCCGGTGATGCCTGTTGTTGCAACCACGACATCGGCTCCTTCAATGGCTTCTTCAATGCTGGGGGCGATCCTTGCACCTTCAAGTACATCCCATGCATGTGATGCCAGTGCGCGTGCTTCTTTTTCCAGTTTGCAAGGGTTTACTAATATAAGGTCACTAAAGCCGAAATTTTTCATAGCTCTTGCTACTGATCCGACGTTACCCTGGTACAAAGGTTCCACCAGAACTATCCTCAAATTAAAACTCATCTCATCCTTCAATATCATCAATACATGTATATTTTACGCAATCAGGTATATCGTTCATCTACTGCAAAGCCAAAACAGGACTGCAATTATTTGGCAGTATTTGGCAGTATTCCATAAACGTTATCAAGAATCCTGCTAATATAAAATATACAATTTGTGTCGAGGAGGTAAACAAATGAGTTTAGAAAAAATTCTGAAAGCTACTTTTAAAGGAGAGACTACTGAAGTTGGATGGTACCTTGCGATGTCAAAACTGGCTGAGCGTGAAGGCCATTTTGATGCTGCTCTCTATTTCCGCCAGATCGCTATGGATGAAGCATGGCATGCTACAGAAGTTGCTGAGATCCTTGGTGTTATAAAAGGCACTACAATTGAGAACATCGAGATGATGCTCGAGGGTGAGGCAATGGCTGAAGCTGAGAAAGCAGATGCTGCCCGTATTGCTCGCGAGGAAGGTAACGAAGCTGCAGCATTGTTCTTTGCAAGGGCATCACTTGATGAGGCAAGGCATAAAGCAGGTCTTGCAGGTCTTCTCAAGAAGCTTAAACAGACTGAATAATTAAGATATTAAAGACTTAAGTCGGATGTGGAACCATTGGCAAAGGATCTGTTAGATAAAAATGCTATACTTCAGCGTGACAAATGTTCTTATGCCATAGTTCCACAAACTCCGGCAGGCATCGTAACTCCTGATGAATTGCAAAGGATAGTGGACGTTGCAAGAAAATACGATGCTGACACTCTTAAATTTACATCGGCACAGCGTATTGCTATTGTCGGGCTAAAAGAAGAGGATCTTGATGGTGCATGGCTGGAACTTGGAATGGAACCTGCATCTGCGATCGGTAAATGCGTTCGTAGTATTAAGATCTGTCCTGGTACAAGCTTTTGTAAAAGGGCACAACAGGATGCTGTTTCTCTTGGTTCTATTATTGATGAAAAATACCATGGAATGCAGCTTCCCTCAAAGTTCAAAATGGCTGTAAGTGGTTGTATGAATTCCTGCTCCGAACCGGCTGTAAAGGATATTGGCATAATGGGAACTCCCAGAGGCTATACTGTGATGGCAGGAGGGAATGCTGGTATCAAGCCAAGGCTTGGTGATATGATAAGTGAAGGTCTCAACGAAACTGAGGTTCTTGAACTCGTGGAAAATGTCCTCGGTATGTACAAAGGCTATGCTAAAAGATATCGTCTTGGCAGGCTCATCGATGATATGGGTCTTGGTAATTTCAAGAAGGAACTTGGCTTAATATAAGTTCTATGTTCTTTTATTATCTGGTAGTTTTTTATTATCTGTGCAGATTTCTCATCTCTATATCTGTTTGAGTTTCGGAAGTGTTCTTAAACTTTTAGCTATTATACAAATCCTTTTAGATTTTAGAATAAGCCTCTATCTGAACGATTTTGAATTGTTTTTGACTCTTCTGATGCACACTCTGCTAATGAAAATATTTAAATACAATAGGTTCCACCAATACACAAACCGTATTCGGTATCATGATAATTTTTAGAAAGATGTAATATTACTGTTTCGTAGCAATATCAGGAGAATAATTTATGAGTATGGAATATTTCAGTGGACTTACTGAGTCTGCGGAGATCGTAAACAGTTTAGGGATGCTGACTGAGTCTATGAGGCTCACATTTGTAGCGGTCATGATCATGGCCACAATATCAATTGCGATCTTCATGCTCGGTATGTATATCAATCTTAAAAAATGGGGATTAGGTTCCGAAGGATATGGTCAAGAACCTTCAAACGGAAGCATACTTACATTCCCTAAAACATTAGCTTATCAGATGAGTGCAAAAGGGCATGGGCATGGCCAGAATATATTTGTTACACTTATTCTTGATGCTCTCCTTCAGAGACGTGCTTTAAAGCGCAGTCCTGGAAGATGGGTCATGCATCTTGCCATCTTTGGAGGCTGGATCTCACTTTGTATCATGTCAATAGCAATGTTCGTTGTGGAGATCATCCATATGGTGGGCATTCACTTAATATCGCCTGAAGTTTTCAGGGAGATGCTCAGTGTCCCTAACGATGTATTCAGCTATATCCTGTTGTTCGGTATCATAGTCGCAATTTTCAGGAGACTTTTCGTCACAAAGGCCCGCGAGAGCACCATTGCTTTTGATTCTGTTCTTCTTATTGGGCTTACAATTATTGTCGTCACAGGTTTTGTTGCTGACGGTATAAGGAACGGTACCATCTGGGGCATGGGAATGCAATCCGATCTTGCACCACCTGCATCACTGTTCCACGTTGTGATCTCATTGTTCTTCTGTATCGCATATATCCCATTCAGCAAATATATGCATATGATCGCAGGACCACTGACCCTTATGGCTAACAAGGGGGGCGAATGATCATGAAAGGTGAACCTTCAATTAATACAAACAACTTGACTGCTGTCCAGCTCATGGAGATCGATTCTTGTGTACGCTGTGGTGAATGTGTCAACTGGTGTCCAACCTATGATGCTGCCAACAAAGATCCGGGACTTGCACCAAGGGATAAGATCCTCAGGTGGAGACAGTTCATGAACAAGTCCTACGGTCTGCGTGCCAGACTGTTCGGTCCAAAGGCAATCCCTGAGGAAGAGATCGAGCAGTTCAAAGATGATGTTTACCAGTGTACCACCTGTGGAATGTGTGGTACAGTCTGTGAAGTTGGTATCAACACCATCGAGTTGTGGGAATCCATGCGTGCAAACCTTGTCAAACGTGGCAATGGTCCATATGGTAAGCAGGGAATGTTCGTAAAGCTCATAGGCGAGTACATGAATCCGTACATGTGTGATAACAAGGACAGGCTCAGCTGGATCCCTGATGATGTAAAGATCGCTGACAAAGCAGAGATCCTTTACTTTGGTGGCTGTACCGCAGAACTGAGGCAGCAGAAACTGGCGTTCGCTACTGCACGTGTCCTCAATCATCTGGGAATCGAGTTCGCAATGCTCGGTGAGGATGAGGTATGCTGTTGCTCCGCACTTGTCAGGACCGGTCAGTACGAGATCGAGGATATTGCACGTAAAGCTGCAAGGAAGAATGTTGACGGTATCGTTGCAAAGGGTGCAAAGAAAGTTTTGTATGCATGTGCTGGTTGCTACCGTACTTCTCTTGTGGACTGGCCAAGGTTGCTTAATGAGGAAATGCCATTCGAGATCGTCCATATAACCGAGTTCCTTGAGGATCTTATCAAGGAAGGTAAGCTTGAATGGACAAAGCCATTTGATAACCTTACAGTAACATACCACGACCCATGTCACCTTGGACGTCACGTTGGTGTATATGAGCCACCAAGGTTCGTGCTTAATGCGATTCCCGGTCTGAACCTTAAAGAGATGGACCGTATCAAGGAAAACCAGCGCTGCTGTGGAGCTGGCGGTGGTGTAAAAGCTGGTGTTCCTGATCTTGCTCTCGGTGTTGCTGAAACTCGTGTTCAGGATGCCCTTGCAAAGAATCCGGATATCCTTTCAAGTGCATGCCCATTCTGTAAGAGGAACCTTTCTGATGGAAGGGACTCTTTAGGTGCAGATGAGCTTGTTGTTGAGGATGTTATCGTTCTGACGGCTGAAGCACTTGGAATTTCACTTGATGATTGTGTGGAGAGCTGATCTCTCTACCTTTCATTAATTTTTTTATGTTCTTTTTTTATTTTCACTAAGTTCTCTTTCACAGTTACTTTTAAATATTGCTACTTCCTCTCTTTGGCTCATGGAAATTCCCTATGAACTTCTGGGTAAGCTATTCGTATATATGCTTCTCTTTGCTCTATTGGGAATTGTTGTGGCATTACTTGTTGGATTTTACAGTTTTAAGAAGAAAAAGGTCGTCTTCCCGAATTTTGTTCTATTCATGCTTTATCTGTTCTACTCCCCTGCCAAATGGATGTGTGGTGTCTTCTCGATAAAGGACACTCTTGTAGATGAGATCCTTATTGAGATCAGAAATGCTGTAATGCTTGATGAATTTGTCAGGGCAACAGGCACAAGAGCCATATTTTTACCTCAGTGTATGCGTCATGCTAATTGCAGGGCCAGGTGTGATCCGATAACTGGCTATGAGTGTAAAAAGTGTGGTCTATGTGACATTGGTAGCATCTGTGAAGCTGCCGATGAACGTGGTTTCAGGGTTTATGTGATCCCTGGCGGTAGTTTTGTAAAGAAGATAATGAAAGCACACAAGCCTGGTTCATGTATAGGCGTGGCCTGTTACAATGAGCTATCAGAGTCTATGGAAGAAATATCTTTTATACCGGTTCAGGGTGTTTGCCTTTTGAAAGATGGTTGCTTCAACACAAAAGTGGATGTTCTCGAAGTGATCGAAAAAATGGAGCTCTGCAATGTATAATTTAATAGGCAAATTGTTATTGGTCTTTCTAGTGCTTTCAGTTCTTGTTTCAGCGCTATCCCTTTATGTTAGTCGTGTAAGCCTTACTCGAAACGTCTGGCTATCCGGCTTTTTTGCGAATGTGCTGGATTTCTTCTTCCTACCGCTTAAATATTTCTTTTGCAAGTTCTCGGACCCACGAAAGCTTGACAAGTGGATGGTATCTTTGAAAAACTCCGCGCACAGGTCTGATTTTGGAAATACAAAAAAACGGCTTATGTTAGTGCCGCATTGTATGCGCTCACTTGATTGTCCTGCATATGCAACTAAATATGGCATACAGTGCAAGTCCTGTGGTAAATGTGTTATGGATAAGTTGAAAGAAGATGCAAACAAATATGGCTATGATCTCTATATTGTAACAGGTTCTTCTTTTGTCAAAAACATCTTGAGTGACCATTATGCAGACGGGGTGCTGGTGATCGCATGTGATTATGAGATCAACAAAGGTATGAGATTTCTTGCAGGAACCAGTGTCGTGACGTATGGAATTCCTATGCTCAATGATGGCTGTTACAACACAAAGGTGGATGACAAACTGGTCACTGATACTCTGGAAATGTTCGCATGATCAAATTTTGATCGAAGCGGCAGTGTCCTTTTACTTCCGGATTAAAAATGTGATTGGTGAGTGAGGAGAGTAAGCTCCCTTCTGTTGGTGCAAAATTCCTTATCCGCAGGGCGGAAAGGGAAGGTCCTTGCGGACTCTTGCACTGACGACATTCGGCTAAGCGTTAATAACTTCGGGACGGTCCAGACACCCGTTTGATCCCTACTTCCAACTTGCACCCACGAGGTTTCGCCGTTCCATCCACTTCCCATGCGACCTCAACCTTCCGGTATCATTGCATTAACATGGGGTGGTATCGTTTCTGTGCCAGCGCCCTGGCTCTCACCAGACACCTTTCACAGGTGTTCGTGTATCTGGATGATGGGGAGACTTTCCTCAGGCCCATAGGCCCGGCGGTCGTCCTTCCTCTCTCGGATGTATGGTTGTTTATGTTAGATATAAATCTGACGATAACTGATATACAGTATCATAATAATGAGCATTACATCTATATTTTTTGCGATATGTTTATGATGTAATAAAACAATCATTTATATAATAAATGTGAGGTGGTACAAATGTTAAAACTATCTTTAATAGGGGTGGGTTTAGTGGTCCTGCTCATGGCAATGACTGGGGTTGCAAGTGCAGAAGCTGTTGTCCACAGCCTCTCATTTCCAACAGATGATTCTACTTTTGACTGCGGTGATGTGGTAGTAAATGTCACGGTTGACGGGTATAATGTGACTGTGGAGTTAGTAGAACCTTTTGACTATCATACAGGTGATACGAAGCTCACGGCCCTTGCAATGAACACCAGTGTAGCTTTCACTAAAGCTAATATTACGGCAATCAATGGCTACGTCCTCGGGGACCTTACAGACGGTCATGTGGTTAGTTTTGGATCGCTCGGAGATTTCAATACCCAATTCGGTTTTGATCCATCTGATAAGGTTACAGGTCCTGTTACAATCACATTCGACAGTCCTGTGGTGCTGGTGGGTAATAGTCCGCAGGGCTTTAGTCTTGCAGTACATGTGCAGGGGCTTGATAGTGGTCGGAGTATCAAAATTGCAGATGGTGTATGTGGTGAACCGGTAACTCCAATTCCAGAATTCCCAACAGTTGCACTCCCTATTGCAGCAGTGATCGGGCTGGCATTCCTGCTCCAGCGTCGCAGGGACTGAATGAAATCGATATGTGAATATCTGAAGCTTCAGATGTTCTGATTTTATTTTTTCGTTTTTTAATTTTATTTGACAAAGGCTATAAATGCTATTAATTATATATTTACTATTGTTATTAGAGAATCTGAAATATCTTTCAGGTGGTGAAAATATGCCCGAAAAAACAGTGTTTGACCAGTACAAAGAGATGATTGAGAAAACAAAACAACTTCATTCGGAATTGGTGGAGTTATCCTCTAAAGTAGGTGGGATTGCAGATAAGATCGATACAGATTTGTTTAATCAGGTTGCACCTGGACAAAGTTTTTCTCTACCTGATTATGATTCCAAAATGGTCAAGAGTTTGGAAGGCTACCCTCTGGAGGGTGCATCTTTGAAGAGGCATTACTCCGAGATTAAGGACTGAATTGATGTTGTGTCGATGTTATTTTAAATCGTTATTCTAAATGTAGCTGCCATCTTAAAGTGTTAATTTTAGATTTCATCAATTAATTTCTATTTTTAGGTTCTGTATGAACATGGGTGACGAAAAAACCAAATTTTTTGATGAGATCTTCAATAACAGTTTAGATTGTAAATACTCAAAGGATACTTTTAGGAACGGTATTCTTAAGGTGATATTCAATCGTTCCATTTCATGGGGCATTTAAATCGTTCCCATTGAGTAAGTTATCAATTTTTTGAGAATGAATTGAAAAATACAAAATATTGATGTATTGTTTAACATAATGGTCATATGTAGGGCAATTTCACGTGAATTCATTGTGTGTGGGGACAATACGAGGTGTTCTGTTGCATTGAACAAGAAAATAATGGTCGTTGATGATGAGGCTGACACTATTTATCTTGTCAGGTTCATTCTTGAAGCAGAAGGTTTCGAGGTGGTGGGTGCGGGCAGTGGTGCGGAATGTCTGGAAAGGCTTGATATTGAAAAACCGGATGCTATACTGCTGGATATAATGATGCCTGATATGGATGGCTGGGAAACCTTCCATAAGATCAAAAAAGAATTTCCTGATGTTCCTATCTCGATCCTTTCGGCAAAAGGGCAGAAGTTCGACCAGATGCTTGGACTTAATGTCCTGAATGCAAATGACTATGTCACAAAACCATTCAGTGCTACTGATCTTACAGGACGCATCAAGCTTCTTGTAGGGGAAACTTGACACGCTTTTGTCCTTTTGTATATTTAATCAATTTATTGACATTATCAGTTTAGTTTTTGACCTTGCATATGATAGCCTTCCCATTCTTTGCAAAAAGATGTACTGTGCCTGAACCTGTTAGCCCTTCCTCGATTTCATTTCGCATTTTCCAGTATTTTGCAGGATCAATTCCGGCTCTTAATATTACTGTGCCAACATCTTCTTTCCGGAGTTCCTTATTAATTAGTGCAGTGTCCAGTTCTACTACATGAAGCACTTCATAACTGTTCTTTGCAATGATGTGGTCTATCGGAGATTCGGACGTAAGCAGGATCCTCTTTGAATCAATGTTGAAAAGGCTTACTTGTGAACTTGAGTTTTCCATGATCGCAGCTGCAAACTCTGGAAGTAGTTCGGATTTGATTACTGACGGTTCCGGTTCACAAGCAAATAGTCCAATATCTTCTGTTGTTACTATATCTGCTTTTATGTTGTTCGAATCGATCCTTGCTTCGGATGGAAGTGATACTGCTGAACGATCGCATGATCTGATATCTCCAAAGTACAGGTTCAGGCGGTTCAACTGTCCATTTAATGATAGGTACTCTTTCTCGCAATCGAAAGGAATTCTGTTCGGAGTCATCTGTGGTGGTGCTTCGAATGCGAAATTTTTTGTTTTATCCGCATAGGCTGAAAGTACATTTGGAATTCCGGGCTCAAGGCTTGATACGTGACGCTTATCTTCAGATGGTGGTCTTGCAGGATCCGAGAACAGGATGTCTATTTTTGGAACCTGGTCAATAACTTCCTTTGAGAGTGCATCTCCGCAGATGAATTCCACGTTGTCCAATCCATAACGGTTGCAGTTTTTCTCTGCAAATTCTATCTTTTGAGGGTCGATCTCTATGGCGTAGACCTTTTCACATTCTTTTGCAAAGAAAATGGTCTGCCCACCGATACCACAACTGATGTCTGCGACAGTTTGGCATTTGAGACGTTTGGCACGGTAGCTTGCTACTACTTCAGGTGTTGCAAAACGCAGGCCATCATTGTCGGCTTTAATTCTGTTATCAAATTTCTTTTTTCGTGACACTTATGATCAGTATGAAAGAAAGGTTCAATCGATTTAAATCCATCCAATGCTTTGAGCTATATTCTCCGGTACATTTAATTATGTCCGGGCACATTCAGGTAATATCCTTTGTTATTCTTGAATTAGTTCAATGATAATCTCTATTTTTCATCGGTTGTATGAAAACCCTTGATCGTATGCATTTTCGTATAATCTTTTCATGGGGTTATTGTGCAAAACATTTATATATAGAATCTGACATTTAGACACCCTAAGTTAGGATTAAGTGTGTAATTTGGCTTTGCTACTTTACAAGACTAAAGATCATAACGTAGGAATAAGCAAGTGTGAAAAGTCGGATTTAACAGGAAGTGTTCATGGGCCTCTTCACGGAATGCCCGCTCTTGTGTGCAAATGTGTACAAGGGGACACCGAATGGCTAGATCTTTTAGAGATGATTGAGTACGAACGTACGGAAGGATTCATCCTATCCGTTATGACAAGTATGTTAGTTATCTTGCTTTCCGCGTAATGTGGGCAGTCGGTCTGCATAGCTCTGTTTTGAGCTATGGGATGCACTGCATACATTTTGGAACTTAAACTCTTTTCACGGTCTTGGCCTACATCATGAAAAAACGAAACGTTGTTTCAAAAAGAATCGTAAAAGAAGGAGAATACAAATGGCAAAAGGACACAGACCAAGACGGGGTTCACTTGCATTCAGTCCACGCAAGCGAGCACAAAGTCACATTCCAAGGTTTAGATCATGGCCAGAGTCAAACGCCGAACCTAAGCTGCAGGGTTTTGCAGGTTACAAGGTCGGTATGACTCATGTTATCATGATCGATGACACAAAGAACAGTCTTACAGAGGGTACTGAGATATCCGTTCCTGTAACTGTCATTGAGACCCCAGCAATCCGTGTTGCAGCAATTCGTGCATACGGCGAGAACACTCATGGTGAGAAAGCTCTTGCAGAAGCATGGACAAATGTTCTGGACAGCGATCTTGATCGCAGGATCAAGTCCCCAAAGAACCATGACGTCAATGCAGCACTCGAAAAGATCGGGTCACTTGTAGAAAACGGAAAGGTAACCGATATCAGGGTCATCACATACACATTACCTTCAACCCTTACGGGTGTTCCAAAGAAGGTACCGGATGTAATGGAGACTGGTGTAAGTGGAGCTGATGTGGGCGCAAAGTTCGAGTTCGCGAAAACCATTCTGGGAACCATGGTGGATGTCTCAGATGTGTTTGGTAACGGTGGAATCATCGATGTTGCAGCTATCACAACCGGTCACGGTACACAGGGCCCTGTGAAGAGATGGGGGATCGGCCTCCAGAAGAACAAACACTCCCGTCAGGGAAGTTTGAGGCAGATCGGTACCCTTGGTCCATGGACTCCTGCACACGTTAGCTGGAGAGTTCCGGCAATGGGTCAGATGGGTTACCATCAGAGAACTGAGTACAATAAGAGGATCTTAAAGATGTCTTCAGACGCTGAAGAGATCAATCCTGCAGGCGGATTTACCAACTATGGTGTTGTTCGTGGCAACTATATCTTGATCAAAGGCAGTGTTCCAGGTCCATCAAAGAGACTGATCAGACTCAGGGAGCCAACAAGATCAAAGGTATCCAGCATGGGAGAACCTCAGATCGTTCACATTAGTACACAATCCAGACAGGGGTGAAGTGAATGACCACAGCAAATATTATTGATTTATCAGGAAATGCTAAAGGCGAGATCGCATTGCCGGAAGTCTTTAATGAGATTTTCAGGCCGGATCTTATCAAGAAGGCAGTTCTTTCTGCACAGGCTAACAGACTTCAGCCATATGGTCCTAAGAAGTATTCCGGTATGGAAACATCAGCACACTCCTGGGGATCAGGCAGAGGTGTAGCACAGGTTCCAAGGATATCCAATGGAAGCCGTGTCGCAAGAATCCCACAGGCAGTGGGCGGAAGGCGTGCACATCCTCCAAAGCCGGAGACCGACCGTACAGAGAAGATCAACAAGAAAGAGAAGCGTCTGGCTATCAGATCCGCAATTGCAGCAACTATCAATGCTGACCTTGTAAAGGCACGCGGACACAGATTCGACGCAGAAATTCCTCTTGTTGCAGAGAACACCATTGAAGATATTTTGAAGACAAAGGACGTCATAAGCTTCCTTCAGGCAGCTGGTGTCTACGATGATGTTATCCGCGCAAAGGAAGGTAAACACATAAGGGCCGGTAAAGGTAAGCGCAGGGGCCGTAAGTACAAGACAAGGAAGAGCGTTTTGATAGTGACTGGGGAGGAAAGTCCTATTGTTAAAGCAGCTAACAATCTTTCAGGTGTCGATGTTACTACAGTAGATTCCCTGAACGCAGAACTTCTGGCACCAGGTACCCATGCAGGCAGACTTACAATATGGACTGAATCTGCAATAACCAATATGGAGGGTATGTTCATATGAGTGCTATTAGGTATCCATTCATTACTGAAAAAGCAATGATGCTTATGGATGATAATAAGCTTCAGTTCGTTGTCGACACACGTGCTAACAAGAAGCAGGTGGAAGATGACGTGGTCAAGATGTATGGCTTTTCTGTAAAGTCAGTACGTACAATGACCACAATGAAAGGCTTAAAGAAAGCATTGGTAACATTCGAGGAAACGGATGCTGCACATGAGATCGCAACAAGGATCGGTTTGGTGTGAGGTGAAGGTACATGGGTAAAAGACTTATATCACAGAACAGAGGTCGAGGAAGTCCAACATACAGGGCTCCATCGCACAAGTACAAAGCCGCACTCAAACACCCACGTGTGGATGAAGAGAGCGTTCTCAATGGTACAGTTATTGATATTACACATGATCCTGCAAGGTCAGCTCCTATTGTCAAAGTAGCCTTTGAGAATGGTGAGGAACAGTTGATCCTTGCTCCAGAAGGAATTGCTGTTGGTGAGAAGATTGCCTGTGGTGTTTCCGCAGAGGTCAAACCAGGTAACATTCTCCCTCTTGCAGAAATCCCTGAGGGTATTCCTGTATGTAACATTGAGTCAAAACCAAATGATGGCGGTCAGTTTGCACGATCATCAGGTGTATATGCAACACTTGTTTCCCGTGAGGCTAGCAAGGTCGTTGTCAGGATGCCATCAGGTGTCTTGAAATGGTTCAATCCAAAATGCAGGGCAACAGTCGGTATCGTTGCTGGTGGCGGAAGGATTGACAGGCCATTCCTCAAGGCAGGTAAGAAGTACCACAAGATGAAAGCAAGGGCTGCAAAGTACCCACGCGTATCAGGGGTTGCCATGAACGCTATTGACCACCCGTTCGGTGGAGGTAACAGAAAGCACCCAGGAAGGCCAACTACTGTGAGCAGGAATGCACCACCAGGACGTAAGGTTGGTCAGATCGCAGCACGTAGGACCGGAAAACGTTAAACAAAGAGGTAATATACATGGCAAAGAAATCAACATCAAGATTACCAAAACGAAAGGGAGAGTTCACATTCCGTGGTCTTACGGTTGAGCAGCTCCAGCAATTGAGTTTTGATGAATTTGCAGAACTCCTGCCTGCGAAGGAACGCAGGTCTATACGCCGGGGTCTTTCTGATAACCAGAAGGATATTCTGCAACAGTTCAAGGACGGTAAGGAAAGCGTACGAACTCACTACAGAAATATGATCATCTATCCAGAGATGGTCGGTAAGACCATCGAGGTCTACAATGGTAAGACGTTCGTAGCAACAGAGATAATGCCTGAAATGATCGGGCACAGATTCGGCGAGTTCTCTCCAACACGTAACAGGGTTTCACACGGAAGCGCTGGTGTCGGTTCAACACGTTCGAGTAAGTTCGTACCATTGAAGTAAGGTGATGTGAATGGCAAGAATCAACTATACAACGGATCTCGATCCAGAGACCAGTTCAAAAGCAATGGGTTCAGAGCTTCATATCTCACCTAAGAAATCACGTGAACTCTGCAAAGCAGTAAAAGGCATGAAAACAAAGGCTGCAAAACGCTATCTTGAAGAGGTAGTCTCTTTGAAGCAGGCAGTGCCTTTTGGCAGGCACAATGACAGTCTTGGTCACAGAAAGGGTCCAATGGCAGCAGGTCGTTATCCTGTGAAAGTTGCATCTGAAATGCTTAAATTGCTCAAGAATGCAGAAAGCAATGCAGAATACAAGGGTCTGAATGCGGATCACATGTACATTGCACATGCAGCAGCAAAGCGTGGTCGTGTGATTCATGGTATGAGACCAAGGGCTCGCGGAAGGGCAAGTCCGAAGAACACGGAAACTGTCAATATTGAGATGATCATAAGCGAGGTGCGCTAATGGCTGTAGAGAGAAAGTTCGTCCAGGATGGGTATGTAAAGGCATCCATGGATGAATATTTTGCAAAACAATTAAGCAGGGCTGGTTATGGTGGTATGGAGATCAACCGTACCCCAATGGGTACCCAGATAACGGTCTATGCTGAGAAACCAGGTATGGTTATCGGAAAGGCTGGAAAGGTTATCCGTAAACTGACCCGTGATGTAGACAGGTTATATGATCTGGACAACCCTCAGATCGATGCACAGGAAGTTAAGAGGCCTGAGCTGAATGCACAGATGATGGCATCAAGACTTGCTTCTTCCATCGAAAGAGGATGGTATTTCAGGAAAGCCGGTCACAATACCATGCGTGCTATCATGAACGCTGGTGCACTTGGCTGTGAGATCGTCATCTCCGGAAAATTGACCGGTTCAAGGTCAAGGGTGGAGAAAATAGTCAACGGTTATATCAAGCACGCAGGCAAGCCTGCTGAAGATATTGTCGACGACGGTTTCGCTGTTGCTGTCAAGAAACTTGGTACCCTTGGGTGCAGAATACGTATAATTCATCCTGATGCAGTCCTTCCGGACGCATACAGGATGAAGACTGCCGAGGAACTTGCAGCATCCGGTGTCGTTGCTCCTGCTGAAGAAGCAAAGAGTGCAGGCATTGAAGAGCTTGTAGAAGCTGAAGGTGCAGTTGTAGAGGCTGAAGAAACAGTTGTTGAAGCAGCAACAGAAGTAGAAGCTGTAGAAGTAGCAGTCGAAGAAGCTTCAGAAGCAGAAGTTGTAGCAGAAGAACCTGTGGCTGAATCAACAGAAGAATCCGAAGCTACAATTGAGATCGTTGATGGAGAAGAGCGCCGTGAGGTCAACAGTGTATGGCAGCACAAGCATGAAGGTCACGATTACTGGCACCCAATGGCCCGTGTCCACAGGGAGGGCTAATCATGGCAATTCTTCGTACAAAAGAGATCAGGGATATGACCCCACACGAACGTGTGGACGAACTTGAGAAGATCCGAAGTGAGCTTATCCGTGAGCGCGCACTTACATCAGCAGGTGGTGCTCCTGATAACCCTGGTAGGGTCGGTGAGCTTAGAAGGACAGTTGCAAGGATCAAAACGATCCAGAACGAACTGAAGGAGATCTGATTTGGAAGCATCTGCTTCTAATCTGATTTTCCACGAGCTTATCGGGCTTGTTACGGAAATAATCGAGTCAACAAATCCCACATTAAATAACATAAAAGGCAGAGTGGTCGACGAAACACGCAATATGCTTGTAATCGAGACGGAAGACATGGGCGAGAAAATGGTTCCAAAGAAGGGAACTATTTTTATATTCCATGTTCCATCCCATTCTGCTGATCAAGATCAACGTGTTATAATAGACGGGAAATTATTGCTCTCACAACCCGAGAATAGAATCAAGAATCTTAAGAAAATACGCATGAGGTAATAATCATGGCAAAAGATATTGGATTGGATGTACCTGAGCCGTCCAAGGAATGTGATGACGTTAATTGTCCATTCCACGGCAATCTCCCCGTAAGGGGACAGATCCTCGTCGGTACTGTTGTAAGCGACAAGATGGACAGGACAGTGGTCATTCAACAAAGGCGTGAAAAGCTGATAAACAAATACCAGAGATATGAGAAGAGGCAATCAAAGATCCACGCTCACAATCCACCATGCATCGATGCAAAGGTTGGAGATATTGTGACGTTCGCGGAATGTCGCCCTCTCAGCAAAACCAAATCATATGTAGTCGTTAAGTCGGAGGTGCAGGCGTGAGGGGTATTCGCTCAAAGATCCCACGTGCACTGAATGCCGGCGCTAAGATCGAATGTGTTGATAACACTGGTGCACGTACTGTAGAGATTATTTCAGTCAAGAAGTACCGAGGTGTAAAGAACAGGATGCCAAAGGCAGGTATTGGCGACATGTGCGTTGTATCTGTAAAGAAGGGTACTCCTGAGATGCGCAAGCAGATCATTTACGCAGTCGTTGTACGCCAGAAGAAGGAATTCCGCCGCCCGGATGGTCTGAGAGTCAGTTTCGAAGACAACGCGGTAGTGATCGTAGATGATAAGGGTATCCCAAAGGGAACTGACATCAAAGGTCCTGTTGCAAGAGAAGCAGCAGAAAGATTCCCAAAGATCGGCACAACAGCATCCATGATCGTATGAGGTGTTAAATTATGGTATCAAAACAGCCAAGAAAACAGAGGAAAGCACGTTACGATGCACCCCTCCACATCAGGCAGAAATATATGGCTGCACCTCTTTCAAAGGAGCTTCGCGGCAAGTTTGGTCGCAGTGCAAGCGTTATTATCGGTGACACTGTTGTGGTAATGCGTGGTGACCATGCAGGTACTGAAGGAAAGGTCGAAGCATTGTCCTTGAAGAGCGGAACCATCGTAGTTGAAGGTGTTTCTGTTAGCAAGGTAGATGGAACAGAGGTTCCAAGGCCGATCTATCCTTCAAACGTGATGATAACATCACTGGAATTGAACGATAAACGCAGAGAATCAATATTATCTAGAGGTAGGTGATTCTAGTGGGCAAACATCAAAAGAGGATATCTGTCCCAAATAGCTGGCAGATCTCAAAGAAGTCCAACAAATGGATAACATCCACAAGACCAGGTCCTCATAACAGATTACAGAGTCTTCCTCTTGCTGTTGTACTTAGGGACATGCTTGGTGTCGTTGACAACCGGGCAGAAGCAAAGAGAGTACTTTCAGAAGGCAAGGTCCTTGTTGACGGAGTCGCAAGGAAGGATCTAAGGTTCCCTGTAGGTTTGATGGATGTAATTAGCATCCCATTAAACAATGCAGAATACCTTATATTGCTTAATGGTAAGGGAAGGCTTGTTCTGAACAAGCTCGATGATATGGGCGCAAACAAACTGTGCCGCATTGAAAACAAGACCGTTGTCAAGGGCGGAAACGTACAGATGAACCTGAACGATGGTACAAACCTTAATGGTTCCAACGATTACAATACAAAGGATTCAATCATACTTTCCCTTCCTGACAAGGAGATCGTAAAACACATCAAGTACGAAGTGGGCAATCTTGCAATGATCGTTGGTGGAAGCCACTCTGGAGAGATCGGTACCATCAAGGAGATCAACAAGGTAAGGAGCTCTAAGTACAACACAGTGACCATCTCCGGTGAAACCGAGTTCGAGACGATCGAGAACTATGTTTTCGTAGTAGGCGAGAAGGAGCCAGAGATCAGCTTAGGTGGTGAGTCAATTGAGTAACTCAATGAGAAATCCTAAGGTCGATAAAGTGGTCGTCCACATGGGTGTTGGAGAAAGTGGTCAGCACCTTGTCGATGCAGAAGGGATCCTTGGAGCTGTTACCGGTCAGACCGTTATAAGAAGCTATGCAAAGAGAACTTTGCCTGCTTTCAGTATCAAAAAGAACGAGCCTATTGGATGCAAGGTAACTCTCCGTGGAGATACTGCAGAAGGTTTCCTGAGAACATCTCTGGAAATTATCGAGAACAGCCTCCGTGCATCCCAGTTCGATGACTATGGAAACGTTTCATTTGGCGTTGAAGAACACACTGACTATCCTGGCATGAAGTACGATCCTAACATCGGTATCTTTGGAATGGATATCAATGTGGTTGTAAACCGTCCTGGTTACAGGGTAAACAAAAGAAGGGTCTTAAAGCGAAAGATACCAACTTCCCACAAAATCTCAAAAGAGGATACGATATCTTTCTTTAAAGAAAATTATGGTGTGGAGGTAGAATAATGACTCAGACAGAGAAGAACTTTGGAAGAGGCGCAAACGAGTGTAAAAGATGCGGTAGAAAGCAGGGTCTGGTACGCAAGTATGGTATCTACCTTTGCAGGCATTGTTTCAGGGAAATGGCCCGCGACATGGGATTTGAAAAATATACATGAGGTGAACAGGTATGGTATTATTAGATCCTCTTGCTGATGCGTTATCTATGATCAAGAACGCTGAAGCTGTTGGTAAAGATTCCTGCACTATCAAGCCCGCATCAAAGCTCATAGGAAATGTCCTTAAGGTCATGAAGGACCGTGGATATATCGGTGAGTTCGAGTTTGTGGAAGATGGTAAGGCTGGAATATATACAGTAGAACTTATTGGACGTATTAACAAGTGTGGAGCTATCAAGCCACGTTATTCAGTCGGAGCAACCGAGTTCGAGAAATGGGAGAAACAGTTCCTTCCTGCAAAGAACTTTGGTGTTCTGATCCTTACAACCCCTCAGGGAGTAATTTCCCAGTATGAGGCTCGTGAGAATAACGTTGGTGGCCAGTTATTATCATTTGTGTACTAATTTAAGGGTGAGATGATATGGCAAAAGAAATCAAAAAAATAATCTCGATTCCTGAAGGTGTGACAGTAACGTTAGAAAATAACGTTCTGTCCGCTTCAGGGCCCAAAGGTACCAACACAAGATTCGTGTGGTATCCAGGTGTAAACATTGAAGTGAACGGTTCAGAAGTGGTCGTTGACTCTCCATCATCGAGGAAAAAACAAAAAGCAATGGTCGGAACGCTTTCTTCCCACATCAATAATATGATGAAGGGAGCTGTAGATGGATTTGAGTACCACATGAGAGTGGTCTACTCTCACTTTCCAATGCAGCTTAAGGTCGAAGGAAAGCAGTTTGTCATCAGTAACTTCCTTGGTGAGAAGAAGCCAAGGGTTTCCAAGATCCTTGGTGAGACAACTGTAAAAACAAGTGGTGACGAAGTTATTATCTCCGGTATCAACAAGGAAGATGTCGGTCAGACCGCTGCTAACATCGAGCAGAAGACAAAGATCAAGCGCTTTGACCCACGTGTGTTCCAGGATGGTATATACATCGTTGAGAAGAGGGTATGAGAGAGAAGTGTAGGTGATCTGAATGGAAGATACAGTTAATGAAACTAACATGAAAGAAGCAGTGGCCACCGAACTTGCACTTGATGAAGAGTCCAAGAGACTTTTTAAAGTCAGGAAAGTCCAGAAGGGTAAAAAACCTGCATTCAAGAGGACTGATTCCCACAAGTACAAGCGTCTGGATTCCAACTGGAGAAGACCAAGGGGTCTTCAGGGCAAGCAGCGCAGGCATATCGCCGCAAAAGGTGCTCTTGCACAGGTAGGATATGGCAGTCCTGTAGCAGTAAAAGGTCTTCACCCATCCGGGTATGCAGAAGTCCTTGTGAACACTGTTAAAGACGTTGATGACGTTGATGCTTCCCTCGAAGCTATAAGGATCGCAAGAACCGTTGGTGCAAGGAAGAAAGCAATCATCGAAGCAAAAGCAACTGAAATGGGTATTAAGATATTGAACCCTACCAGGAGTGAGTAAGATGACTGATCTCACAAACCAGAAAAGACTTGCAGCAAAGGTCCTGGGATGCGGAGTCCACAAGGTCTGGTTAGATCCTGAAGCTTCTGCTGAAATAGCAGTTGCTATTACAAGGGAAGATATCCGTGGTCTGATCGCAGGCGGAAGCATAAAAGCAGAGCTTGTAAAGGGTGTTAGCCGCGGACGCGCAAGAGAAAGGGATGCAAAGCGTAAATACGGCCACCGCAAGGGTCATGGTTCCCGTAAAGGTAGAAAGGGTGCGCGTAACCCGAGGAAAGAGCAGTGGATGAAAAAGATCCGTGCTCTCAGAAGGAGGCTTAAGGAGCTTCGTGCAGATGGTACACTTGATAAGTCCACATACTGCAAGGTCTACCGTAAAGCAAAGGGTGGCGAGTATAGGAACTTGGCTCATATGGAAGCGCATCTTAATATTAAGAAGACAGAATGAGCCTGAGGAATAGACAATGAAGACAAATTTACATGTTAAGTTGATGTGGAGGATCTAATATGGCTACAGGAGCCCGTTATAAAGTCCCATTCAGGCGACGAAGGGAAGGGCGTACAGATTATCACCAGAGACTCAGGTTACTTCTGTCAAAAGAGGATCGTGTGGTTGTGCGTAAGAGCACAAGGCACATACAGTTGCAACTTGTGGCACCAGATGCAAAGGGAGATATGACATTATCGTCAGCTATCTCTACTGAGCTTGGGAAATATGGATACGAGGGAGCAACCGGTAACACAACCGCAGCATACCTGACAGGTCTCTTGTTCGGATACAGGGCACTTAAGGAAGGCTATGAGAGCGGTGTACTGGATATCGGAATTCAGGCATCATCACCAGGATGTCGCGTATATGCAGCACTCAAAGGTGTTGTTGACGCAGGACTGGATGTGCCTCACAATTCTTCAGTATTCCCATCTGATGAGCGTATAAGAGGAGAACACGTTGCAGAATATATGGAAGGATCCAATCTGCCGGAAGTGTTCGAAGCAGTGAAGGAAAAGATCCTTGCAGAGTTCAGTTAAGGTGTGGTTATATGGCATATGAATATAATGAGGAATGGGTACCCAAGACAAGGCTTGGAACGCTTGTTTCAGAAGGACAGGTTACTTCCATGGATGAAGCCATGGATTCCGGTCTCCCTATAAGGGAACCAAAAATAGTTGATATATTGTTACCTGGTCTGGAGGACGAAGTTCTCGATATCAACATGGTCCAGAGGATGACCGACTCCGGAAGACGTGTCAAGTTCAGGGCAACCGTTATCGTTGGAAACGGCGATGGTTTTGTTGGACTTGGTCAGGCAAAGGATGTACAGGTAGGACCTGCTATCAGAAAGGCTATTGACAATGCAAAGATCAACATCACACGTATCAAACGTGGATGCGGTTCATGGGAATGCGGTTGTGGACTTCCACATACCGTTCCTTCCGAGGTAAATGGAAAGGCAGGTAGTGTCACTGTAGTATTGAAGCCTGCACCACGTGGACTTGGACTTGCTGCTGGAGGCACTGCAAAGAAAGTGCTTGAAAAAGCAGGTGTCAAGGACGTATGGACTCGTACAGAAGGTCAGACCAGAACCACTCTCAACTTCGCAAAGGCAACATACAATGCTCTGATGAACACAGGCACTGTAAGAAGACCAATTGTATTTGATGAGACGGAGGACTGAATATGTTCGCAGTAGTCAGAATGAGGGGCCAGGTGAATGTTAGCGGTGAGATCGAGGATACCCTCGGTATGCTTCGCCTGCACAAGGTCAACCACTGCGTATTCCTTGCTGACAACCCTAACAACAAGGGTATGATCCAGAAAGCAAAGGATTACATTGCATACGGTACTGTTGATGCTGATACTCTGGTAGAGGTAATCGGCAAGCGCGGCAGGCTGGAGGCCGATGCACGCCTGACAGATGCTTATGTGAAGGAGAACACAGATTTCGACTCCATTAAAGCATTCGCAGAAGCTCTTGTCAACGGAAATGCAAAGATCTCTGATATTCCTGGTCTGAAGCCGGTTTTCAGGCTTCACCCACCAAGGAAAGGTCACGCTGGTATCAAGAGGACCGCTCAGCAGGGCGGTGTCCTTGGAAACCATGGTGAAGACATAAAGACACTTTTGAACAAGATGAGGTGATGTTACTATGAGCAACAAAACCAATACAAAGAAGTTCAGGGGTTCACGCACCTGCGGTGGCGGTACTACCAAGAATCGCCGTGGTGCTGGTAACCGTGGTGGACGTGGTAGGTCCGGTGAGAACAAGCATCATTTCACAAGGGCTTTACAGCTCGGATACACACGTGGAAGCAACCGTGGATTCTCTCGTCCATTGAAGATGATCCGCGATGTTTCAGTAGTGAACGTCGGTGAACTTGACGAACTTGCAGATCAGCTTGTAGAAGATGGCTTTGCACAGCTTGAAGAGGGTGCATATGTCATCGATCTTGCAGATCTTGAGATTGAAAAGGTTCTTGGTACCGGAAAAGTAACAAAGAACATGGTTGTTACAGCAAGCAGCTTCTCAGGAGTTGCACGGGACAAGATCGAGAATGCAGGTGGATCCTGCGTAGAAATTGAAGAGTAATGTCTTTTACAGACATTACTTTTATATTTATTGCGTTTTTATTTAGTGCAGATTAATTTATATTATAACAAAGTCCAATGGACTTTCAATCCCGTATAAAGGTGTAGTTAATGAGTCTCAGGGAGAGTTTGGAACCGTTTTTTAACAGATTGCCCGCCGTTGCAAGTCCGGAGGGGCATGTGCATTTTAAGAACAAGCTAATGTGGACTCTTGGAATATTGGTACTTTACTTTGCACTCGCAAATGTACCTCTTTTTGGTCTTTCCAAGGATTCCATTGATTTGTTCGAACAATATAGAGCGTTCTTTGCAGGAGCATCAGGATCACTAATGCTTCTTGGTATAGGTCCAATTGTTACCGCATCTATTGTCCTTCAGCTTCTTGTGGGAGCTGACGTTATCAAGCTCAACATGTCCGATCCTGCAGACCAGGCGTTCTTCCAGGGTGCACAGAAATTCATGGTCTTTGTAATGATCGTTCTTGAAGCTCTGCCACAGATAGTAGGAGGCTATATCCAGCCGGATGCCGGAGTAGCATCAGCGCTTGGAGTGGGTCTTGGAGTTGTTACATCCATTATATTCATTCAGATATGTATCGGCGGTATGCTGATCCTGTTCATGGATGAGATCGTGTCAAAATGGGGAATTGGTTCCGGTGTGGGACTGTTCATCGTTGCTGGCGTTTCGCAGCAGATCGTAACTGGATTGTTCAACTGGGGACTCGACACCGGAGGTCTTCCTATCGGAATTCTTCCAAAGTGGATATATATAGCTCAGAATGTAGGACTAGATTACATTCTCACAGGCGATGGAGCCATGTTCCTGCTTATCAGAGGTGGAATTCTGGCACTTGTGAGTACTGTTGCCATCTTCCTGCTGGTTGTTTATGCAGAAAGTACCCGTATTGAGATCCCATTGGCACACAGCGCTGTAAGAGGCGCCAGGGGAAGGTTCCCTGTAAAACTTATCTATGCATCAGTTCTTCCAATGATCCTTGTCAGGGCTCTCCAGGCGAACATACAGATGATAGGTATGCTACTTTCAGGACGTGGTATAACTCTATTTGGTGAATATTATGGTTCCACTCCTATCAACGGTGTGATGTACTATCTTTCACCTATAAACAGTCCATATGACTGGATACCTTCACTTGTAAGGGAGTCATTTACAGGATATGGTGTTGCGGTACCTTCAATGTGGCAGGTAGGATTACATGTTCTCGTTGATGCAACGTTCCTTATCGTTGGTGGTGTCATATTCGCTCTGTTCTGGATCGAAACCACTGGTATGGGTGCAAAACCTACTGCACAGAAGGTGTTTAATTCAGGAATGCAGATCCCTGGTTTCAGGCGTAATGTTGGAAGTATCGAGAAGGTCATGTTACGATACATCCCGAAGGTAACCATTATTGGTGGTGCTTTCATTGGTGCCCTTACACTTCTGGCAAGTATGCTGGGTACTATTGGTGGTGCCGGAGGTACAGGGTTACTGCTTACAGTAAGTATTGTATATCGTTTGTATGAGGATATTGCATCTGAACAGATGATGGAAATGCATCCAATGGTCAGATCGTTCTTCGGACAGGATTAAACGAAAAAATGGAGATATTTCAATGAATGTTGTGTTATTTGGTCCACCGGGTGCAGGAAAAGGCACCCAGGCCAAGGAACTGGCTAAGCATTATCAGATCCCTCACATATCGACCGGTGATATTTTGAGGGCAAATGTACGTGATGGTACCGAACTTGGACGTGAGGCTAAGGAATACATGGATAAAGGCGAACTTGTGCCTGATGAAGTGTTGATCGGTATTATCAAGAACCGTCTTACAGAGTCTGACTGTAAGGCCGGATATCTTCTTGACGGATATCCAAGGACAATTCCTCAGGCAGACGCTCTTTCAGGCATTCTTGATGATATCAGGATGCCTCTTGAAGTCGTCCTTGATATCGATGTTGCCGATGAGGAACTTGTAACCCGTCTTTGCGGAAGGTACATGTGTACCTGTGGTGAGAGCTATCACCTCAAGTTCAACCCTCCAAAGGATGAGGGTGTCTGTGACGCATGTGGTGCACAGCTCTACCAGCGCGATGATGATAAAGAAGATGTTATCGGGCAGAGACTCGATTCCTATAAGGGGAAAACCCAGCCTCTTATATCTTATTACAAGGACAAAGGTATCCTTGTTAACATTGATGGAGCTGGTGAGATCGGCAGAGTATTTTCAGATATCTGTGAAGTACTTGACCAGTACAAGTAAGCTAATAGAAGGTGATGATGCATGGCAGATTCAAATTTCAAGAAAACAGCAGAAAGGTTTGTACTGGCGGTCGGTATCTCTTTGATGATCGGTATTCTTGTTCTCGGTGAGGAGGGCAGGGAAGGTATTGGGGCTATCGTTGGCATCCTGATGGATCCTATAAGTGCTATGGTCGGTGATGGCAACTTCCACATAATGTTGTTCATCATGGCAGCGATCACTGCTTTATATGCATCACTTATTCAGAAATATACTATTAACTGGCAACTTATGCGCAACACACAGGAGCGCATGAAGTCCTTCCAGAAGGAGTTCCGTGAGGCACAGCTCTCACAGAACACCTATATGGTCAAAAAATTAGAAGAGCAGCGTGCTGATATGATGTCTGACCAAATGGAGATGTCAAAGCAGCAGTTCAAACCGATGGCATATATCAGTATCATCTCTCTGCCTCTTTTCATGTGGGCATACCATTACATTAGCCTGCATCCGGGTGCTTCACTCGTGTTCCCATTCTGGGGAGAGCAGGAGCTTGTGGCTACTGTTCTGGGTCCGCTCCAGTACTGGATATTCTGGTACTTCATTACATCACTGGCTATCAGTCAGGTAGTGCGTAAAGCACTGGATATTGGTGGCGTCTAAGCATGCTTTTAACTATTAGTGGACTGCCGGGCAGTGGAACCACGACTGTGGGGGAACTACTGGCAGAACATTATGGTGTGGAGATAATCTCCGCAGGTGATGTTTTCAGGGGTCTTGCAAAAGAACGTGGAATGACACTTGCAGAGTTTGGCAGTCTTGCAGAGTCTGATCCATCCATTGATATCGAGATCGACAAAAGGCAGAGCAAGATCGCGAATAACTCGGATCATCTTATTCTTGAAGGTCGACTTGCAGGTCATATGGCTGAAAATGCTCTGAAGCTATGGGTAAAAGCTCCCATGGAAGTGCGCGTCAGAAGGATAGTTGAAAGAGAAGGTTCGTCCTTTGATGTACGCCTGGGGGAGACTGTGGAACGTGAAGCTTCGGAAGCATTACGTTACCAAGAGATACATTCAATTGATATCAACGATCTTTCGATTTATGATATAGTTATTGATTCCAGTCGCTGGGACCAATTTGCGATCACAGACATTCTCATACAGGCCATCGATGGCTGTGGCGGATTTTAATAAATAATTTGCAGGTACTGCTATGGTTTCATCAAGAATTTCTAAAGACGTGGACATGATGGTCGTAAAGGCACATGCCACCACGAATGCCGCATACGGTTGCAAGCCTGAAGATCGTCCTATTCTTGATTATATTAATCTGGGTGTCGTGAACATCGACAAACCTGTGGGTCCTACCAGTCATGAGGTAACAGCATGGATAAGGGATATGCTGGGCGTAAGCAAAGCCGGTCATTCCGGTTCACTTGACCCTGGTGTTACAGGTGTGCTTCCAGTGATGCTTGGAAAGGCTACAAAAGCAGTCTCAGCCCTGCGCCTTTCAGGCAAGGAGTACATCTGCCTCATGCACCTTCACAATGACATTCCTGAAATAAAGATCAGGCGTGTATGTAAGGACTTCAACGGTCCTATTTACCAGACCCCGCCTATTATCTCAGCGGTCAAAAGGCAGTTGCGGATAAGGAATATCTACTATCTTGATGTTCTTGAGATAGATGGCAGGGAAGTGCTCATGAGAGTCGGCTGTGAGGCAGGAACATATCTGCGCAAACTCTGCCATGACATTGGTCTCATACTGGGTTGTGGTGCTAATATGAAGCAACTACGCAGGACAGGTACAGGTCCGTTCAGGGAAGATTCTCTGGTGACCCTATACGATCTCAAGGATGCCTGTGTTTTCTGGCAGGAGGACAACGACGAGACCGAACTTCGAAAGCTGATACTCCCAATGGAAGAGGGTTTGTCTCATCTGCCTCGCATTATTATTCGCGATACTGCTGTAGATGCGATTTGCAGAGGCGCATACCTTGCAGTTTCAGGTATCGTTTCTTTCAGCAAGAGCATCAAAAAGGACGATAAGGTTGCTTTATTCACATTAAAGGGGGAAGCTGTGGCACTATGCAAGGCATCCATGGATTCCGATGAACTATTGAACAATGACCATGGCATATCTTGCATTACCGAAAGAGTAATAATGGATGCCGCTATTTATCCCAGATGCTGGAAGGCGAAATAAACGCCAGTCAGCGCGAATACGGCTTTTTGCCGAGGTAGTCTAGTGGTAGGGCGCAAGCCTGGAAAGCTTGTGGGGCCTGTCCCCTCGGGAGTTCGAATCTCCCCCTCGGCGCTTTGATCTTATTTTTGAATATTATATTCGTTTTAATCCGAATTTTCTTCGGAAATGTATATATCCCGAAAACTCACATTATTCTATGTGATAGGTATGTTGGGGGACATAACAAAAACAATAGTAATAGTTTCAACAGTTTTACTTTTATTTACGACTGTGTGTATAGCGGTAGACTTTGATGATTGTGCGGACTGTCATCAGGAGTATTATAATATGTGGAGTTCTTCTGCCCATGGTATTGCAGATTGTGAGATATGCCATACTCCTGCTGGAAGTGGTTTTGAAGGTCATATTTCGAACCCTTCTGATTCAGTTCCAACTGCAGACCTGTCTTCAGAGGTTTGCGGGGAGTGCCATGCTACCATCTTTGATGAGTGGAATGAGTTTGCAGGCGAGGAGTTCGATATAGAAGCAATGGCAAGCCACTCCGAGCCTACGGAGATCGCAGAACCATTTGTACTTCATTCGGATACATCCTGTATCGTCTGCAAGAGTACTGATGGTGCAATACTGAACTTTGAAGAGGCAGAGGTATATATGCTGAATGAGGAAGCTGCTCACGACCTTGAAGTAACGGAATGGACAATATCATGTGTTGCCTGTCATGATCCTCATGAAGGTGGCCTCTGGTTGGAGAACAGCACACTTCTCTGTGGCAACTGTCATAACACGGAAGGTGTGGTCGCAGATGGTGAAACACCGATCGTCAGGCATGCGCAGTGGGAAATGGTCAGTACTTCAGGATATGTTGATGGAACTCACCCTACGGTGATAGGTTGTGTCGACTGCCATATGTCAATGGTCCCATTGGATGGTGAAGTTACTACAGGTCATGACTTTGATTTCGATGCAGTGGCGCTTTCAGATCCTGATGCATCCAATGGCTGTTATATGTGCCATCAGGACTCATTGCCATCAGTGATCGAGGAAAAACAAGCTCCGGTTTCGCAGAGGCTCTCTGATCTTAATTCATTAAAAGAAGAAGCAAATGTTGCTCTTGAAATTTTCAATGGAACGGATGCTTATGGACCACAGCTTGCCAACTATAACAACGGACTTTTCTACCTTACAGAAGTTGAAAATGATGGCAGTCTGGGAATCCACAACATGGCTCGAACCCAGAGTGATCTTGATATGGCAGAAGATTACTTCAATTCAATTATCGAGGGAAGTTCAGGTGCTGATGATGCAGGTCAGATACCTGCACCGGGTGGATTAGTTGTAGTAATGATATTTGCTACAGTTGCCTGCTTAATAAAGAGGGATTGATGTCTATCCCTCTTACCTATCTTTTCTGTCTTTTTTAATTGAATGCTTCAAGAACTGCTTTTCCATATTCCTTAGCACTTTTCGGATCTCTTCCGGTAACGATCTTTCCATCTGAGATCACACCTTTATCTTTGTGCTTAGCCCCTTTGTCCTTAAGTATGCTGACGGTCTCATCGTTCTTGAAAACCGTACTTTTCTTTCCTTCAAGAACACCGGCATTTGCGAGTACGACCGGGGATATGCATATTGCAGCGACGACCTTGCCTTGCTCGTATGCTTTTCTGACTATATCTTGCAGTTCTTTGTTGTCCCACAGGTATTGTTTGGAACCTCCGCCTCCGGTGATGGATATGGCATCATATTCATCTATGTTCACATCAGAGATGCTAATGTCAGGCTTAACATCTCCTCCGAGTATCCCCTTTGCTTTCTTTGTTGTATTGCTGGCAACGGTGACCTTAGCACCACTTTTCTCAAACACTTCCTTTGGTTCAAAGAATTCCTCGTCCCTGAAGTTTTCCTGTGCAACTATCATGAGTATTTTCTTCTGGTCTGTCATTTGATCACCTTTTGGTTATAGTTTATATTGTCATTCTGAGAAATGTTTCTGTTGATTCAATGTTCTTGTACTATCTTATAAATCAATGGCGAATTCTCATTTGGTTTTTCTCCTCTCCATCCTCATCCTCCTCTTCATCTCTATCTTCTTCGGATTCTCCTTCTTCTCTTCTTTAGAAAAGTGTTTAAGCTAACAGTACTTTAGAAAACTAGGTGTGAAAGAATGGAGCGTATCTACAAGTATTATCCGGAGGATTTTGGAGAACTGACAGTAAAGGTCATTCATATGGACCTTTTGTTCGATGTTTACGATGATCGCACTTATGTGAGTTCGGACCTCAAGGTCAGGACCCTTGGGGAACCGATAGCATCACTTGATCTTAATTGCCGTGATCTTGACATCAAAAAAGTTAGCTGTAAAGATCATGATGTGTCCTACGAATACAGGGAAGATGAGCACATTCTTTCCATTGAATTTGGTTGTCAAATCCCGGCAGACACAGAACTTGTGATCCATACGGAAACCATATGCAAGCCGACCTGGAATGTCCTTGAAGGTCTTTATTATGATGAGACTCCTGCAGGGGCACCGCCACAGCAGATAACACAGTGCCAGCAGTGGGGATTCCAGCGTATCGTTCCATGCATCGATGACATGACCGCCAAATGTACTTACACAACCACCATCATTGCAGACGAGCGATATACAAATCTCATAACCAATGGTGATGTTGTGGAGAATAAACATTCTGTGGGTAATGGCAGGGCTAAGATCGTCTACGATAATTCCGTCACACCAATGGCAACTTACCTTTTCTTCCTTGGGGTTGGAACCTACCGGACATTTACAAGGGAGTTCGAATACCCCGATGGTCATACTTTCGACCTTGAGCTACTGGTGCCGCCGGAATCGGATGTTTATCCTGCAGAGAAGGCACTGGATGTGCTCTATGATTCTGTGATGTGGACCTATCTTTTCACAGGTCCTGAGCAGTACAATGATCTCGATAAAAGAAAGGAAATATATGACCTGGTCAGGGTACGCGATGCTCTCAAGTCTGAAGGAAAGTCTGATGACCTGGTATTCTTACGGGATGAGCTTAAAAAGCTCGACAGCTCGCTTACTATGGGATACAAATATACAGGCACCGTCTATCGTGAGATCGGTATGCAAAACTCCGATTTTGGCGGTATGGAGAATGTTGGCAACACTACCATCACAACCAACCGTATTATGCCATACCCGGAAACGACGGATTCCTCATTTGAGTATATGGTACGTGTCAAGGTCCATGAATATTATCATAACATAAACGGTTCTGAGGTCACAGGCTGGAGCCCGTTCGAGATATGGCTTAATGAGGCAGTGACCGTTCACATCGAGCATCAGTTCCATGCATTTGTCTTCGGAGAGAACTACAGTCGCTTGTCCAACGTTCTTGATCTTCTGGCACCCGGGGTTGGTACTTTTGCACTTGACAGTGGTGCAGCTTCCATGTCTATTGTTCCCGAGGGGTTCAATGATCCCAATGACCTGATCACAGCGGTTACTTATGTCAAAGCTCCTGAATTCGTGAGAATGCTGGAAACCCTTATGGGTAAGGATAACTTTGCCCGGGCTCTTGATATCTATCATAAGAAGTTCAGCCACTCAAATGCCACAGGTTCTGATTGGCTGAAGACGATGGAAGATTCCTCTGATATGGATTTTTCCGAAATATCAGAGACATGGCTGGCACAGACAAAATTCCCGATGGTCCACATTGATACTTCCTATGATGCAGAAAGCAGGTTCTTTACATTGGATCTCCACCAGGAAGTTCCGGAGGGTGGAAAGTATTGGGAATTCCCCTTTGTTGCAGCTCTGGTGGATGAGGATGGAAATGACGTTGTGGAAATTAGCGAATGGATATGTTCCGAGGATGCTAATATTGCCATAGAGGACGTTGAAGCTCCTGCATTTGTATCTGTAAATCGTGGTTATTCCTTCTATGGAAAGGTCATTCGTGAAGTTTCTGATGAAGAACTTCTTTTGCAGGTAAGGAAGGACAGCGATATGATCAACCGTTTCATTGCCTACTACACACTTTTGGACAGGGAGAAAATGAGGTTGATGGCTGATCCTCAGGCAAAAGTATCTGAGATGTTCATCGAATTGTTCAATGATCTCATCGACGATGATGTTTTGATGGAAGAGATGGGTGGGCAGTTCCTTGCTATCTTTGAATCAGTGGAAGATGAAAGGTTAGCACATCGCTACCAGATGCTCTTTGATGTGAAAAAACGCATCCTTGAAGGTATTGCAAGAAATAACACTGTTTCCCTCCTGAATCTTTATCATAAGTACCTGAAGGTGTCGATACCGCAGGATGATACTCTTGAGGAGCATGCTCGTGTCATCAAGGCACGTCAGGTGAAGAACACTGTGTTGCGAATCCTTGCTACCATTGATACTCCATTTGTGCATCAGTTATGCAATAAGCAGTTTGTTGAGGCATCATGTGCAAGTGACAGGCTTGTGGCATTTGACTGTTACATTAACAGTTCTGCTGAGGATAAGATGGAATTTTTGGAGAATTTCATGGAAGAATCCAGGAAGAACCTTGTTACATGGGAGGCTTTCCTTTCAATAGTTGCAGGAAACAGTAGTTCTGATGCTGTTTCTCTTGTGAGGAACATCGAGGCTTCAGATTCCTTCCGCATTGAGCAGGCCAACGATCAGCGTGCTCTATACGGTGGTTTTGGAAGGAACAGGAAGATATCCCTGCAGACGGAATCAGGGCGTGAACTTCTTCAGTCAATTCTGCTCAAACTTGCATCGGTTAACGAGTACAGTACAACAAATCTCCTCAATATCTTTGCTAACATCGACCTGATGGAGGATGAATATCATTTGCCACTGGTCTCAATACTTGCAGAAATGCTTGACAGTCTTGATGCGGATAAAGTTCCAAGTGTCTACAACAGGATAAGGAAGCTGTTACAAGGTGCTCCGAACGCAGTGGGAGTTTATGAGGCACAGTTTGGTAAGATCAAAGCTATTTGATACTTAATTAAAAGGAGAATTAAAGGATATTCTCCTTGCCCTTTTAATTTGTGAGGACAAAGTCCAGAACATCTGTAATGCCTGATAATATTATGTCTGCTTCAACCTGATCTGAATAGTGCCGGCTATCTCCATAAGCAGCGTAAGCTGTTATCATTCCTATTTGTCTTGCAAGTTCGATATCTCTCCGGGGGCTATCTCCTACAAAAACTGCCTGCGGTGGTTTGACTTCCAAAAGGTCAAGTGCAAAATGGAAGACTTTATGGTCCGGTTTTTTGGCACCTGTCATGTCGTTGGTCACAATGAAATCAAAATATTCTATTATTTGCATTCTTTCCAGTCTTTTGGTGGCATGGTGGGAGTGAGCATCGGTGACCAGTGCCAGAGAAATGCGTTCTTCTTTCAGGACTTCAAGTGTATGCTTCACCCCGGGGTACAGCACAAGAGCTTCCAGTTTAATGGTTTCGTAGATCCTGCAACAGGTTTCATAATTCTCTTCGGAGTAAAGCTTATTGTCCAGAAGATAGTCCTTAATATTCTCAAGATCTTCAAAACCAGGTGTGCCTCGCAGGAAATATCCAAGCATGGCTTCCGGATCTCCTGCACCCAGATGCTCTACCATCTTTTTACATGCAGTAAGCTTTGCTTCCAGAAAATCAAATAAGGTGTTGTCCATGTCAAAAAGGACAGCCTTTACGTTCCTTTCCATAGGGCAGGAGCTCCTCCATTTTTAATCGGAAAGGGCAAGATATCCGGGTAATACTAAATTAATAATTGGTACTAATATGACAAGTCCCAACCATTTTGATTTGTTGACGGCGAATGCAATCTCTCCCCAGATGTAGGCAACATAAATGATGTTTATAAAAGGTATGAAAAATGGTATCAAGGCTATACTTGATAATCTGCATATTCTTACCATAAGTAGAAGGTTCAGTATCGGTATCCATGCCATCCATACATTTGCTGTCTGTGTCTTTGCAGCGATAACCTGTAATGAATAGGAGAAATATATGTAGAACACTAAAGCTGCGAACAAATGTGATATTCCGAATCCCGGGAATAGTAGTCCTGTGTCCATATTATTCACCTATATTCAATAGAATTGTCATATGTTGTATTTATTCATACTGGTGATACTGGCGATGTTCTATATAGTGTGTATTCTATATGAACGACCATGGGTTCAGCACCGATAAGGGGCTACCTGGAAATCACTTCCGGATGCATAATATATGGTATGGTAGGCGTATTTCTCGCTTTCATTCATGATATGGGTACTCTGCCGATAATATTCTACAAACTTTTGATAGGTATAGTGTTCATGCTGGGCTATCTCTACCTTACCGGAAAAACAGGGATTCTCAGATTGGGTGGAAAAAGGCGTCATCTTCTGCTTCTTGGTGTTTTCAAGCTTATGGCCATATCTTTCTATTTCACATGCATCATTTATTCCGGGCTTTCAATCGCAATACTCTTACTATATACTGCACCTATGTATGTGACCATATTATCTCCTATCGTTCTTAAAGAGAAGCTGACAAGAATTGGCCTTGTTGGATTGGTCCTGTCCATGATCGGGATCTTCCTTATTGTGGACCCTGCAACATTTATTCGCTCTGGTATGGGAAATCTCCATTTTATTGGTATCGTGGCCGGTATCCTGTCGGGAATATCATTCAGTTGCATTATCATGACTGCCCGTTACGTCAGGGATGAGTATTCCGGCTTTTCGCAGTTTTTCTGGGCAACTGTCTTCTGTGTTGTTGTACTTGTGCCATTTGCCCCTACTGTGTCCGTTCCGGTGCTTAGGGAGAACTTTCTGATGCTCCTGCTTTTCGGTTTGGTGAATACAAGTATCAGTGGTGTTCTGTATTTCAACGGGCTTTCACGGGTTCGGACCCAGGCCGCTAGCATACTTGCAATGCTGGAACCGGTAAGTGGTATCTTTTTTGACTATACTATTCTTCATAATGCGATCTTTGCCGAGACGATAGTTGGTTGCATGTTCATTATTGTAGGTGCTCTTCTTGCCGTAACTGAGCATATCTCATTTGGAAGGTATCTTGAATTTGGGACTTGAACTTCCCGGCACGGGGAATTTTATATTGGGATTCGATATGGATATATATGATATTGTTATTTGTTAGTTATATTCTGGTATAGTTTAGTATGGAATGTTCTTACTGAACATGCCAAAGAATTGTAATAAATAATGTTATATACCAGAAATTGTATATTCAGCGGAGTCGCTTTTGAATTTATAAAAATTTAAAAAGCCACATGGCTGTGTCGGAACCAATGTGTTCCGAGGCTACGGGGTGTTGTTTACACCCTTAAGGAGGATATTATATGGCAGACGAAGAAATTAGACATCTGGTTCGTATAATGAATACTGACCTGCAGGGAAGCCAGCGGGTTAAGTACGCATTGACCGGTATCCGTGGTATCGGGTTAAGAGCCTCTCGTGTTATTGTAGATAGTACTGGTGTCGATCCAAATGCAGTGATCGGTTACCTCCCTGATGAGGACGTTGAAAAACTTGATACTGCAATTGCGCAGTTCGAGCAGCACCTTCCTGTATGGATGCTCAACAGGCAGCGAGACCCAACAACCGGGGACAGCAAACATCTTCTTGGTCAGGATATCGTTATGACCCTGAAGGAAGACCTTAACAACCTTAAGAAGGCACGCGCATACCGTGGTCTCAGACATGAGAGAGGTCTTAAGGTCAGAGGACAGAGAACCAAGTCCACTGGAAGACGTGGTAGCACCATTGGTGTAAGGAAGAAGAAATAAAGGTGATGCAATATGGTATATCCTGGTAAAAGCACAAAATCTTATGATACACCAAAGCACCCCTGGCAGGCTGCTAGGATGGCAAGCGAGGTCGAGCTCGTCAAAAAGTATGGTCTTCGTAACAAGAGGGAACTTTGGAAATCACACAGTGTACTGAGAAGGTTCAGGGCAGATGCAAGGCGTCTTCTTGCTGAATCTGCAGAATCCGATCTTACCGGTCATGCAAAGACCGAAGCAGATCAGATCCTTGCAAAACTTATCAGATACTCAATTCTGAAATCTGATTCCAGCATTGATGATATTCTTGGTCTTCAGACCGATGTTATTCTGGAGCGCAGGCTTCAGACACAGGTCCACAGGCTCGGACTTGCCCGCACTGCACGTCAGGCAAGGCAGTTCATCACCCATGGCCACATCTCTATAGATGGGAAGAGGGTAACTGTACCTGGTATGATGGTCACAAAGGAGCAGGAAATGGCAATTGACTACTACGGTAAGTCTCCAATTTCCAAAGAAGCTCACCCTGAAAGACCTGCACAGATCGCATCATCACTCGTAGAGGAATAAGGAGGAGTAAAATATGGCAAACGGAATCTGGGGTGTTGCAAACATCAAATGTTCATTTAACAACACGATCATCACCGTGACTGATCTCACTGGTGCAGAAACCATCGCAAAATCCTCTGGTGGAATGGTTGTAAAGGCAGCAAGGGACGAAAGCTCCCCATACACTGCTATGCAGATGGCAAGCCAGCTTGCAGATACTCTTAAAGACAAGGGTATCGAAGGTGTTCATATCAAAGTAAGGGCACCTGGAGGAAACAAGCAGAGAAGTCCGGGTCCAGGCGCACAGGCCGCGATCAGGGCATTTGCAAGAGCAGGCGTCAGGATCGGAAGGATCGAAGACGTTACACCAGTACCCCATGATGGAACTCGTCCAAAAGGCGGAAGGCGTGTATAATCACAAAGAACAGAGGTTTTCCAATGGAAATAGATATACTTGAGTTATCCGATAGGTCAGCAAAGTTCATTTTATCAGGCACAACTGCAGCTTTTGCAAATGGTGTCCGTAGGGCAATGCTTGCCGATGTACCGACGCTAGCGATCGATGACGTGAATATCTATAATAATACTTCTGTTCTGTATGACGAGCAGCTGGCATTGAGGTTGGGTTTGATCCCCCTCACATCCAGTCTTGAGGACTTTGTGCCGCAGGATAAGTGTACCTGTGAAGGTGGTGGCTGTCCTGCATGTACTGTCTCTCTGACTCTCAGCGCTGAAGCAGGTGAAGAGGAGCAGGTCATCGTTCATTCTGGTGACATTGTCTCATCTGATCCCAACGTACAGCCAGCAGACAAGAACATTCCTATAATTGATCTCAGGACTGGCCAGAAGGTTGTCCTTGAGGCAATTGCCCACATGGGTTATGGAAACAAGCATGCAAAATGGCAGGCAGGCGTTGCTTGCGGCTATAAGAACATGCCTGTGATAACCTTTGAGGGATGTGACAGGTGCGGCATATGCGTCAATGCATGTCCAAGAAACATAATTCAGCTCGGTGAAGAAACTGCTGAGATCTCCAAGGACGATCTTCTCAAGTGCTCATTGTGCAGATTATGTCAGGATTCATGTGATATAGATGCTATTTCTGTTGGTGTAGATGAAAGATCTTTCATTTTCACAATGGAATCTGATGGTTCATACACTGCTCAACAGTTAATCTTAAATGCAGTGAATACCATTAAGGGAAAAGCCTCTGAGATGCAAAACATCCTGAGCACACTGTAAATTGGAAATTTTAATTTCCTTTTTACTTTATATTTAATTTCAGAAGATCTCATTTGCGGGGGTTGCCCAGCCAGGCCAAAGGCGCTAGGTTGAGGGCCTAGTCTCGTAGGAGTTCGTGTGTTCGAATCACACCTCCCGCACCATTTTTCTTATTCTATTATTCTAATAAACTTATATTTTCACTCTGGCACTTTTGCTTAGTGGTTCTATATGGTCGGTAGCATCTGCTATGTGCTAGTAACTGATAAATCTAAAAAAAGAAAGGAGGATGCAAAAGCATCTCTCTGAACGTAATTCAGTGGATCCTGTCTCTTTTATTCGTCTTCTTCAATGTGCTCAGCAATACCCAGTACAACGATCTTCGTTTCTACCAGGGTATCAGACCCTTCAAGGATAACTTCATCCTTTTTGATATCGATGTTCACTGAATCCGGGTCAAGGCCTGCTTCTTTCATGTATTCATATATCGTGTCCTTTCCAAGTTTGAGGGCGTGTTCCAGTGCCTCTTCATATTCGTAGAAGTTCTCTCTTCCCTTTTCTGAATAAACGTAGAACTCCCAGTCCGGTGCTGCCATGGAAACCGGGCGTATCAGTATCTCAAACCTCCTGATACCTTTTGCAGCCAATGCTCCTGCGGCATTACCCACACTTGCGAATTCAGGCAGGATGATCTCTGCATCTATCAGTTTCTTCATCTCTTCAAGGTATGCTACCACAGGGCCGCCGATCAGCACCACCGGTACATGTACCTTGAACTGAATGGGTGATTCGACATCGAATATATTGCGTATCTCTTCTCTTGATATCTTTTCGAGGAAGAATGAAACAAGGTCTGCTGCCATGTTCTTGGCAAATTCTCTCTTTACATAAGATGCGAACTCCTCTGCTTCCATCTTATAAAGGGGGGCCAGGTGCTGTGCACCTATGCGTGAAGCTTCAGCATTGTATTCCGTATATTCTCCAAGCACATGCAGGGCATCTGTGGGTGTGAAACTGATAGGTTGTATCAGCCTTTTCTGCATGAGTGTATCCAGATGTTTTGATGCTGGGTATTTGTTGATACGCGAACGTATCTCCTTGAGGGATGTTGGCTCAGCAGGAATGGCATTGAGAATCTCTGTTTCTAAATCGGTCAGCTCGAGGGGTTCATAGTCTGTCCTTATGTAGAACTTGGTAGGCTGGAAGTTCCTCCCCAGTAATGCTTTGGAAGGCATTGGGTTAGTCGCAAGCTGCTCGAGGAATTTTGGAAACTGTGCTGCTGCCCTGCATAGTGGTATGACCCTTCGTGGTCCGAAGTTTACCTTTCCTGAACCGACCCAGATATCACTGTCACCTCCCAGTGCTGAGGTTTCCATCCTTATGGCCTTGACCCTTGTCTTCCATCCGCCTACAACAGCACCGGATTCACTCATTTCCGGTACGCCTTCTCTTATCACTGAAACGTCAGTACTTGTTCCTCCTACATCTATTACCGCACAACTGTCTTTCTTTGAGAGGAAAGAAGCGCCTACAAGACTTCCGGCAGGACCCGAGAATATAGATTCGATGGGTTTTTCCAGTGCACCCTTGATGCCAACTACCGACCCGTCACATTTGAGCATGAATATCTTGGCTTTCATTCCACGGTTGCGGATCTCGAATTCCACGCTTGACATGAACTTCTCCGTTATGGGCAGCAATTGTGCGTTGAAGAATGCCGTCACAGCCCTCTCAAATGCGCCAAGGTCCTGTGAAAGCTCATGTGCACATACCACTGGCATGCCTGTGATGTTCCTGACGATCTCTTTAACCCTCAATTCATGCTCATGGTTTCGAATGCTGAAATATGAAGAAACAGCAAATGCTGAGACGTGTTCTTTTGTCCTCTGTGCAAATTCCCTTACTGCATTTTCATCAAGTGGCTCTGCTTCAGCACCCTTGCTATCGTGCCCTCCTTTGACCTGTATAAAATGTTCTGTGGGCAGGTCTGTGCTGATAAAATAGTCTCCTACGAGGATGAGTCCCACAGGGAAACCGGTACCTTCAAGGATCGTGTTGGTGGAGAGGGTGGTCGATACTGACACAACATCTATCTGTGAAAGAATGTTCTGGTCGATCCCGTCAAGAGCTTCACGAATACCATCCAGTGGATCTGGATAGGTTGTCAAAGCCTTATAGGACGCAATTATAGAATCATCCGGGCTTCTTACAACAACGGCATCTGTATAAGTGCCTCCTGCATCAATTCCAAGATTTAGTTTCATGCTGATCTCCATTTACATAAATCGTATTCATGTCACAGTTCCTTAAGCCTGTAATCCGAATAAAGCGTATTCTCTATTTTCTGCGGGTTCTTTCTCATTGACACGAGGCGTGTCTTACCATACCTTCCCCTGCTTCTCACAGGTGCAGAAATAATCCCCTTCATGTCGAATTCTGAGACTATTCCGGAAACGCTGGTGCGTCCCAGAGGGTTAGTGCCAATCCGGTCACAAAATTTCCTGTAGAGCGTCTCAATTTGTCCTGTTGTGATCTTATCGTTCAGCTCTCTGGTCAACCTGATGATGCTAAGCAATACAAGTTTTGAATGTATTGGAAGATTTTCCAGTGAACTTACGAGATAGTTATCTCCCATCTCTTCATTTGCGATTAGCACATGGTTCTCAGTAACCTTTTCTGCATTCGAACTATCGGCGATGTCCCCTGCCCTTTCTAACAATCTCAGGGATTTTCCTGAATCATGTTCTTCCCCGGATAGCTCTGCACACAATGGGATGACTTCCTTTTCAACGACATCTTCCTCAAACGCAATGGCACAGCGCCCATTCAGTATTTGCTCGATCTGAACCTTGCTATATGGAGGATATACAATGTTCCTGTGTTGAAGTGATGAAACAATATTCTGCTCAATTCTCCCTGAAAAGAACATATCGTCAGTTATTCCAATGATGCCTATGAATATATCATCTTCGATGCTCATATTCTCGCCGGCATGGCTGAGGTCGTAGAGTATGCTGTGGTTTTTCAGCGCTTCGATCTCATCAAAGACCACAATGATTGTAGTTCTCTTTTCGTTCAGTGCTTTCCATAGCGCTCTATAATATTTGCCCATGGAAAGCCCGGTCTTTGGTACTTCTGTTTCTGGTGATACTTTATCCAAGATCTCAAGTATGATCTTGCTGGTCGTGTTGATCTTCCGGCAGTTGATAAAGACGGGGACAACATTAAGCCCTTCTTTCTCAATGGTCCCGGTAAGTTGTTTTAGAACGAATCTAACAACAGTTGTCTTGCCGGTTCCTTTTTTTCCGGATATCAGGGCATTTACAGGTTCTCCGTGGTGGAGTACAGGCCTGATCAGCGAAGCCATTTCTTTTACCTGCTCTTCTCTTCCAACAAGCTGGTCCGGAAGATATTGTGAAGATAGCACAGACCTGTTCCTGAATATCTGTATTCCGTTTATTCCGAAAATATCATTCATGATGATTCCACGAATCTTATTCAATACCGCAGTATCCGCTAACCTCTGCAAACACATCTCTGTAGAGTCCCATGTATTCATCTGTGGGTCTCATTTCATATTCCGATCTTACGTCATAGCATTCTCTGAAAGGCTTACCTTCGGGAGCATGTACCAGCAAGTTCTCATATTTTTTGTAGATCTTTCGGACAGCTTCATCTGCTTCTGCAAGTGACAGGTTTGTAGCCATGTGTGCAACTTCTCCCATGAACCGGGATTCAAGTCCTGTGGAGTGGTCTGCACCCGCTCCGCGAGCTCCGACAGGCCCGATAAGCATGTCCCTTCCGGAAACAGTGTCTCCAATAGCCTGTGCAGCGGTCTCATAGAACATCATGTCAGTACAGCATCCTGCAAGATTCCAGTAATATCGTGCTGTGTAGTGGTGCATGTTGCGTGAAATGGCAATGGATGATAGATTAGATCCCCACATGATCTCTTTTGTTGAGGATGAATTTGTATTCACATGCACTGCGCCGGACACGTGCACACTTGCACCGGTAAGTATCTTTGACTGGATGGTCTCTGCTACATCAACGATAGCCAGGCCTTCGGGTGTACCAATACCTGTACCTCCGAAAACCGGACATTGCCCGCTCAGGAAATGATTTCCGTGCTCAAGGTGGAATATGGATTTGTAGAATGTTTCATAGTCGGTCTTAAGTTCATCCAGCTGATAGACCTCCTGAACATCTGCATTGGAGTAAAGTTCATCAGAAGATACCAGCATGTATGCCGGTGAAATAGTTGGTGTTCCCGGCCCCATCAATGCAAGACCTTCACGTCCTGCAAGTTTTGTTGCAAGCCTTTCCTCTCTCGCTTCTTTCAGGGCAGCAAGCATTTCAAAAGGTGTTTTACCGCGTATTCCTTTTCCACCCATCTTTTCCAGGGCGCCTGCATATAAGCCCTGTACGATAGGCTCCATGGCCGAGCTTAAGTGAACTTCAAGGAAGTTTTCCTCGGAAACCGTACCTCCCATGGGACCTCCGATTATAACCGGTGGTTCGGAGTCCATTGTGTATCTAAAAGGAACTATGACCTTTTCTTTTAGTCTTCCGATCTCAAGCATCTCAGAGGTGTTCAGGGATTTGATAATATCCTCTTCTTCGATCTTTATCGTTTTCTTTGTGTCGATACAGTAGATCCCCTGGGATGTCAAAAGCTGGACTGCAGCTTCAAATACAGAGTCTGCAAGGCTCGTATCAGTTGGAACGATACTCTCGCCATCATATTTGATATCATATTCCTCTGCCAGTTCCTGTGATCGCATGAACACTTCCATGTCATGTTTTTCTTCGGACTTTTCTTCCCCGGTGGTAGCATATTTGAGGAATTTGTAGATATTGTTCATAATATTGACTCCTTTGTTTTTCATTAATGGTTTTGTTTTTATTTTATGGACATTCCATGCAAATAGACTCTAAACCTCTATTGACATGGGGCTTTATATATAGTTTTCCATGTTTTCATTATCTAACCACGATTGACATGGAAAATATTTGGTAATTATGTCTAATTATTTATTATCTTTAACATATGGCAGAATACTTTCACCCCGCTTGGCAGTCATTAATATATCCAGAAGTGATACTGTTTATTGAGGTGAAATATATGGATGACTTCTTTACAGAACTGGTAAACAGGGCAAGATATTATGAACAATTCGAAGAATTCGTAAGAGCGCACAAATGAGCTCGTTTAAATACTGGCCGTAGTTCCTCCATCCCGTCAGGATTGTTTGCTTTCGCTGCGGCCCCTCTTTTTCAAATTGTTTTTTCTTTTGAATAACGTCTGTTTGCTTTCGCTTTGATGTATTCGAATGTGTTCGATGATCAATATTGGCTTTTATTCGTTTTCCGGACCTTACTAATAAAACGCGTCGTTCGATGCTGTTCTTTCCTTTTCTGTTCAGCCAGGCGTGCCTGGTAGATGCGAATTGAGCGTAAGAAATCGATCTTGCGGAACTCCGGCCAGAATGGTGCACAGAAGTATGCGGCACATTCATTCCCGTTGGCCTGCCACGGCAGAAAATTTGATACTCTTTCATTTCCTCCTGTGCGTATTATAAGGTCAACGTTAGATACGGCTGCTCCTTCTGCAGGACAAAAATGATCGCCAATTGTGGTTTCGTTAATATCGTCCAATGATAGCTGACGCTTCAGTACCTTATCTGCCATTTTCCTGACCGCCTGTACGATATCCTGTCTTCCGCCATATGCTAGGGCAACGTTCAGGTTGAATTTGTCATAATCCTTCGTTGCCTGTTCAATTCTTTCAGCTGATTCCTGAAGGTCCTCTGGCAGGAGGGTGCGGTCTCCTATCACACGCACTCTTATCTTTTTTTCATGTGTGCGTTCGCTTTCTCGCATATGATCGAACTTCTTTCCAATAAGCTCAAAGAGTTGCACTGTTTCATCGGTGGAACGATTGAAGTTCTCTGTAGAAAATGCATAAATCGTAAGTTCCTTCACACCGATCTCATATGACCATTCTATAACCTGCTCGGTTATATCGGCTCCTCTTGAGTGTCCGTAATTTGTCTTTTTCCCAAATTTGTTGGCAAACCTGCGGTTTCCGTCCATAATTATAGCTATATGTTCCGGGACAGGTCCGCTTTTAACGTCTCTTGAAAGGGACCTTTCATAAGTGCCATAGAAAAGGTTCAGTATGGATCTTATCATGAAGATTCCACCCAAAGAACTAACAAAAGAGAATGGGTGACATCCTGTGGATGCTCAATAGTTGTCAAGAACTGCCTTAACTATAGGTTTATAGTCTTCTTTCAGCAGGTAGATATTATGGTCACCGGTTACGTCTATACTGAGTATGCCAAGTCTCGTGTTCATGAGGCCAACCATTGCTGAAACACCTCTGTAACTCACATCAAATTTTTTCTCGTTAAGATGTTTGTAGACATCGCCTGTAGTGAAGGTTCCTCCTTCCAGGAAGAGTTTCAACACATCTTCACGTATACCTGTATCATCACGGCCTAAATATTTAATAAGCCTTGCTTTAACCCGGTCTTCAATAGTCTCCAGCACAAACACCTCATTTACATCTATGTAATTTCTATTTATAAACTTATGCTAATTTATTTGTTTTATGATACAGGACGCGTTTCCACTACAACATTAATCCTTATAAATGTTGGTATCAGAGTGGGATTACCTCAACAACCAGTCCATTTTCAAAAGGATATCTCTCAATGATCGATGGAACAAATCCTTCATCTTTTAATTCTTCTGCCATGTCCTCGATGAGCCACCAGGGTAACTCTATAGTTTTATCCTTTACTTCGAACAGGTCATCAGATAGTTCGAACTGATGTAATACCTCAATCATTCTGTCAGTATCAGCACCTTCAATGGATCCATAAACAATGGTTCCTTCTTCCGTTATCTCATCGATCTGGCGTGCTGTCTTTCTGGCTATCCTGAGCAGACGTTCACGCAGTTGTCCTGCATCCTTATATCTTGACGAACAAAAATGTATCTTTGGAACATTGTCTGCAAGTTCGATCGCATATGCTTCCGATCCTTCCACAGCGTTGCTCGTGTCGTTCTTAAGCAGAAAATTCCTCTCTTTCATAGCTATCGCATTTGTATCTGCGAATTCGAGTTCGTTGAGGTTCAGGAAACAACCTGTGTCTATGAGAACATCCCTGACATCGCTCACTCCTTCTATGGAGGGTATTTCCATGCCAGCTTCCATGCCAAGTTCAATGGAATCCTTTATTGCACGCTCAAAATCAGATCCTTTAAGCTTCTTCCACAAATGTCGTGGTGGGTGGAATCGGATCTCATCCAGTCCGGCTTCTGAAAGGGCTTTTAGTAAATTCCTGTTAGGGGCGATCGAAGTGTACAGATGTATGTGATGTTCTTTACCAAACTGTTCTTTCAGAAGTTTGATGTAATGCAGGACCAGGTCCGACCTTATAAGTGGCTCTCCTCCGGTAATACCTGTTCCCAAAGCATCCATCTGGAGCACTTCATTGATAACATCCTCATCGCTTTTCACCAGACGTTCATTGGCATAGGTGACATCCTTCTTTCGTTCCTCTGAAAGTGGACAATAGAAACATCCCCTTCCGCATATACCAGTAATGAAAAGCACCATCTTGGCACCTTTCTGGCACAGTTTGCAGCCTTCTGTGAGATAATTGTAGAAAGACCCTTTATCCGTATGGATTATCTCTTTCATATTGTCGTTCATATTTCCTCTTGTATATAAGTCTGGTTTAGATGCAAAAGCGTATCTATTTTGTGATATTATTGTTTGAAGATGAGTAAGGCAGAAGGCTGTATAGCTGTCATCGGATGCAATAATTGTGGCAAATGTGATAACATTTGTCCCCACGGGGCTTTACAACGCAGGGATGGAAAGGTCAGCATTGATTATAGCAGATGCACGGGTTGCATGAAGTGTATCAATGTCTGTCCTGTGAAAGCTCTTGTCTATGTGGATTGATCCCATTTTGAATGTTGTTTTTTGATAATTCTCTTTTGAGTATCGGGTTTGGAGATTGCTTTTGAACATCGGGTTTTGGAATTTCCTCTTGAAATACTGCTTTTTGGATATTGTCATATAAGCCCTCTGAAGAATATCCTTGAGACTATTGCAGTGACAGTAAAAACTATTATGGAGATCGGCAGTGACTGCCCGAGATCATACATGAATTGTGTTCTTTCTCCTCCATTTTCGATCGTACTTGAAAATCTCACAAGAATGGCTGTGATGAGTATGAGGTATATCCCAATTGACAGCATGAACAGGTCTGGTGATATTGTCTGGTCAAGATTTTCAGGAGATATCTGTGCAGGTCCGGGGACGATATTCTGAGGAAGTCTTGAAACTCCTTCTGCAACGTTCTGGAGGATCCTGGAGATTACTTCCGAGAGCGCTATCGTCACACCTGCGATAAGTGGTGCAAATATGCAGGCGGTCGTTCTCATTGTGGACGTCATATCATACAATGAGTGCTTGATGTTCTTCTCCACAGCCTGCAACTCTTTCAGATGGTCAGCAAGTTTGATAATTGCAATACCTGCTGAAAGATGACTTTTATGAACGCTCTCCGTGAACATGATCATTGTGGTCTGGATCCTGTCTGAATATATGTCCTTGAAAGCCCCGAACTCCTCGTCGAATATTGCAGCTCTTATGTTCGTTCGCATGGTTATCAGGTTGATAGAGATCCTTTCGAACACTTTTCCGATATGTGAACCTTTCATGGTCTTAGATGTGTGTGCAAATGATTCTTCCGCAGAACGCCCTTCTGATATCCTTCTACCAAGTATGAACAATGCATCTGCAAATTCACTTTCCATCTTGTGGATATCGTCGCGTATCTTCTTGTATGGGGAATATGCCGCATTCATGTAGATGGAAAAAGCAATTACTATTCCCCAGATGATGAGCAATGTGGGAGGCATTATCCCTTCAAGGGTTGCTGTTGAAATTATGTTCAGGGGATTTCCAAGATATGTGTAAATGTAACCTGAAAAACTGACGAAGAGCCCGATCATAACTGCCATGGTAGTTGCAACTTTTCTCTTTTTTCTTATGTCCTTTAGCTGTGGATGGGTTTCCGGAATGGTTTGGGGAAGAAATGTTGCCGGTCGCTGCATCAGGATATATTCAGCGTATACAAAAGTGGCAAGTGGCAGGATCACATTATAGAGTATTACAAGGGTCAAAGCGTCGAACCTTATTCCTACAACGGTAATTGCAGGTAACAATGCCACAAGTGCCAGGGGAATAAGTATGAAGATCGAATACAGGACGTATGTTGGGGTCTTCAGGCGTGCTGCATACTGTTCCATCATTTCCTTTGTACCATCCAGCACGATGTCCAGGGCGCGGTTAAGTGTAATGACCCTCTGGGCTTCGTCAGGTTCGCTGGTTGAACTTTTGATAAGGTGAAGGGAACGTTTGAAATGTTCACTGTTCTTCCCCCACATCTCTGCAAAATCCAGCAATGCATCATCCATGCTTGAATACATGCGCACCTGAAGGTTCCAGAGCATCTTCCTGAGATCATTTGCAAGTGGTCTGTTTGAGTTCAGCGCAGCAAAATGGATTGCCTTTTCCATGTTCGAGACAAGTCTCATGGACATTACCACGTAGCTCAGGACTTCGGGGATGTCTCCTATGGATCGTATCTTCATGTATTTGGCATGAATCTTCACATACTCGCTCAGGTAAAGCAGTATTCCGAAAGGTACAAGCAATGTCATCAGGGCTACGAATGTCAGTACAGTTGGGTTGAACGTGGTGATCTGGAAAAGCACTGCATCCAGAGTGAGAAATATGATAAGGGCTATCAACGAACCTGCGTAAGAGAAAAGCACGGTTTCGAAAGGCTCTATCACAAATCCTGTAAAGATGATCGCATCCCGGTATTCCTGACTGACCGATCCTTCGGTCTTTTTAGAAAAAGCATTGATGTCTCTTATGAATCTGGAAAAGTGAAGTGATGTGAATTTGCAGCCACGCACATACCAGTTCTCTGACATTCCTGTTTCCATTTTACCACTCCTGTCAAAAGTAGGCCGAGGAGAAATTGTCGAACCAACTGTTCCATTTCTCATAGACCTTTTCATAGTCCGGTCCGCCGACATTGTTCTTTTCCATATCCATGTACAGCCAGAAAATGTTGTTTGCTTTGCTCACCACATCTGCTTCCACAAGTCTGGGATTAAGTGAACCCGCATGGGCTATTTTCTGCTTTATCCTTGCTCTTATACGTATGTTGAGCGATGCATCATCGATGTTGATCCCCCATTTGCGTGCGATCTTCTCAATAAGCTCGGACTGTCCCCTGTCCAGTATATCTGTAGGGACCAATGAGTCATCAGCAGCGTTGTATCGCATGATCTCTGCAAAGATCTCCTCCGGGTCAGCATCGTCATCCCAGCCAGTGGTAACCTCTGAGATCTGCGTCAGTCTGCGTTTCTTGCTCATGCCTCCTCCGACCCGTGTGTTGGTACAGACCACCACTGCATCAGTTGACTTGAAAGATGCAGGTGGCACTCCAAGGGTGTGTACTATACGCTCATAAACCGCTCTTGTGGATGCTCCGTGTATGGTTCCCAGAACAGAATTGCCTGCAGTACCTACCTGCATTGCTTCATAAAGCACTTTGACCTCAGGTCCCCTGACCTCTCCAATAACGAGCGAGGAATTCCCAAGACGCAGGGCTGCACGTAATGCAATATCAGGGCTCACCTCTATACTGGTATTCAGTATCGATGAGCGTGAGCTCATGCCCTGGATCTTCCATCCCAGCTGCTGCAGGTCCTCAATGGGAATTTCTCTTGTGTCCTCTATTGTCAGGATACGATATTTCTGAGGGATCTCCATCATCATTGCAGACAGCAGTGAGGTCTTGCCTGCTCCCACGTCTCCTGCTACAAGTATCGATGCTTCCCCATCCATTAGGAAGCTCAGGAGGCCGGCTGTAAGAGGTGAGATCGATCCGGTATTGATGAGCTTTGGTAATGTCCAAGGTGTTCTTGCATGTTTCCTGAAGGCATAAGCAAGCCCATTGGCACTTAGAGGATCACCGATAACGGATACACGAACTCCGAATTCCGGAAGCTCCATCTCCAGTATGGGAGTTGCTTCCCCGAAAGGCCTGCCACTAATGGCTCGAAATCTTGAGACCATGGAGTCCAGGTCGTCCTGTGAAAGGAAGATGTTGGTGATACATTCATCTCCATCCACTACTACATGGACCGGGTTGATGTCTGCAGGTGCATTCACATAGACATCCGTGATCTTCGGGTCTGAAAGCACATCTTCCAGTATTCCCAGGCCAGTGGTGTATTTTGCAAGAATGTCAGAATATGTCTTCATTTCAAGTGGATTAAGCGTGATTCCATGAACCTTTGAATCCTCTTCAAGCATCCGTTTTCCGATTCTGCGGATGTATTCCCTTGAGTTCACAGGATCTGCGAAGTTCATGTTGTCAGGACGGAATCTTATCAACTTTTTCCTGACCCGTTCGATCATGCCGAGGTCTTCATGGGACAGGTTGTATTCAAGGGGAATCACCATGTACAGCTTTTCAGGTCGGTCCGTCATCTCATATATGGAGATCTGAAGCATCCTTCCATCGTTGTTCCTGACGTCATAACATTCCATGAATTGGGTATTCTCGGGTGGTTCTGTGTATATGCGAGACGTTGAAAAGGCGGGTCTTACGTGAGGTTTGATCTGTTTATCATAATCATACCCAATTTGATCGCTACCATCGCTACCATCGTTGTCAGTATCAATGTCATCATCGCAGGCAATTTCGCAGGTCAGATCGATGTTAAGTTCAGAAGTAATCTCCTGCATTTCCCTGACAATGGAATGGAAGTTTGCAATACATCCTGAGCATTCCGGATGGTCAGGGATCTCGATCATCTCAATGTTGATCTCTTTAAGGAGCTTGTATGATACTGATGGTTCACTCTTTGAGCAACTGATGATGTTATTGACCAGTTCCTTTCTATAAGAAATGCAGTTGTCATATTCCCTGTGTGAACAATTGCATGTAACCTGGACATTATTGTAGTTTGCAAGAGCATCTCCAAACTTTGCAAATTCATACAGGATCGCAAGTTCCTTTCCTTCATAGTCGCGCTCGTAAAGGTGGGAAAGAATAAGCCTGTTCGATATGGGTTCTGTAAGAATGATATTGAATATCATCTCACGGCAGACGGGATTATTGAGGGTAGAAGATCGCTTGCATTGAGAACAATTTATCTGTATGGTCCTCTGGTTCTTCGTCTGGCGAATCCTGTACTGACAGATATTTTCAGATTCCGGTTTCCTTTTTCGGATTGGATTGTGCAAATAACTTCGGAGTTTCACGTTTTTTATCCTTAGATGATTTGCACAAGCATATTGTCAGCAATTATTAAAATATTCCTAGATTCTTTAGTCTTCATATAAATTTAATATTAGTTCTATAATGTGGGGTCGATTCAGTTGCTAAAAATGGGTGAAGAAAGGCTGGAATTCTGATCGTACTGCTTCTTTCCTTTCCTTTCTTTTCTCGGCTCAGTTCAGACTACTGCCGATCAGTTTTAAAGTGTTCTGATGGTCAGATTGTTCAAACGATTGGATGGTCGTTCTTGTCTCCCCTTCCAATTCCCTTGTACACAAAGCCATTACTGATGTACGTATCCGGATCTACAACATTCCTTCCATCGACAATTATTGTATTTTCCTTTCCAGTCAACTGTTTTAGTTGTTCTGGTCCAAGTTCAAAGTAACCGGAATGCCCGGTCATTATTGCAATAACATCTGCACCTTCTACAACTTTATCAAGGTCCTTTATGATCTCCACGCCAGGATAGTTCAGAACATGCGGGTCGTGTACCAATACATCAGCTCCTCCCTTTACCAGAAGATCCCTGTAAGGCTCTGACGGTGGGTTACGTGCATCATCAGAATCATTGATAAATGCCCATCCAAGAATAGCTATCTTTGAACCTTTTACTTCCCTATCGATGCGCTTCAAGGCTTCCTTTGTCAGATGATACATGTGTTTTGGCATAAAGTCATTTACCTTTCTTGCAAGTACAAAAATGGAATCCATGTCCTCAGGGTAATCAAGTGTTCCTTCGCTGGTCGTAACTCCTCTCTCGAGGTGGTATGTGTCCTTGGTCAGGCAATGCCCTCCCACACCTGCCCCGGGGTATAGTATTGCACGTGTGATCCCTTCACCTTTGAGACTGTCAATTCCTGCTCTCACATCGTAAACATTGATGCCCATGGCTTCACAGTACAATGCCAGCTGGTTGATTGCTGCTATCTGCAGGTCCCTGAAAGTGTTCTCCGCGGTTTTGGTAACCTCTGCGGCCCTTGCTGTCATCGGTATTATCTTGCCTTTTGTTAGTACCGGGCTGTAAAGTTCCACTGCGCGCTTTGTGCTGGCTTCATCGATGCCACCCACAATACGGTCGTGTTCCTGTATGTTCTTCAGCAGGCGACCAACCATGACTCTTTCCGGAGCATGTGCAAGTGCAAAGTCCTCACCGGCTGTCAGTCCGGACTCTGCTTCAAGGATCTGCCTGGCAAGTGTATCTGTGGTTCCGGGAGTTATGGTAGATTCGAGTACTACGAGCATACCTTCTTTCAGGTACTTTCCTACATTGCGTATGCCATCAGTGAGTGCACTAAAATCTGGCTGGAGGCTTGCAGGGTCGGAGAAAGGTGTTTGTATTGCAAGGGTAACTGCATCGAGTTCGGATATTCTTGAAAAATCCGGCGTGCATTCAAATTTGCCCTCGTCAACTACTTTCTTTAGTAGTTCTTCCAGACCGGGTTCTTCTCCTTTTAGAGGACTTTCTCTATGGTTGAGCATTTCGATCTTGTAACCGGAACTCTTAGAGTCCCTCTGGAATCCCAGAATATGGTCAAATTTATCGGAGTTGGCAAAAAGAGCAGCTGCAGGGATTCCCACGTACCCCATTCCAAGCACACCTATCTTTTTGATAGGACCTCTGTTTTCAAGGATTGAACCTAATTTGTCTGTCATGGTTACCACTATCTCAGTTTTATTTTGATGTATATGCAAGTACCATAATATATATTCTTTAAATAGTATTTAGTCTTTTCAAATATATGGTCTTTCTACTATTACATATAATCAGGAAAGGAAATTAAAATAACAGCCAAAAATTGAAAAAGTATAATGTATGTTCACGATGCTGAAGTCATTCCAAAGCTGCAATTACAGTTTCACTCCAGCGTTGGGAATGGTATCATTTTAGGAGTCCTTTGGACAAAAGAACTGAATTAAGAGCATCAACCAGATCAGTTCTTTTCTCCAAGGTCATCATTATACGCTCTGGCAATTTAAGAATGGATTTTCTGTATCGGGTTGCAACAAAATAACTTAGTAAAGCCAGTATAAAGCCGCCGATCATGTCAGTGATCCAGTGTATTCCGAGATACAGTATCGTAAACTGGATAGCAACTGTGGTTGCCAGTGAAAATATTTTGAACCTCGTCAGATTGGTTCTGAACACCATTAACATGGCCATGGCAGATAATGCTGCATGAAGGCTAGGGAAGCAATTGTCAAGGAACGGGTCGACAATTGTAACGCCTTGCAGGATTATGGGGCTAAGGTCATACAACAGGGGTACAACATTTGGCAATGTAAAACCTGTTACCGGGGTAGGTACATAAATATAAAATGGCAGTGCTACCAGGTAGATCGCGACGAAAGCGATAGTATATTCCTGCAAAACCTCGAGGTTTTGTGTATACATGAGTAATAAGAATGTAAAGATCAGCAGAAAGGAAAATCCAATTAAATAAACGGTCGCACTGGCGTATGTCAACATTGGGGTGGCAAAATTCTGGAAGTAGGCGACCGTATCCCCTTCGATCAGGATCATATATCTGGCATAGTTGGTGTATGTTCCCCTGTCCAGAAAATAGATGATTGCCAGCTGGGATTTTACAAGTATGTAGACAAAGCATGCTGACAAAAGATATGGTAATGTATCCAGGGAAAACATCCCCTTGTAGTTCCTCTTATGATCGTTTTTAAAATTTTCCGGCACAAAGATGTAGTAAGCCACAGCTATCAGACAGATCAGTATGGGAATCATTATTAAAGGCATTAGATATGAAGATGTTATTTCCTATCAATCCGTGTCGTTCAAATAAATCGATCAGACCGGCTTCATTTTAACATACTTCGGGTATATGTGGTTTATGTACATTTCATCAAAATTTTCTTACAAACAAAATAATCAAAAGAGGATAAGGTATGTAAAAATGTGATGTAAGGGCATGTTACATGAGTTGCTGAAAAAGCATGTTCATGTAACAAATAGATCTTATGAGAATCAGTTCACTTCTTGCTTTCTTTCTTTTTCTGAACGATCTTCTCCATCTTTTTAGCCCACATGTCTTCGTTCATATCAGTGTATTCGCATTCAAGATAGTGCTCAACAGCAATGGTTAGTGCTTCTTTTGTAGATGAGCTGTTGCATTTTTTCTTTAATTCCTGTAGTTGCTCTTCTGCAAGGACTGTTTGTGCGTGTACTATCTTCATATGTTTGTCTCCTGTTTTTGAAGTAATTCTCCTCACTGCCCATCATGATAATAATCATATATAGCTTTGTCGAATTCTCCTTCCGGGAAGTTTCTTGAAGCTAATTCATTATTACATTTTTATATATGTGTGACAATAATATCTCATTCTTCAATTGATCTACAGCGTTCTTTTGTCCTGTATTTTAACCAATAAGTTTAAAAGAATGATTAACATTACAGGAGTAGCGCGAGGGCGTGTGGCCTAGCCAGGATATGGCGGCAGCCTCCTAAGCTGTAAACCAGGGGTTCAAATCCCTTCACGCCCGCCATTATTCTTCTATCATTTTTACAAACACAGGAGCTTGTATATTGATCAGGAAAGCTGAACTAAAGGATGTTGATGCCATTAAAAAGATCATCAATTATTATGCAAGCCAGGACCAGATGCTTCCTCGCTCGGTCAGTGAACTCTATGAGGCTATCCGTAATTTCTATGTTTATGAAGTAGAAGGGGAATTCGTTGGTTGCTGTGGGCTTCAGGTCCTATGGGTGGATCTTGCCGAGGTCCTGTCCTTTGCGATACTTCCGGAATATAGGGAAAAAGGGATCGGTACCCAACTTCTGGACGCCTGTCTTAATGATGCCCGGGAACTTGGTGTTACAAAAGTGTTCACATTGACCTATGCACCTGTTTTTTTTGAGAAGAATGGGTTCAAACGTGTGGATAAATCGTCCCTTCCTCATAAGATCTGGAGTGGCTGTATCAAATGTCCGAAGTTTCCGGATTGTGATGAGATCGCGCTTTCCATGCATATTTCCTGATCTTCTGATCGATGTGCAGTATTTATAAATCCTAAGATACATCTGTTGAGTTAGTTTCAATAACCGTGGGTAGATCACAATGATAAAGACACGTATCAGAGATTTCATTATTACAAAAGATGACTGGATATTTGCGGTGGCTGATTATTTTCATCCTGAAGGGGTGAGGTGTGTACTGAGGTACGTTCCGGATGAATCCGGTGACCGTCAGCTAAATGGGATGAAGTATCGCAAATACGATTTCGATGTTGCCTTCGACTTTATGCGTGAGAACAGGCCCGAGTGGGTGCAGGATGTACACATCGTTCCCGAGGATCAGGTGAAAAAAGTTCTCTATCCTCCAGATCCTGTCCCTGAACTCGTAAACCAGGATGAGAGAGTGAAGGCTATTGCAGATGTGCTACTCAGTGCTGGCATTCCTCTTGAAAAGATGGGCGTTACCGGTTCATTCCTGCCAGGATTGCAAAATGATCAATCTGATGTTGATTTTGTTGTCTATGGTAATGACTGGTTCAAGGCAAGGGATGCAATTTCAGCTGCAAAGAAGCAGGGCGGTTTTATTGAGGATCTCGATGAGGCGATATGGCATCGTATCTATAACAAGCGAATTCCTGAGATCTCCTATGAGGAATTCATCCTTCATGAGAAACGTAAGGGCAACAGAGGCATGGTGGGGGGTACCTATTTCGACCTGCTGTTCGTGCGAGATTGGGATCAGGTCAATGAGCCACTTTCACGAGGCACAGACGTTGGTACAATGAGGATCGAAGCAACAGTTACTAATGCTGAACTTGCTTTCGACAATCCTTCTGTTTACAGGGTCGACCACGATGAGATCGATCATGTGTTATCGTACACTCATACCTATGCGGGACAGGCGCTGGAAGGAGAGGTCATCGATGCACAGGGTGTCGTCGAACAGGTGGGTGACATTAAGAGACTTGTAGTGGGTACTTCCAGAGAGCCGAAGGGCGAGTGGATAAGGTCCCTTACATTGCTTGAGGAGAACAGGTAAGAATAGGGCACTAGTGTTCCTAAATTTATATTTGTGCTGTGCTTCATCAGAAAGAGAACGTGTTAGAAAATAAACAATTACAAAAAAAAGGTTAACAACGGAGGCAGGAAAATTAACCTCCTCCTGTTGCCTGGAATACTTCTTCCAATGTGCATGATTGTGCAGCTTCGGCTTGCTCTTTGATACGTTCTTTCACATCTTCTTCGGAAACAGCGTATTGTTTGCCTGCACTTGCTTTTTTGTCTGTGATCTGTAAAGTATCCACCCTGTAGTAGAGTTCAGTTGTGTTGAGAAGTGCCCATGTGCCTTCATCATCTGTTTTGATGTCGGAAATTTCTCCAATAGTATCTGTGTTGATATACCTGACATTGCTGCCAATAGTTATTGGAGCACCGTTTACATCGACAGTTGAAACCTTTTCACCCAAGATGTGATCTCTCCTTAGTTGTTCTTTATCTCTTCCCTTAGTTCGCCGAGAAGTGCAACCCTTTCTGCAAATGCATTATGCCTGTGTATGCTTTCTTCGTTGATCTGCTTGATCGTAACAATAGCATCGTCAGGAACATGTGTGAACTCGCTGACAATTTTCTTTGCCATTGTCCTGACACAATCTTCAACGAATTTAGGGTTCTGGTGAGCTCTTTCCACAACGACTGCCTCGTCTGAACGTTTGAGAAGCTCGACAATACTGGAGCTCATTGAATTTTCAATGATCTCAATAATTGTATCCAGTGAGATCACTACGTCACCGCTGACCTCAAGTGAGATTATACCACGTCCTCTCTGGTTGTGAGTTGCCATTGGTACTTTGTTAAGGAAATTAATAACAGTCTCGAGGTTGACACCAAGTTCACGCAGTGCTGCCTTTGCATTGTCTCTCATTATTTCCTGAGCGCAAGGACAGGCGGTCATGCCGACAACTTCCGCACCGATGAGCTTTTTGACATCGATCTCTTCTTTGTCCGGTCTTGTGGCAATAGCTTCTGCAAATATCTCCACAACTTCCTGGCACTTCATTTTTGTGGATGGAGATTCCCTTTTGACCACGTATTCACTTTTCATACGCACTTCGGAGCAGGTGGCATACTCGTGTCTGCCCAGAAGGTTCCTTGCAACATCGCTGCAAAGCTCCTCTATCTCATAAACAGGCATATTGATAGCCTTTTCAAGAACTTCATCGATCGCCTCAAAATTACGAGAGAGATTTGCACCTTTACGATCTGAAGGTAGGTCCACGAAGATTTCAAAAGTTGAAATGAGTACGATCGGACGCTTGTCTTTTCGTTTGATCTCAACAAGTTTTTTAACTCCGGTCACACCTACGCGTGTAAGGTTTATGGGTATTTGTGGTTTATTTGCTTGTACGTCGGGGAATTGCGTAACTGGAAGCTCCATTTTTATGACCTCGAATAAGAAATTAAAATAAATTAAGTTTAAGTTATGCTTTTTGGATTAATAACAATCACAAACATATTCATTACATGTAAATGTTTTGTTGCGATGCATCCTTTTAACATCGGGTGCTGGGTGCCACAACAACATATTTTTTTCGATTTTGGATAAAGATATGGATTCATTTACATTATTTTCCAGAGCAGTGAGTATATCAAATTAACTTGATTTACAGAAACATAATCAAAAGGCTACATTAAAAGAAAACTATTTATATTTCGTAAGTACAAGTACATATAACCGATAACGGGTAAGTAAGGTGATAAAATGTCTGAAACAAGAAACTTTGTGTTACGAGACAGTAAAGGTAAAGAACATGGCGTATTCACCGGTAAACAGCCACGTCAGGCAGCTCTTAAAGTTGCTAACCGGGGCAAGGGTACCAAATCCAAGCCAGAAAAGATCATGCTTCGTGAGCGTGGCACTAAGAAAGTACACGTGTTCCTTGGCTGGAAGCAAATGGTAGCTGCACCAAAGAACAAACCTGACTGGATGCCTGACAAGATCAACAAGCCATTCGTCAAGAAACAGAAGCCAGGTATTGTCAAACTGGAAAATATCTAATCTTCTTACATTTACTGGTGAGGGTCCGTTTATGGACTCTACACATTCTACTTTTTGAGATAATTGATCTTTTTCTTTTTCTTTTCGTTCTCCGTTTATCCATAGCCTTTATGGTATTCTAAGGGGCAGAGCTGTTCCGATATCAAAAAGCTTTATAAACCGGACTCCATTATTGTATCCATATGACAGGAAAAAGAGAGAACGTTCTGATCGAGGCCCTTCCATATATCCGGGATTTTCATAATTCTGTAATGGTGATCAAGGTTGGAGGGCATGCCATGGTCAATCCTTCTGTTATGAACGACATCATGCAGGATGTTGTCCTTTTGCGTTTTGTGGGTATCCATCCGGTCATTGTTCATGGCGGTGGTCCTGAGATCACTGAAAAAATGGAGCGCATGGGAAAGAAACCTGAATTCGTAGGCGGATTAAGGATCACTGATGATGAGACCATGGAGATCGCACGCATGGTCCTTGTGGGCAACATCAATACGAAGATAGTGTCCCTGATAGGAAAACATGGTGGAAAGGGTGTAGGTCTTTCAGGAAAGGACGGCAAGATGATAATGGCCAGGAAAAAGCCCACCCAGCGAATTATGATCGAAAATGTCGAGCATGACGTGGACCTTGGCTGGGTCGGGGAAACCGAGATCATCAATCCGGAACTCATCAACATTGTCACAGCTAATGATTATATTCCTGTTATCTCGCCGATCGCAATGGATGCGGAAGGGAATGCATTGAACATCAATGCGGATACGGTCGCAGGTGACCTTGCAGATGCCTTGCACGCAAAGAAATTGATATTAATGACGGATGTCCCGGGAGTTCTCAGGGACCAGTCGGACATATCCAGCCGTATTTCCCGCATCAGTGTGGGTGAAGTGGAGTCTTTGATAGAAGAAGGCATTATCAGTGGTGGAATGATCCCGAAAATGAGGAGTGCCGGAGCAAGCGTACTTGGTGGCGTGGAGCGCGTCCACATAATAGATGGCAGTGTGTCCCACTCAGTCCTGCTCGAGCTTTTCACAGATCAGGGAATTGGCACAATGGTATATCAGGACACGGAATAAGCGTGTCCTTCTGTGTTCTTCTCTCTTTTACTTTTTAGCGTTGATATTAGTCCAATATGGGGCTTCCATATGTAAGACCGTCCAGCTCAAGAACTTTCTTCCATAGCTCTTTGCATTCACAGTTGAGTCCTTCAAGTACACTCAGGTCCTGAGTTCTGGAATAAAGGTGTACAGCATCCGATACATCCCTGCTACATTTCTTACAGTTATGCGGACCGCGCTTTGAGCCTGCACCTACAGGATCTGAAGTGATCACAAGTTCCGGATGTTTTTGTTTAGTTCGCTGAAGTATCTCGACAATGCTCCATAGCCATGGTGGCCTGTATTGGCCTCTTTGCCACAGATGTTCCACATAAGTACCGTTCTGCACATTGCACAGGTTGATGGAAATTGTCTGTGCATGTTCTGCGACGTCATCGATGGTCTTCACGATATCTTCCAATGCTTCCTTTTCCGAGAGGAACAGTGGTTTTAACAACAGGTAAGCTTTCATGTTTACTCCATTGTTTCTGGCCACGGTTGCTGCATTGGTATAATCAGTGAACTTGAATCCCTTGTTTATTGAATTCTTGCGGATGTTGTCAGAACTTGTTTCAAGACCGATAGCGACCTCAAATGGTGTATCTCCAAGAGCATCAATGCAGGACTTCAGGATCTCGTCTGTGACGAATTCCGGTCGGCTTTCAACAATCACTTTGAACACACGCTCATCAGCTGCCAGCTTTCCCAGGATGTTTGCCCTTGTCTCAACCGGTATCTCTTTCTCATCGAGGAAACTGCCTGAGGTGAATATCTTGACCATGAAGCGCTCAAGTCTTTCACCTTTATGCATAGCATTCTCAAGCTGCTTCTCAAGTTCTTCAGGTTTAGGGGGGATCTTTGCGCTATCATAGACAAAGCCACACATAGTACAGCCTCCCGCCTTTCCCCACCAGCATCCTGATGTCTTGAAGATGATTGTCAGCGTATCCGCTGTTTCTCCGTTGAAGTGATCAGTACTTCTCCAGACGGCAGCAGGATACTCATTAGATGATGGCTTTATACGCTGGCGGTTGCGTATCTCCAGTACGGCTTTGTTGAGTGACATTATTCGAACTCGATGGTTGCAGGTGGTTTTGGTGACAGGTCATAGAGTACTCTGGCAACAGATGGTATCTCGCCGGAGATCCTTGTTTCGATTCTTTTGAGAACTTCCCACGGGAGTTCAAGTGCTTCTGCGGTCATGCCGTCCCTTGAGCCTACTGCACGGACTGCGACTATCCAGCCATGTACACGGACGTCACCTTTGACACCGGTTCCCTTGCCGACAACAGCAGCAAATGTCTGCCATGGCTTGAACTGTTCAAGCAGTTCTTCCTCAACGATGGCATTTGCCTCGCGCACCACGTCCACTTTCTCCTCTGTAACCTCTCCGATTATCCTTACAGAAAGTCCTGGTCCCGGGAATGGCATCCTCTCGCAGATCTCTTCGGGTAATCCAAGTGCCCATGCGACCTCACGTACTTCATCCTTGTACAGGTCATCGATGGGCTCGATGATCTCCTTAAAATCGATGTGTTCAGGAAGTCCTCCAACATTGTGGTGTGATTTAATGCCGCCTTCGGATTCTATCTTATCCGGATAGATGGTTCCCTGAATAAGGTATTCTGCTTCGATCTCGCGTGCTTCTTCTTCAAAAATGCGGATGAATGTCTCACCAACTGCCTTTCTTTTTTCCTCAGGGTCCTTGATACCCACCAGTGCTTCAAGGAAACGGTCCTTGGCATCGACTACCTGAAGGTTCATGTCTGAGAAGATCTCCTTGATGACCTCGGTCTCACCTTTTCTCATGAGGCCTGTGTCAATATAGATCGGTATGAACAATTCACCGATAGCACGGTGTGCAAGGATCGCACAGACCGAACTGTCGACTCCGCCGGAAAGTCCTACGATCGTCTTTCCTTTAGCTTTTTCTTTGATCCTGTCTATGGCTTTTGGTATGAATTTCTCGACTTTTACCATGAAAATGAACTCCGGTTATGATATGATGATGATCAACATTAGTTTATACTAATTTCTTAAATAATGCTGTGCTTTAATATGTTTGTTGGTTTTAATAGTATCGATGGAACATTGGAGATCGATGTTCAACATTTTAATTTTGTTCAAGCTTGATTATTTTTTATTACAAGTTCTAGTTAATATATTTATATTCCAATCTTATATAATTCATAATGTATTTATAACATCAAGTCCCACTTTTAAATAGAGGTTCATATTCGTCTGTGGGGGCGACAAGGCAGCACTGCCTTTTATTTGTGCCTGGTGCGTTTTTGGCATGTTCTGCCTTAGTGATACTGATCTCTACAGGTCTAGATGATCCTGAAGATCATAATATAATGGGGGACTAGAAATGAAATTAAAATATATGGCAGCATTAGTTGCCTTACTAGTAGTCTTAGGAGCTGGTGGCGCATCTGCAAAGTCGTTGTACGTGATTGAAGATATAAATGCTCCTGGCAATATTCCAATTGCTGCCTACGACATACAGACCAGCCAGATAGTCAAGCAGACCACAAGTTACATTCCTGACAGGGACGGTGGTGCAGTGGGGATTACCATTGATACTGACTCAGCATACCTGTTCGTAACGTTTGAGTTCTCAGGTACGCTCGACATTGTCAATGGTACGACTATGGTAAGGGAAGGTCAGGTAACAGCACCAGGCGCATCAAACCTGGCAGGTATTGTTGTGGACCAGGATGAGCAGAGAGTGTATGCTGTTGACAGGCATACGAATCATCTCTATGTCTATGAGTGGGATGCAGCAAGCCAAACACTGACCCTTAATGGGAGCACCTACAAAAGTCTGACTGGTGCATCTGCTATTGGAATTGCCCTTGATGAGACAAATGATTTGCTTTATGTTGCCTCTCAGTCTCAGACGATCAGGTATTATGACACGGCCACATGGACCGAACAAGGAAATTTCACAGTGACTCCACTTGCGATGGGTATCGCAGTAGATGTCAGCAATGGATATGTTTACACTGGTGGATGGTCCGGTTCAACACTCAGCCAATATAACCTGAACACTGATACAGAGAATACAGTGGACCTTGGTACGGGTGCTTATCCGATTGGGTTTGCAGTAGATCCGGCTACAGGCAACTTCTTTGTCACTACATATGCTGAGGATCATCTAAGAATGATGGACTCAAGTCTGAATGTGCTGGATGAAACCGGTGATATTGGAAATCCAACTGGAGTGTGCGTACCAGGCAGGGATATATCCTACAACCCGCTCGGGTTCGACAAGGATGACGGTCTGACGACAGCAGTTGCTGGTAGTCAACTAATCTACAACATGAGCTACACCAACACCAATCCAACCAATATTACCAATGGCACGATCACTGACGCACTCCCTGGAGGTGTGAGCTTTGTATCTGCTACAGGTAACTATACAAATTTTGTTGTTGGGAATACCGTTATTGTTACCTGGAACATTGGAAATCTTACTGTCGGACAGTCTGGTTCAGTCACACTGACGGTGAATGAATCTTCCGGTGAGGAGAGAACGCTGACCAACCCTGCTACAATTGACAGCGATCAGACCCCACCAACTACCCAGTCTGACGATACAGAAATAGTTACATCAAACAATACAACCCAACGTGCTTACGTTGTTTCTTCCGACGTTGGTGGAACTGAAAAGAATGTATTTGATCTGGATGAGAACGTCTACTGCTATGCAGGAAACCTTCCAGCTAATGATCCAGCAGTTGATATCTACGTGGTTCCAGACCAGTCATGGTCCGTTGGTGATTCAATCGGAGCTGATGTCAGCGGTGGTGTAGAAACAGTAGCTACAGATGGTGCTGGATTGATCGGTGTCACCGAGATATGGACTCAGCCACTTACAGTTGGAGACTATGATATCATCGTGGACGTGGATCAGGATGGTGTCCTGGATGCTAACGAAGCTGTTGATGGTATGACTCTCCAAGGTTTTGAAGCTATCCCGGAGTTCCCGACAATTGCAATACCAATTGTGGCAATAATCGGTCTGGCATTCCTCCTGCAGCGCAGGAAGGAGAAGTAAGGGTCTAACTCTTGCTTTTCATCTTTTTCTTTTTTTGATCACCATTTACCTTCATGCCGTTACAATATATGGATCACTTTCACCCCGCATGGTCTGCTCTTAAATATCTGTAACATCTTTAGTAGAACACAAATTAGATTATCATCGGTATTTACATGCACAGGACACTCCAGAAATATTTTGGCTATAGCGAATTCCGCCCCCTTCAGGAGGATATCATTAGTGACGTCCTTAACAAAAAGGATACATTCGTACTGATGCCTACCGGGGGCGGGAAGTCTATTTGTTATCAGATCCCTGCGCTGATGATGGATGGTCTTGCGATCGTAGTATCTCCTCTGATATCCCTTATGAAGGACCAGGTGGATGGTCTGGTCAGTAATGGGATCGCTGCAGCTTACCTTAACAGCACATTGAGCTACCGCGAGGTTCAGGAGACCACTCGTGCTATCCTCGATGGTCATATGAAGATACTTTATGTTGCACCTGAAAGGCTTTGCATGAAAAGTACAATGGATCTTCTCAGCTATGTTAATGTCAGTTTATTCGCTATTGACGAAGCACATTGCATTTCACAATGGGGCCATGACTTCAGACCAGAATACCGTCGAATGGGATTCCTGAAAGATAAATTCCCTGATGTTCCTGTCATTGGCCTGACTGCGACTGCTACTCCAAAGGTCAAAGATGATACGATCAAGCTGTTGAAGTTAAAGTCTCCTTCTGTCTATGTGGCGAGCTTCAACCGAAGCAATCTTTCCTATGAAATAAGGCCAAAAAAGGATTCATATGGAAACCTTGTCAACTATATTCAAGGTCAGGCTGGGAATTCCGGTATTATCTACTGCAACAGCCGAAAGAGCGTAGAATCTCTCTCCAGAAAGCTCAACAATGAAGGTTTTCACACATTGCCCTATCATGCAGGTCTGTCTGATTCAAAAAGACATGCGCATCAGGAACGTTTCATAAGAGATGATGTTGACATTATTGTGGCAACAGTAGCATTTGGAATGGGTATTGACAAACCGAATGTTAGATTTGTCATTCATTATGATCTTCCCAAGAACATTGAAGGCTATTATCAGGAGACCGGAAGGGGCGGTCGTGATGGTCTTGAATGTGAGTGTATCCTGTATTTCAGTCGTGGTGATTGGTACAAGATCAAGTACTTCATCGATCAGATGTCGAAAAAGTCCGAGCGTGATATTGCAACTGTAAAGCTTCGGGGAATGATCGATTATTGTGAAAGCACGACATGCCGCAGGAAGGTGTTGTTAAGTTATTTCGGAGAAGAACTGGAATCCGATAACTGTGGTGGATGCGATGTCTGCCTTAAGCCACGTGATACTTTTGATGCTTCGGATGCCGCACGAACTCTGTTGTCCTGTGTGGATGAGGTCAATGAACGTTTCGGGATGACCCACATAGTGGATATTATTTCAGGTTCCATGGCAAAGAAGATAAAAAGTTATAAGCATGACAGGCTCAAAAGCCATGGCACTGGTGACGGGTACAGCAAATCCGAGTGGCTTGATATGGCAAGGGAGATGGTCCGTCTTGGTTATCTTGACGTGAAGGGTGCACGCTATCCTCTCTTAAGCCTGAACAAAAAGAGTCGCGAAATACTTGCAGGCGGTGATGTCTACCTGACACGTTCCTCTGGCACGGTTGGTGTGAAGACCAGTAAATCTAAAAGCACTACTCCAAAGGTCACGACTTCAAAAACCTCTACCTCAAAGAGATCTCCTGCTCCAAAAAAGCCAAAGAGGGTTCCAACACCGATATCACGCCCTGACAAAAAACTGTTCGATCGGCTTAAGATATTACGGAAAAAGCTGGCAGAGGATGAAGATGTTCCGCCTTACATCATCTTTGCGGACACCAGCCTTCGGCAGATGGCGGTAAAATATCCCATAAGGAATGTGGAGTTCCTGGATATTACTGGAGTAGGTGAGTTCAAATTAAAAAAGTACGGGCCGGTTTTCATGGAAGAGATAGCCCGCTACTTAAAAGGATCTAAATAAGTTTCATCACAGCAGGAAGTTCAGAGTCATCTGGAAGATAAGATCTCCGTATATCACTGCTGCTATAAACCCTGCAGTTATGGGTATCATAAATGGCAGGCCGGGTGTGACCCACACTCTCTCATCAATAAGACCTTTTTCTGCATATTCCTTCATTTTGGAGATGACATCCTCATCAAGCTTTGTGCCTGCGGTTGTGAATTTTTTCCTGATCCCATTGTCAACTTCCTCGAAGCTTTCCATAAGCCTTATGTGTGGTTTGTCCAGCTTTGAAACCTGACATCTGTATCCAACGAACATGTAATGTGGTTTCTTTAGGGTCTCTTTCAATGAAGGCTGGGTAATGTTGTAAAGGAACAATCCTATGGGTACTATTATTGTCAGGATGACTGAATTGCCAAAGACACTAAATGTGAAGAGGTTAAGCGGTGGGATCCCGTAAATTGGCAATTGTCTACCGAATAGCTCCATTGCAGGATATATTGGCAATATAAGGGATATCACCATCAGGACCTTTGCATCGGCGCCTCCAAAGGCATTCATGTAGAACAATATATAGACGAACGTAAAAATCAGTATGAAAGAAATGGCTGTCCATTTTATGTAGGGTATACCGTATCTGAAAGCATCATAAACCATGAATATAGCACCAGCTCCAAGCATCTTGGGCCAGAGGCTGTTTGTCACTCTTCGTGTCTTGATATCAGAGTAGCAGGCATAGATAAGGAATGGAGCGCAGACAAGCACCTTAAGTAGTTCGATCATTCACATTTTCTCCCATTTCTTAAGTTTAAGGACCTCGGAAAGCGTGCTTCCACGTTTGATCTCCTCGTACAGGCGTTTCTCGTTCTTCTCAACCTCTTTTGCACGCCTTGCTATCTCATATGCTCGCTCCTTTTCGATCACAACAACTCCGTTGTCATCACCTACGATGTAATCTCCGGGGTTGACGACCTGTGATCCGCAGTTGATCGTGGCATTGATCTCTCCGAAACCTTTTGGATCTCCTGCATTAGGGACGTTGCTGGTTGCAAATACTGGCAGTCCTATCCTTCTTATCTCATCAATGTCCCTTACAGCACCATCAATGACAATACCTGCAATTCCCTTGTTCAGACAACTGAGTGTGGCAAGCCCTCCCCATGGTGCAATATGGTGACTTCCGTTGTAGATCACAATGACATCTCCCTCTCCTGCGACCTCGATGGCCTCAACGCTTTTTGCCCAGTCCCCTTCGAAGGTCTGTACTGTGACAGCTGTGCCGACCATCTTTTTGTCGGCTACCATGGAATGGATGTTCTTCATCGCACCTTTTCGATGCATGGCATCTGAGATATTTGGTGTGGAAACCTCTGATAATAACTTTCTGGTCTCCTGTTCCAGTGTCTGGCGTTCAAATTCAGGGATCTCAATGGCATCAACACTTTCACGTATCTTTTTTGCAGACTCTGTCACATCATCTGATTGTGTGATGTTCCCTCCGACAATGACAATACTTGCGCCTGCTTTGACTGCTTGTGCAGATGTGATGGCATCAAGTCCGCCTGCAGCCGCGACCGGTATGTTTACTCTCTGAATGATTCTTTCGAGCAAGGGGGTAGGGTCTTTTCCGGTCATCTGCTGGTCTATCCCAGCATGCATGTTGATATAGTCAATCCCCATCTTTTCCAGCTCTTGTGCCCTGGTAACGGGGTCTTCTACGATGATCAGGTCAGCCATAAGTTTGACACCGTATTTTCGTGCAGATCTGACTGCATCCTTGACCGTGGAATCATCTGCATTACCTAGCAACATTACAATATCGGCACCAGCTTTGGCGGCCATCTCCACTTCAAATGCACCGGTATCTGCAATTTTCATATCAGCAAGGATGGCGTGGTCGGGAAATTCCTTCTTGAGCTGCCGGACAGCATCCATCCCTTCGCTTTTGATAAGTGGAGTTCCTGCTTCGATCCAGTTAGCGCCTCCCTGGACCGCTTCTCTTGCGATCTGTATGGCTCGGTCGATCTCCAGCAGGTCAAGTGCTACCTGAATTATTGTATTAATATGATCACCCTTTTGGAGTTTAATAACGTAGTATACCTGAATAAGTATAAATCTAACCGGGTATATGGTTATAATACTTAAAAATTGATGGTATTTTATTCGGCAATATAGATCTGGTGAGTATGGTGGAAGATCAGCTAATAACCAAAGATCAGCGTGCAAAGCTTTTAGCCCGACTTCACAGGCACTTGTTCTGGTGTGGTGAGAGAATACCTGATGAGGTTGAGATCGAAGGCAAAAAGATACAACTACATGAGATCACATGGAAGCTTATCAATAAACCGAAGCTGACCGAGGAAGATAGGGAACATATTGATCACTGTATCGTTGCTCTCAGGAAAAAAGCAAAGTCTTGTGAAAATTACCTTGAGAGAACCGATATGACCCTTGATCAGGCCAAAGATGTTTTTGACAGGACTGCCGGACTTCTGCGTGCCATAATGGACCTTAAGGACCTTGAAGAGCTTTCCGGTCCCGAACGCATGAAAAAGCATCAGGAAGAAGCTGAAAAGTGCAAACTTAAGGATGCAAAGAGCTGGATGAACTTCATATCTGAGCTTGAAGAATGATCAGGAAAGCACTGTTTTCTTTTTAACATCCCTTTTCTCATAGGCAAATATTATATTTCATGCAATTCTTTTCTCTATGAATGACATTCAAAGACCTTCATATCATTTCGATGAAATCCTTTTCACGGGATATGATCGATCATATCCTTGATACTGCTGAAAAACTTGAACCAATAGCAAGCAGCAAATCGAAGTCAGATCTGCTGAAAGGTAAAGTGTTGGCTGTCATGTTCTTTGAACCCAGTACCAGGACACGCATGTCCTTTGAGACCGCAATGATGCGTCTTGGAGGGGATGTTCTAAGCCTTGGTTCTGTTGATGCAAGTTCCATTGCAAAAGGTGAAACACTTGCTGATACTATCCGTGTTGTGCAAGGCTATTCCAATGCTATTGTACTGCGGCATAATAAAGAGGGCGCTGCCCAGCTTGCTTCGGAGTTCTCATCGGTTCCTATAATCAATGCCGGTGATGGTGCAGGTCATCATCCTACGCAGACATTCCTTGATCTTTATACCATTAGGCGGGAAAGTCATCTTGAGGGGTTGAAGATAGCCCTTGCAGGTGATCTGAAGTATGGTAGGACTGTACATTCATTGTGCTATGCTCTTTCCCTTTACGGGGCTGAGATCACACTGGTGTCTCCGAAAGAGCTCCGTATGCCTGCTGAGATAGTAGATGACCTCAAGAGCCACAACATAAAGGTCAGGGAAACCGATTCGATCGAAGAGGCCATCACGGATGTGGATGTGCTTTATGCTACAAGGATACAGAAGGAACGTTTCCCGGATCCTGCTGAGTATCGTAAAGTTGCTAACAGCCTTCAGATAACTCCTGAGCTTCTGGAAAAAGCAAAACCGGAGCTTAAGGTCATGCATCCTCTTCCAAGGACAAATGAGATCGACCCAAGGGTTGACGACACGCCCCATGCCTGTTACTTTAAGCAGTCTTTCTATGGTGTTCCGGTAAGGATGGCATTACTTGCACTTGTTATGGGGGCATTGGAATGAGTATGGAAGAAACTCCTATCCCTGAGATCCGGGTACACCCAATAAGGAATGGAACGGTTATCGATCACATTACTGCGGGACAGGCATTGAATGTCCTTAATATCCTTAATATTCCCAACCCCTCTTCAGGTGTTGTGAGTGTACTGATCAATGCTCCGAGTGTGCATGGGATAAAAGATGTAGTCAAGATCGAAGGCAGGGAACTGAATGTAGAAGAGGTTGACAGGATATCCCTGATCGCACCGAATGCTACTATCAATATCATCAGGAATTTTGAAGTATCGGAAAAGACGCATGTACACATTCCGGAAAAAGTGAGTGGTGTGGTGAAATGCATAAATCCAAATTGTATTTCCAACAGTAACGAACCTGTCACATCCAGATTTACTGTTAAGCCGGATGGACGAAAGATAACTCTTCGTTGTTCATATTGTGAAAGAACAATTTCAGAAGGTATCGGGGATCACCTTCTCTGATCTTTCTGTTCTTTTTTGAACTTTTTCGATACATTCTCGAATTCTCTAAAAATCAATGTCGGAATAGAACCCTCAATACAATTGTAAATGAGGTTGATATGAAGAATTAATTCAGCTTAAAAAATAGTTAGAATCCCAGGATATCATCCATTGTATAGATGCCTGGTTCTGCGTTTGCTATCCAGATAGCTGATATTACAGCTCCTGATGCAAATGCATTTCTGGAATGGGCCTGATGCTTAATCTCTATGCGTTCACTGCCACCGGCAAAGAGAACCGTGTGATCACCTACGATATCTCCACCGCGTACTGCGTGTATGCCGATCTCTTTTTCCCTTGGGGCGAGACCTTCGCGTCCATACACGAAATCCTTTCCACCCAGTGTTTCACTAATAACTTCAGCTGCCCTCATTGCGGTGCCGCTGGGTGCATCCTTTTTCTGGTTGTGGTGGGCTTCGATTATCTCGATGTCATATTCTGAAAGGTATTTTGCAGTTTCCTGCAGTATCTTGAAAAATACATTAACACCTACAGAATAATTTGGTGAGATTATTGCAGTTGTGTTGTTTTTGATAACTGCATCCTCAATAAGGGAACGCTGCTCAGGGGTAAAGCCGGTAGTTCCAATTACAAGATCAACACCTGCTTCTGCTACTACTGGTGCGTTTGCAGCAGTTGCATTGGCAATGGTAAAGTCGATTACTACATTCGTTTTTGATTCTTTGAGAACGGTTGCCATATCAGCAACATCGGAGATAGGAACATCAAGCTTTCCGACTTGGGCGACCTCTCCGGTATCCTTGCCGATGTTCATAAGGTCGAAGGCAGCTGAAAGCTGGACCCCGTCCATCTTGATGATGTTCTCGATGAGGAGTTTCCCCATCCTTCCTGAAGCACCGGTAACTGCTGCGTTGATCATCAGATACACCCAAGTCCTTTCAGGCAATCGATAAGGTTCTGTTCATTCTCACTGCTGATAGGTGCAAGAGGCAATCTCAGATGACCGGTATTAAGTCCTATAAGCTCTACTGCACGCTTGACAGGGACCGGATTTGTTTCCGTGAACAATGCCCGGATAAGTGGTGCTATCTCATAGTGGATCTGTCGTGCTGTTTTCATGTCACCTTCATTGGTGGCATCTACCAGTTTGACCATCTTTTCCGGTACAACGTTTGCGACCACGGAGATAACTCCGCTTCCGCCAAGGCAAGTTATAGGCATGGTCAGTCCATCATCTCCGGATATGACATTAAAGTCCTCATCCATCGTATTCTCGATGATCTGTGATACCTTATCCAGATCGCCACTGGCTTCCTTAATAGCAACGATGTTATCTACTTTTGCAAGTTCGATAATCGCATCAAGTGGCATGTCCTGACTTGTGCGTGATGGTACGTTGTAAAGGACGATGGGCATTTCCACAGCGTCTGCGATAGCCTTAAAATGAGCAACAAGTCCTGCTTTGTTTGGTTTATTATAGTAAGGAGATATTACAAGAGCGCCAGCTGCTCCCGCATCTTCTGCATGTTTTGTCAGCTCTATTGCCTCTGCCGTGTTGTTAGAACCGGTTCCGGCAAGAATAGGTACCTTTGCACAATCAACTGCGATATCAATAAGCTCCATGTGTTCCGCTGTGGACAATGTGGCTGATTCGCCAGTTGTCCCGCAGGCGGCAATTCCGGAAACTCCACCATTTTCGACAAATTCGATATTCTGCTGAAGACCTGTTTTGTCGATGGTGTCAGTTTTTGTGAAAGGGGTTATGATGGCAGGTAATACTCCTTCGAACATAAAGATCCACTTCCCAAAATTAGATCTTCTTTGGGTGTGTGATCTTGCGTGTAACGTAGCCTGCGACACGGTTTCTGATGACCTTGCTCTCGATAGTTGTGTACTGTGAAACGAGAAGCTTGTTCTGGTCAAAGTCTGTTGTGAATACGTCTCCGTGGTTGTCGATCAGGCGAAATGTAATGTTCTTGATGTTTGTCTGTCTAATATTTCCCATTATATATCTCCAGTATGATTTAGATAGATATGATTAAGATTATCGCCATAATAGAAAACCTTTACATTTATATCTTTTGGATTGAGGGTACATCTTCCATCTCTTTATTTGCTTGCATGTACTTGCTCTATGTCCGTTTTCCCCAAAAGACGCTCCTGAGTGGTAGCATCATTGAAAACATTCTCGCGCACTCCTTTGCGATTTATATAGAGGCCTATGAACACAATTACCAGTCCAAGTTCGGCATTCATGCCTACGAGGATGATGCCTGCAAGTATCACGGTAGATGCCACTAGCCCTTTGAGTGCGCCTTTCCTGTATGATGGCAACCTTGTGCGACGGAATATCCTGATATCTCGCAGGGTCAGGAAAAGGACTACACAATATGCTGCGATGGCTATGTATTGGTACATTTTAACCTTCCGGATCTTCTTGATACTAATGTCGATATCTTACTCATCTTCATATCTTCCATGCATAAAATCCTTTGCCAGGCTCAATGATATTTGAGCAGTAATGGTATTTGGGCAGCTAATAAGTGTGTTCCTGGTAATGTCCATAAACATTTTCAATAATGCCACTCATGAGCTTGGCTGGTGAAAAACATTAAGATAATCTTCCATGTAGATATGGACAGCTTCTATTCATCAGTAGAGGCTGCAGCAGACACGAAGCTAAAGGGGCTGCCTGTAGTTGTGGGTTCTGATCCAATGAACGGGGAAGGCAGGGGTGTCGTTAGCACCTGCTCCTATGAGGCACGTAAATATGGGATACATTCAGCTATGGCTATCTCAAAAGCTTATCGTCTTTGTCCCGATGCTGTCTATCTGCGTGTGAATATGCCCCTTTACAAAAAGGTCTCCGCAAGTATAATGGATGTCCTGAGGAGCTATTCTTCCAAGTTCCAGCAGGTTAGTGTGGATGAGGCCTATCTTGATATGAGCGAAGTGGTAGCGGATTTTGATGCCGCGACAGATATGGCATTGAAGATCAAGGAAGGGGTCCATCTCCAGGAAGGGATCACATGTTCTATAGGGGTAGCTCCTAACAAGTCCATTGCAAAGATAGCTTCCGATTACCAGAAACCCGATGGGTTGACCGTGGTAAGACCTGAATATGTGAGAAGTTTCCTGTTTCCACTGGATGTTTCAAGGATATCAGGCGTAGGGAAAAAGACCTCTTCTTTGCTTAACGGGATCGGGATCCGAACCATTGGTGATCTGGCAGGATACAATGTGCAGGCTCTGCGTGAACGTTTCGGTAAGTTCGGCCTTGTGATGCACCAGCTTGCAAATGGTGTGGATGATCGAAGTGTCATAGAGAGGGGAGATGTAAAATCGATCAGCAAGGAAGATACCTTTGACCGGGACACTTCTGATATGGATCATGTGGAAAATGTGATCGATACCCTTTCAGAGAATGTGCATGCTTCCCTTTTGAAAAAGAAATACCTGTTCAAGACCGTTACCATAAAAGTAAGACTTGAAGACTTCACAACATACACAAGGGCAAAGACATTGGGTGCTTATTCAAGTGACCTTTCTACCATCAAAAGGACCTCAAAGATGCTACTTCAGGAATTCAGAGGCAGGGGAAAGCTTCGGCTGGTGGGTATTGGTGTTACTAAGCTTGACAAAATGGATGAAAAGCAAACACGACTTACTGATTTTATTTAATTTATGGGTAAAGCTGGTTCAGGTCTGTAATACCTGCGACGTACAATAATATCACAAGTAGCGGCTGATGCAACAAATAGATCAGCAATGATCTTTTTCCCATGTAACATAGAGTTTTGACAGGTAGCAGGTCTGAAATGTTCGGCATCCTGGATATCAGGGGTGCCCGATTGTAGTTTGGATAAAGGGAATTTCCCAGAAAGATCCCGAGGAGTAAAACACCAAACCATGGGAAAAGGGGGAAGTAGTCATACGAGTGGAATCCGTCCGGTCGGAGTCCTGTCCAGAAAAGCCATGTGCCTCCTATGGCGAAGGTCTGCATCCACGATCCTATGACAATAACAGGTATAGCCAGCATGAGGTTTGCTGCCTTATATCTCAGGAATGGGTATGCAAGGATGATGGCAATTCCAATGAAGTGGAGTATACCAAACACGATCACGCCGTCTCTGAGGAAAATGTAGCTGCCGGCAGTTATGACCATGCCCCAGAGAAATATCTTCAGACCTCTTTTGGTATATTTGAGGAATCCGGATTCCGGGTCGTATATTTTCCGCTTTCTGGAATAACTAAGGGATAGCGAGATGCCTGCGATCATTACGAACAGTATTGCACTGAGCTTTCCTGCCATGAATCCTGGTCCGGAGGTGAGGTTGATATCATAGGCGCCCAGGTAGTTGATGTCGTATAATAGGTGAAAACCAACCATCATTATAATGGCTATACCTCTTAGAAGGTCGATCTCCCAGAATCGTTCATGAAGTTCTGTCATCCGCTCCCCGGCTTTTCCGAAATTAAGTTGTAATGTCCAAAAAATGCATACTAAAGTAAACAGACTAAAGTATAAAATGTGAATGCGAATGCATCATTCAGTTTTTTTTCTTTTTCTTGCGGAATGCAGATGAGAGGTCAACTGCGTATGTTCCATCCTGTTTTATTGCCATCACAATTTCGTCACGCTCAAGAAGTGAGCTAAGGTTCAGTTCATAGGATCCCGGTCCAAGTATCCTGACGGATTCTACGCGTTCTCCTTCTTCCTCAACAATCTCTCTTTCCTGATGATCAATGCCGATGATGTCATCTATTTCCCTGATGAACTGGTCTGCAGGATCGGTTATTTTTGTCTCTTCCTTTTCAGGCAACTCTTCATCAACAGTATCTTCGATGTCTGCTTTTGGTTCCATGTCCTTGACGTAGAGGAACTTGTTCCATCCACAGTTCGGACAGCCGCTTAGAATTACCTCGGCCCCGTCTTCAAATATTTTTTCGCATCGGGTACATTTGTGTGGCATCTATTCACCGATTCTCCTATTGGTTGTGATATATTTAAAGATTTATGGCATGAACTTATTTTTGATTCTTATATTCTATCATGATAATGGCAAAAATGTCGCCGCGGATGCGTGATATGCGCAAACTTTATCTACCATCACCCCGTTTGAAGAGCTACAAGCGTGAATACTCACTCTGAAGCGGGGTGGGGTAGCCAGGAGATCCCGACGGGCTCATAACCCGTAGACCGATGGTTCGAATCCATCCCCCGCTATATTCTTTTCCTTTAGATTTTTTTCAGATATTATTCTTCAGATTCTATCATGATGATGTTATTCTGATAAGAGATTTCTCTGTTCTTCGAGCCTTATTATTGAACTATAAATGGACTTTGATCTTTGATCGTTCATCTTTGATGCGTTGGCAACCTTTATGTATCATCACTTCGTTAGAGAGGCTGCAAGCGTGAATACTCACTCTGAAGCGGGGTGGGGTAGCCAGGAGATCCCGACGGGCTCATAACCCGTAGACCGATGGTTCGAATCCATCCCCCGCTATATTCTTTCCTTTTGATATATTCAGACAAGAGCTTTCTATATTTTTTCTTGTTCTTAGAGGCCTTTTTTTCAAAAGGTTATTAAATAAAGATGGCGTTTTTGTGTCAGGTCAATTTAATATTTGCTACTTTCATATGAAAATTATACAGGATGATTCTTAAATGGTAATGGACAAACTCGGCAGCTCCCTGCAGGATGCACTAAAAAAACTGGTTGGAGCCGGCCGTATAGATGAGAAAACGGTCACTGAGGTTGTAAAAGATATACAGAGGGCATTACTTCAGGCAGATGTCAATGTCAAGCTTGTTATGAAGATGTCCAATCACATAAAGGAGCGTGCATTGAAGGAGGAAGTTCCTTCAGGCATGAATCCACGTGAACATGTCATCAGGATCGTCTATCAGGAACTTATCAATATTGTAGGCAAGAGTGCAGACATCCCGCTAAAGCCGCAGAAGATCATGATGATCGGTCTGCAGGGAAGCGGTAAGACAACTACGACCTCAAAGCTTTCACGCTATTTCCAGAGGAAAGGTCTGAAACCTGCTGTTGTTTGTGCTGATACCTTCCGTCCGGGTGCATTCCAGCAGCTCAGTACTCTCTGTAATAAACTGAATGTGCCGTTCTACGGTGAAGAAGGCAATCCTGATGCAGTTGGCATTGTGGAAAGAGGTCTGAAGGAACTTGAAAAGAATGATGTCCTTATTGTGGATACAGCTGGCAGACACTCGCTGGAAGCGGATCTCATCGATGAGATGGAGCAGATCCACGAGGTCGCACAGCCTGATTATAAATTGCTTGTACTTGACGGTGCTATTGGTCAGCAGGCAAGTGAACAGGCAAAGGCATTCAATGATTCAATTGGGATCTCGGGTGTTGTGATCTCTAAACTGGACGGTACCGCCAAGGGTGGTGGTGCACTGTCTGCAGTTTCTGAAACTAATTCATCCATTGCATTTATTGGTGTAGGTGAGACTCCGGATGACCTTGAGAAGTTCGAGCCGGACAGGTTCATTTCCCGACTTCTGGGAATGGGTGACATTAAATCCCTTATTGAAAAGGCTGAGGAGGCACTTACCGAAGAAGACATTGACATGGAAGCCATGATGAGGGGTCGTTTCACCCTTAAGGATATGTACTCCCAACTTGAGGCCATGAACAAGATTGGTCCAATGAAGCAGATCATGCAGATGCTGCCTATGGGTGGTATGGGTGTGAAACTTTCTGATGATGCCTACAAGGTTACCGAGGATAAGATGGGGCGTTACCGTGTCCTTATGAACTCCATGACCGAGGAAGAGTTGCTTAACCCAAGGCTTATCGGAAGTTCCAGGATCAAAAGGATCTCAATGGGCTCAGGCAACGGTCCTGAGGATGTGCGTGAGCTTTTGAAGTATCATAAGATGATGCAAAATGCAATGAAAGGACTTCGTGGTGGTAAGTTCAACATGCAAAAAATGATGAAAAAATTCGGTATGTGAATGGATATGGGGGTAATATGACCTCCCATTAATCACAAATAATATCACTAACAGATGCGATTTGTTAGCATTTTCAATATTTCTTTTTTTTATTTAGGTTCGGATTTTCGCAGGTCTGATTTTGCCATCATGTTGGATCCGAATATATATATCAGAAGAATGAAACCAAGCCATATGAAATTTTCTCCGATGTCAGCTCTTCCAACATACTTGAGCAAAAGACCAATACCAAGGATGAGCATGTCTATCTTAGAGAGCTTCCTGTTCCTTTTTGTGATCTCCATATATTCCTGTCTTGCGACATTGTATTCTTTTTTCTCAGTTTTCAATGGATCCCTTCCGTTTATACGTTGATTATCCTATCAGCTGCTTTTCTCAATCGATTAAAGACTGCTGTTCCGATACCTTCCTTTTTCAGCGTCCCATCGACGATGATGAGATCTATTTCCTTATCATCAAGATGTCGCAGACCCATAAATATACTACGGGCAGCCTGAGATGGTATGTTCCTTTTTCCAAGAGAGCATATTTCATCTGCATTGACTACTTTCGCAGTTTCCTCGGTCACAAAAAGACCTACTCTTTCTCCTTCCTGATGACAGTCAGACACAATCTCAGTCATTGCTTTGTGGACATCTTTAATGTTGCCTTCGATAAGAATGACCTTCGTTTTTGGTGAGTAGTGAGTGTATTTCATGCCTGGTGAGCGTGCGATCTCACCCTCTTCAAGTGTTCTGTCCCTGTATCCGATGCGTACATCACCAACACATTCCCTTATATCTTCGGCACTAACGTGCCCGGGGCGCAATATGGTAGGCACCTTGTCGGTCATATCAACAACAGTAGATTCAAGTCCGATATCTGCCGGGCCACCATCCAGGATGGCATCTATTTTTCCATCAAGGTCGTGAATAACATGCTCCGCAGTTGTGGGACTTGGACTTCCGGATGTGTTGGCACTGGGTGCAGCGATAGGTGCATCTGATCTTCGGATAAGTTCAAGAGCTACGGGGTTGTCTGGCATCCTCAGGCCCACGGTGTTAAGTCCACCAGTAGTAACATCGGGCACAACATCCTTTGCCTTCAAGATAAGTGTAAGTGGACCCGGCCAGAATGTTTCCATGAGTTTTATGGCATCTGCAGGTATCTCTTCTGCAAGCTCAGAACACTGGTCTGTATTCGCGATATGGACGATGAGAGGATTGTCTGCAGGCCTGCCTTTTGCTTTGAATATCTTGTGCACTGCATCAGCGTTCAATGCATCGGCACCGAGACCATATACGGTCTCTGTTGGGAATGCAACAGTACCTCCTGTCCGGATAATACCAGCAGCTCGGGAAAGGCCTGCTTCAAAGTCCTTATCACTTTTTCTAAAGACCAACGTCCTGTTCTTCATGGTTGTTCTATGATATTATATGTGACTTCACTTTTAATTGGTACGCAGGTGCCATGTTCATTTTTTATGGTTCTGGCCGTACTCGTCGATGACGGATCCTTTACAAAGACCGACACCATGCCTGTGAGCTGCCCTTCCGATCATATGGGCTGCAATTGGTGCGGTTAGGAACAGGAAGAGGCCAACTGTTATGGCCTTTACTCCCATGGGACTAAAACCTACTTTTGCAAGTATGCTCATCATCACTCCAAATGTTCCGAGAGTACCGATCTTTGTGGTGGCATGGAGCCTGTTATAAACATCAGGCAGGCGCAGTAGTCCGACCATACCCAAGAATACGAAGAAGACTCCGATTATCAACAGGATAGTGCTTGCAATATCCAGTGCAATATCTATGGTTGTCAGAAGACCACCCCCTCATCAAGGTACTTGGATATAGTAATAGTGCCGACAAAGGAGATTATCGCGAGTACAAGAGCTACGTCCATGAAGAACACTGATCCCTGTATGTATGAGTAAATACCAAGCATAGCAACGATAACTGTTGTCATGGCATCCACTGCGATCACACGGTCAGGTATTGTTGGTCCTTTGATAACCCTGTATATGCATGGTATAATTGCGATGACCATGAATGTCAGTGAGATGTCCAGTAGTAATGAGTTCATTCGAATGCCTCCAGTACATATTTTTCAAGATCGTCCCTGATGGAGTCGCGCACTCCCTGCGGATCAGATGCATCGATAGCATGCACATAGAGCACTTTCCTGTCATCGGACACATCAAGTGTAAGTGTTCCGGGAGTGAGGGTGATGGTGTTGGCTATGGCTGTTATGCCTGTATCTGTCACCGTGCGTATGGGTACTGCAATGATTCCTGGTTTGATGTTCATCTTTGGACTAAGGACTATCTTTGCGACCATGATGTTCGCTTTTATGATCTCGATGAGAAGAACTGACAGGAACTTCAGTTGCTTTGGTATTTTCCTTATCGTGTTGATGTATGTCTTCTTTCTTGTGAAATCATACAATTCCCTGAATGGATATATCACGAAAGGTCCGAGTACCAGTCCTACCAGGAAGTTGGTGGGAGTTATTGTTCCATGGACAAAGCACCAGATCAGTCCAAGAGCTACTGAATAAATGAGATATCGTTTCATCTTACCACCCTCGTCATCACTGCATCAATATATGGTTGCGGATCGATCAGTTGTTCTGCTATTGCCTGTGATAGAGCTATCAGCGGTTCAGCATAGATCCCAAAGATGAAGACCAGTGCTGCAAGTGTTATTATGGGTATTGTTATCATGTAGGAAGATTCGTGTGAGGAGTATTCCCCGTATTTTTCTACATCCCTGATCTCGCCCCAGAACATCAGGAGCCACGCCCTGAACATGTAGAACAGAGTGAAGACTGCAAAGAACAGAGCTATGGCAATGGGTATGTAATACTCTGCAAGAAGTCCTGCATCAAAGAGCACGAACTTTGCGATGAATCCGCCCATTGGAGGAAGTCCTGCAATGGACATGGTGCCTATCAGGAAGGCCACGCTCATTACCGGGCTTGTCTTCATCATTCCGCCCATTTTTGTCATGTCCCTTGTTCCTGCATGGTGGATAATTCCTCCTGAGGTCAGGAACAACATCGATTTTGCAATTGCATGGTTCACCAGGAACACAAGGGCTGCTGCGAGTGCATAGACTGTGCCGAAACCAATTCCAAGGAAAACATATCCTATCTGGCTGACACTGGAATATGCCAGCAGTCTTTTTACGTCCTTCTGTCCGACAGCAGATACTGCTCCGATGATGATCGTTGCAAGTGCCAGGAATATTATGATAGGCTGGAACAGGAACAGTGCATCCCTGAAGATCAGGAAGAAAACCCTGAGCATGCCGTAAGCACCGACCTTTATCATGACTCCGCTAAGCATTGCACTGATGGGTGATGGTGCAGTGGGGTGCACATCCGGGAGCCAGTAGTGCATCGGGAATATTGCTGCCTTGTTCCCGAAGACAACGATGAAAAGCAATGCAATGGCGAATATATGCCATGGAAGGGTACCGGCAGCGCTCATTGCACTTATCTTGACCGAAAGATCTGCCATGTTGAGAGTTCCTACGGTGGCGTAAAGGGAGGCTACTGCTATAAGCATTACAATGGAGCCGATCATGTTCAGTACAAGGTACTTGAATGTGGCTTCCATCTTGTCGGAGCTTTTTGTGACACCTCCTTTCTCGTTCGCGACCACAAGTGCACAGGAGGACAACAGGAGTATTTCAAAGAATACGAACATGTTGAAGATGTCCCCGGTCAGGAAAGTTCCGTTAAGCCCTGCTACAAGCAGGTTAAAGAGTGAATGGTAACTGGAGCTTAATGATTTGCCTTCGATGTAGTCCAGTGAGTAGAGGAGAGCGAGGAAGGATACAAGTGAGCTTAGCACTACCATTCCTGAACTGAGCAGGTCGGCTACAAGTATGATTCCGTATTTGCCCCATTCTCCGACTTCATAGACCTGGATGCCTCCGTTCCAGACCTGCCAGAGGAGCACGAAGCTGAGTGCCATCATAACGAATGATACTGTAATGTTCAGTCCTTTCTGAATTCCGGCATTGGAGCGCAAAAAGAGCATGAGGGCTGCCATGAGTATGGGCACAGCTATCAGTATTATGGGCAGGTGTGACATTTCTGCGATCATCCCCACAGCCTCCTTAGCTCTCGTATGTCAGTGGTCCCATATTCTTCATAGATCCTGTATGCAAGGATCAGTATGAATGCTGTTGTTGCAAGGCTTATCACGATGGCTGTGAGTACAAGTGCCTGAACAAGCGGGTCAACGAAATCAACATGTGTTGAAGCGGAAATCACAGGTGCCAGCACACCATCGGCAAGATTATCGGTGAATATTATACCGGATGCTTCGCCTTCATGTCCGGAGCCGGTAATGATGGGCACTTTGGTGCCATCGAATATTCCAGTCGAGACAATGAGGAGGTTTACTGCATGGGATAAGACGGATAGCCCGATTATGACCTTTATGATGTCCCTTCTTAGCATAAGGAATGTGCCTATGCCGAAGAGGAGTGAGATTGTAATGGTAAGTAATGTATTATTCATTGTCATCACCTACGTTCTTGAAGATGAATAGCAGTGATCCCATCACTACGAAATAAACACCGATGTCAAAGAGACCGGCAGATACGAGTTCGATTTCCCCGAACAACGGAAGGTGGACGAATTCCACAGCACTCCTGAAGAAGTTATGTCCGAAGAACATTGCTGCAAATGCGGTCAGGGATGCCAGCATGAGCCCGAATCCGAACAATTTGGCCCAGTCGGGGTTGAAGAATGTTTTTACATATTTCAGTCCGAATACTACGTACATCAGTGCAATGACCGACGCGAACATCACGCCTCCGATAAATCCTCCTCCGGGGTTGTTATGACCTGCGAGTAGCAGGGATATGGAGAACAGGATCACCAGGGGGATGCAAACTTTTGTAATTGTTTTGGTTATTATTGTGGTCATTGTTCTTCACCTCGGCTGTGTATCAGGTTGTATACTCCGAGTGCTGCAAGACAGAGTACTGATATTTCTCCAAGGGTATCATAACCTCTGAAATCCACTATGATCACATTGACTATGTTGTGCCCTCCTGCAAGCGGAAGGCTGTTCTCAATGAAGTAGTGGGACAGGGATTCAAATGGTGCCACTATTCCCTGTGTTGCGTTGAGCAATACGACAAATACGCTTGCTGCAACTGCCAGGGATATTGCGAGGTCCCTGAAAAGAACCGATGTCGTGATATTTTCCCTGTACTTCTGCGGTATCTTTGTGATTGCAAGCAAGAAGATTATGGTGGATAGTGTTTCCACCAGTACCTGTGTCAGGGCAAGGTCCGGTGCTTTCAGGTAGATGAAAAGCAGGCTCACACCATACCCAAGTGCAGATAGTGCAATGATGGATGGCAGGTATTTCGGGAGAACTGCTGATGCCAAAGCTGCCACAATTAGCAATAGTAGTAGTATTGCTTCATATGGGGCGATGTCAAAGTTCAAAGTAGAAGGTACTATGTTGGTAGCAAGGGTAATCACCGGAATTGCTACTACTGTTATCATGAGCAGCAGCATTGCGGTCATGTAGTATTTGATGTTTCCTGGTTGTGTGATAGTGGAGAATTTGAATGCTCTTTCCTTTGCAGAATCCACTGCGTTGTCATAGTAGTAATTAACGCTGATCCATGGGGACCTTGTATTGAAATTATTCTGCCAGGCAGCGATCCTGTCATATCTGAAGTATATGAGGATACCCAGTATGAAGGTGACAATGGTCATCATAAGGGACGTTGTAAAACCATGCCAGAGCTTTACATGCAGATGTGCTGTTTCCAGCAGGATGCCTGATACGGTTGGTTCAATTATGGTGTGTATCGGCAGGGATGGAACAAGTCCGAACACTATTACAAGCAATGCCAGGAATGCCGGTGGTATCAGCATTGTGAGTGGTGGTTCGTGGATATGTTTAGGAAGATGCTCTTTTGAGCGCTCTCCAAGGAATATCCCGTCGATCAGTTTAATGGAGTATGCGAAGGTGAAAACACCACCAAGCACTGCGCATGCAGGGATCAGGAATGTGAATCCGCCTCCAAGGAGTGCTCCCATCTCAAGGGATGATTCGTAGAACATCTCCTTGCTCAGGAAACCGTTAAGTGGTGGTACGCCTGCCATTGAAAGAGCGGCAATGCTCGCCACGATGAATGTTATCGGCATCTCCCGCCGCAATCCTCCAAGCTTTCGTATGTCACGCGTGGCTGCTTCATGTGCAACGATACCTGCGACAAGGAAAAGACAGGCTTTGAATGTTGCATGGTTCAGGAGATGGAATGTTGCTGCTGCCACTCCGATGCCTGGTTCGTGATGTGTGGTGTAACCATACATGGTCATCATGTAGGCCAGCTGACTTATGGTGGAATATGCTAGGATACCTTTAATGTCGGTTTGCCTGAAGGCAAGGAATCCGGCTATCAGCATGGTCAGGATGCCTATGCCGCTTACTAGGATGAACCATGCATCCGTTCCTGAGAAGATCGGGTGTATCCTTGCAACGAGGTAGATACCTGCTTTGACCATTGTTGCTGAGTGTAGGAACGCACTGACCGGGGTTGGGGCTTCCATTGCGTTTGGAAGCCATATGTAGAAAGGACCCTGTGCAGACTTTGCTGCTGCACCGATCAATATGAGTATAAGTGTTATCAGGAAGAGCTCATGTTCCTTGACCGCATTAATGACCTGTGGGTCACTCAGTATGGCGGCAAGGTCGAAAGAGCCTGTGATGGTGCGTAACAGCAGGAAACCTGCAAGCATTGCAAGTCCACCGGCAGCGGTGATAAGAAGGGATTTGGTGGCACCATAGATGGATTCGGGCTTGTGCCTCCAATATCCGATAAGCATGAAAGATGTGATGCTGGTAAGTTCCCAGAAGATGAACAATTGTATCGTATTTGCGGAAAAGACCATTCCGATCATGGATCCCATAAAGAGAAGCAAATACTGGTAGTATCTTTTCAGGTCCTCTTTCTGGGACATGTATCCATTGGAGTAGGACATGATAAGTACACCAATGCCAGATGCAATAAATCCGATAAGCATTGCGAGTCCGTCTGCATAGATCGCAAAGTTAACTCCTGCAGAGGGTATCCATGATATTGAACCCTGGACTATATGCCCTTCCCCAAGTACTTCCGGCGCTGCCAGGCCGATGAGTATGAAGGATGCAAGGGCTGTGGCTGCTGCAAACCAGCCCACGCGTTGCTTTAATAGCTTTTCCATAATGGGTATAAGCCCGGCAAATATGAACGGCAGGAATATGGCTGCCGTTATTGCATTAAATGAATCCATGTCTCCTCACTAAATATAGTTCCCATATATAACTGTTTTTCATTACAATTATAAACCGTGACAAATCCCTTTTCCATCTCCGGTTTATTTATAAGATTTTATAGGTATATATTAGATTTATGAAATTAACTTCTGATCAAAAGGAAAGGTATGCAAAGCACATCATTATGAAGTCCATGGGTGAGGAAGGGCAAAAGCTGTTGCTGGAGTCGCGTGTTCTCTGTGTGGGCTCAGGCGGACTTGGCTCTCCTGTGATACAGTATCTGGCTGCAGCAGGCATTGGAACTCTTGGTATTATCGATGACGATGTTGTGGAAATAAGCAATCTACAGCGCCAGGTGATCCACGGTGGAAACCTTGGCAAGCCAAAAGTAGGGTCGGCAAAGGAATTTGTAGAACGTTTGAATCCCGATGTTACAGTCGTAGCTTATAAAATGCGCATGGAGTCTGGTAATGTTGAGGAACTGATCAGTGATTACGATGTTGTTGTGGACTGCTCTGACAATTTTGCTACCCGCTATCTCCTGAACGATGCATGTGTGTTGCACAACAAACCTCTATTCCACGGCAGCATCTTTATGTTCGAGGGTCAGGTCATGACCATTCTTCCTCATGAAGGTCCATGCTATCGCTGCATCTTCTCCAGCTCTCCATCAACTGATGCTGCAAAGACTGCTGGGGTTATGGGTATCCTTCCCGGTGTGATCGGGACCATGCAGGCAACAGAGGTCGTGAAGTATATTTCCCGCCTTGGGAAACCGCTGGTAGGGCGCATGATCTATTACGATGCCCTCGGAATGAGGTTCGATGAGATCACTGTGAACAAGAACCCGAAATGTCCTGTATGTGGGGAAACGCCTATAATTATGTCGATTGATGCTGAAAATTACTAAATTCCAGTGTTCCCGTTTCCAGAGTGAAATAGTGCCCAAAGTACCATTGAGCAACAAAGTTTTTATACCTTAAATCTGTTATAGGAGTTTGCTTCGGGCAGCATGGTTCGAAGCAAATGCGAAACAGACGCGTTGTTCAGGATTCAATTTTACTGGGCAACGGACAAGCAAATTGGGCTCGTGGTCTAGATGGTTATGACGTCGCCTTGACATGGCGGAGGTCCGGAGTTCGACTCTCCGCGGGCCCACCACAAAACTTTCAATTATGTCGATTCGATAAGTTTATATCAAAAAACGATATGTATTTGATGCTCCCAAAGCCCAGGTAGCTCAGTGGGAGAGCGCTGCCCTGAAGAGGCAGTTGTCCCCGGTTCGAATCCGGGTCTGGGCACCAAAAAGTGCATATCACACCAGTAGTGTAGCGGTTATCACCGGGCGTTGCCAACGCTCGAACCCGGGTTCGATTCCCGGCTGGTGTATTCCCTTATTTTTTCTTGTTTTAATTCTATAATTCATCTTTCTTGTTGTTATATAGTTAGATGAGATCCTATTTTCATATGTCTATATCTTGCAAGGATGTATAGGACTCAAGTAAAATATGTAAAGTTCAAGATATTAATACTCATACTTGGTATCTATGCTTGGATTTGTGTTTAGGTTATTGAAAATTTATGCAGGGTCCGACCACTTGCTTTTTAATTACTATTTTTATTATGCACAAATATTCTTAGTCTCATAATTTGGATCTCTTCAACATCGTGTGGGTAACTAAATTTATTCACATCTACCTTTCATGCGTCATGGAATTCAAAGAACGAATGCAAATCGCAATCGAATGAGCAAAAATACCACATCACAATTAAAGGAT